>JBEIQG010000087.1:0-13664 GCA_040376625.1 Nitrospira sp. | reverse complement strand
TAAGTTCGCCAGCAACGTGTTCCCATCCAGAGGCTCAACGTACATTTCACAGTACGATTCGCCCCTTCCCTCACTGCGGCCTTGCTGGAAGGCCTTTTGCCCCCCCTGCGGGCGGCTCCCATAGCTTCCGTGATCCCCGGCGAGCGGCATTCTTGGGATGTCGAATGTAATTTCAAACAACCTATTGATAGTGGCGGCTACTGTCTCGACATCGACGCTGGAAACCTCATCTGCCGGAGCCCCTTCGTGTGGACGGAATGGTCCGAGGACTCGTTGTTCGATTCCGGATCCCACGTGCTCAGCCGATCCATCCACTGGCGCAGGGTTACAAACTAAGATAAATTTCCTAATTCATGTGGGCGGGAGAAATAGCACGAACACCGATTGCCTGAATAGAGCTAAAGGGCCCTGTTGTGGCCCTAGAGCGGTGCCGGAACTATTGTAATCATTGCCTGAATGATGGCGCCCGGCAAAGACACGCAGGAGGATTGGAGGCGACGTGGAGGTGGTGAAATGGGGCTCACAATTCAGAGTTGGTATAGCTCCGCGTACTTTGTTTCGAGATAACGGAGAAACGGCTCGGGTTTGATCCCGCTCCCAGTGACCCGTCGGGCCAGATGGTCGGGCGTGAACATCCGTCCCCAGCGGTGGATTTTCTGCTCGAGCCATCGCCGGAGAGGCAAAAGGTGGCCTGCCCGTATATCTTCCTCCAGTTGCGGAAGTTCGAGTGCGGCTTGTTCGAAGAATTGCACGGAATACAGGTTGCCCAAGGTGTAGGTCGGAAAATATCCGAATGCGCCCATCGACCAATGCACATCCTGCAGGACCCCCTCGGCATCCCGTTCCGGCACAATGCCCAGGTACGATCGCATTTTGTCATTCCAGAGTCCGGGCAGATCTTCCGGTTCTGCCCGGCCCTCAATGAGGGCCTGCTCGATTTCGACACGAAGCATGATGTGTAAGTTGTAAGTCAATTCGTCGGCCTCGACGCGGATCAGCGAGGGGCTGGCCCGATTGATCGCCGCATAGAATTGGTCGAGAGGCACGTTTGCCAACTGTTGGGGGAACGTGTGCTGCAACATGGGGTAAAAGCAGTGCCAGAACGCACGGGACCGGCCGACACAATTCTCCCAAAGGCGGGACTGGCTTTCGTGGAAGCCGAGTGACAGGGATTCGCCGAGGGGGGAGCCATAGTATCGAGGGTCCAAGCCTTGATCGTACAGGCCATGGCCCCCTTCATGGATGCAACTAAACAGGCACGACGGCAGATCTTTTTCGAAGACCCGTGTTGTTACCCGGACATCGGTAGGATGAAAGGAAGTCGTGAAGGGATGGGCCGAGAGGTCGAGGCGCCCCCGCTCGAAGTCATAACCCATGGCGGTCAGTACCAGCCGCCCAAACTCCACCTGTTTAGCCTCGTCGAAGCTTTGGTGCAGGCAACGGTCGTCGATGGCCGTGTGACTGGCCTGAACGCGCTGCAAAAGAGGAACGAGGCGTTCCCGTAGTTGCGCGAATAGTGGCGTGAGTTGGGCGATGGTGGAACCCGGCTCATACGTATCCAATAGCGCATCGTAGGGCGAGTTCCGATAGCCCAGGTACCCAGCCTCATCACGTTTGAGGCCCAGGATGATCTTCAGTGAAGGCAGAAATTTTGAGAACCGGCTTTCTTCCCGTGCCGTCACCCAGGCCTGTTGGGCCAGGGAACACTCGCGGCTGAGGCGGATCACAAAGTCGGATGGAAGTTTCTTGGCCCGGCTGAAATCGCGCCAGGTTTCCCGCAACAACGACCGTGAGGGTTCATCCCAACCGTCCGCGGCCTGTCCGGTCGCGGGGTCGACCCATTCGGTGAGCAACGTTTCGAGCTCAGCGGACACGAGTCTTTGATGGGCAAGACCTTCGAGCGTCGCGATCTGCTCTGCGCGTGCGGCCCCGCCGCCGGCGGGCATATATGTCTCCTGGTCCCACGAGAGTACTGCGGCCGCGCTCTGGATGCGCCGGATTTCCAACAAACGTGTCGTCAGCGGTTCCAATGTCGCCAATGTGTTCACCTTCAGGCTCCTTCTCCGGGGACGTCCATGGTATGATCCCGCGGCCGGTGCGAATTGTCGCACAACTCTCTGCCGGAGTGAAACCGATGCCCGATCTCGTGTCGCCGAAAATTGATGCCTATGCGGCTGCCTATTCATTGCCCGAAACTCCGGTCCGCCGCGCCCTTCGCGAAGAGACGGAACGGACGATGGAGTATGCACGGATGTTGGTGGGGCCGCTTGAAGGGGCCTTCCTGCATTTGATGGCCCGTCTCGTGCAGGCCAAACGAGTACTGGAGATCGGCATGTTCACGGGCTATAGCGCGCTCTGTTTTGCGGAGGCGTTGCCTGATCAAGGACAGGTTGTCACGTGCGAAATCGATGCTGTGTCAGCGGCGGTGGCGCGGCGATTTTTTGCGCAATCCCCTCATGGTCGAAAGATTGAGATCCGGATGGGGGCGGCGTTGGAGACAATGGCGGGACTCACGGGTCCCTACGATTTGATTTTTATCGACGCCGACAAACTCAACTATGTGAATTACTATCGCCGCGCAATGGAGTTGTTGGCCCCGCGCGGGGTCATTCTCATCGACAATGTGTTGTGGAACGGAGACGTATTGCTCGAACCCCCGCCTGACGACCGTACCGCTGCAATTCAGGAACTCAACCGGGTCGTCAGGATGGATCAGCGGGTGTCCGCTGTGTTGGCGACCATCCGGGACGGAATTTGGATCATCACCCCGACACCATCCGCCTAGAATCCGGTGCTCGCGTCACGTGGCACCCCGCTCGTGTCGTCGATCGAGGAATAGCGTCCATGCAGAAACCATCGATTTTCGCCGCCTATGCCGCATTGACCACCTCGGCGCTGGTCTGGGGCGGGTCCATTGTGGGACAGAAGCTGGCGCTTGGCGCATTTTCGGCGGTGGAAACGTCCCTGTTGCGCGGCTTCGGCGCGCTGGTGATCCTGATCCCACTCTGGTGGTGGAGGGAAGGCGATCGCACGACATGGACCGCTCGCGACATCAAGCTACTGTCTTTGCTGGGACTCGGGGTGTTGGGTAATCATCTTCTCACGCTCTTCGGTCTCCGTTATATCGGCGCTGCGACTGCCGGCGTCATTATCGGTGCCAGCCCGGCCATTACGGCCATGTTGTCGTCTCTGCTCGTTCGCGACATTCCTTTCAAAACGGTGGCGGCCGGTTGTGCGGTCTCGTTCGCCGGAGTGGCACTCGTGTCCGGTGTCGGAGGGGAGGCTCCGAGTGGGGACAATCCCTGGCTGGGCGGAACATTAGTCTTGTTAGGATTGGTCAGTTGGGCGCTGTATTCCATCGGTGGTCGCCAGGTCATGGAGCGGCTGTCTCCGCTCACCGTCAACTGGACGACGCTGTTGTTGTCGCTCTTATTGCAGATTCCTCTGCTGTGGACCGATCAGAAGTTGCTGCTGACCGGAGCGAGTGTGGTGCCGGTCTCCGGGTGGGTGGCATTGGGGTATCTCATTGTATTCGCCACGGCACTGGGGCAGCAGGCCTGGTTATTCGGGGTCCAGGGGGTCGGTCCTTCGCGGGCCGGCGTGTTCGTGAATCTCATCCCGGTATCGGCGCTTCTCTTGTCCGCTCTCGTCTTGGGTGAGGCGATCGGCATTCGCGAGATCGTGGGCATTGCGCTCATCCTTGCCGGCGTCTGGTTGGTTGGTTGGCAGTCGGCGCGACTTAAGCAAGCCCACTGAGGTGTCATCCCGGGAGCCTCTCTCCTCAAGTCGCAGTTCTATCCTGCTTGCATAGGTGTGTCAGACAAGCACGCTCCGTGATTCGTTGCGGCATTCAGGAGTCGACCGACTCATAAATCCCCTCCCTTCCCGTTGTCTTACCTAATGCGATCGCGCGCCTGGCCGCCATGAAGGGGAAGGTCTCTCTTTCAACCTCTGCTTATCATTCCTCTGCGGAGTAGGGCCGTACTAGGGCCGATTGCCGGGGTTTACCTCCGTGAGCCGGGGGCGTATCTTACGAAGGACTTTAGGAAAACCCATCTGAGACTCGGTTATTCGGGCGGGGTTCTGAGGAGACGTTTTTAGGATGCTGGCGTTGATCTACCTCCTGACTGCCGGGGTTTTCGCCTTAGATGTGGCGATTCCGTTGGGGCATGGGATCTGGCTGCTCTACCTGTTCCCGATCTGGCTGAGTTCGCGACCGGCCTTGTCTGCGGCTCCCCTTCGACTTGCCTCCATATGCACCGTCCTCCTTGTAGCGGGGCTGTGGCTTGCGCCTCCCGGAGTCGACGTGACGGCAGTGATGTTCAATCGTGCATTGGGTATAGGCGTGATCTGGGGGGCGGCCTATCTGCTTTCGCAACGGCGTGAAGCCGAAGCCGCGCTCCGTTGCGCCAATAGCCGTTTGGAGTTGCGAGTGGCGGAGCAGACGAAGAATCTGGTGTCCGCCAACGACCGGCTGACGGCTCAACTGGTTGAGCAGCGGCGGATGGAGGCCGAGCTGCGTGAGAGTCGACAGCGGTTCGAGCTGGCCGCCGAAGGTGCGGATGTAGGGGTGTGGGAGTGGAATCTGCAGGAAAAAACCGCCTACTACTCCCCACGATGGAAAAGCCAGCTTGGATGCGCCGAATGGGAAATTGGGGCGACCGTCGCTGACTGGGAGGCGCGTCTTCACCCTGACGATCGCGCACGGGCGCTGGCGACGGTCACGCTGTTTCAGGAAGGGTATACCAAACAGTTTCGTCTGGACCACCGTCTCCGCCATCACGACGGGTCGTATCGCTGGATCTCCTCGCTGGGGGCGGGAGTGACTGACGAACTGGGGAGGATGATCCGGATGACCGGCATTCACCTGGATGTCACGGCGAGGACACAGGCGGAGGAGGCGAGACGAGAAAGCGAAGACCGATACCGCGCATTGGTCGAACAAGCCGGCGATATCATCTATCGGACCGATGCCGCCGGGAGGTTCACCTACTGTAACCCGACCTCGCTTCGTGTCCTGGGCTATCTTCCGGAGGAGTTGCTGGGTCGGCACTATTTAGAGATCGTTCTGCCGCAAAGCCGCCCGCAAGCCGAGCGGTTCTATGGCCGCCAGTTTATCCGTAAAACGCCTCGTACCGTGTATGAAGTGCCGGTGGCCACCAAGGACGGTCGGGAAGTGTGGTTGGGGCAACATACGCAGTTGTTACTGGAGGGGGGCGTTGTCAGCGGGTTTCAGGTGGTAGCCCGGGATATCACCGAGCGGAAGGGTGTCGAACAGGCGTTGCGAGAAAGCGAGGAGCGTTTCTCCAAGGCATTTCACAGCAGTCCGGCCGGGATGGCGATCAGCCGGCTCGAGGATGGCCGCGTGTTCGACGTCAATGAAGCGTTCGTACGGGTGTCCGGATTTTCCCGTGAAGAGCTGATCGGCATGTCCTCGCTCGACATCGGAATCTGGGTGAATCCGGAAGATCGCCGGCACCTGGCTGAGACACTGAGACGAGATGGGTTTTTGCGACATTTGGAAAAGGAGTTCCGCACGAAAGCCGGCGAGGTGCGGCACGGGTTGTTCAATGTTGAGCCGGTCTGCATCGGCGGGGAGACCTGCGTGCTCACTCTCGTGCTGGACATCACGAGACGCACGGAAGCGGAGGGGGCGTTGCGTCGCAGTCAATCAGTCCTGCAGGCTCATCAACATGCATTGATGCGGCTGACGAAAAGCCAGCATATCGGGTCGGGAGACTGGCAGTCGGCGCTGGAAGAACTCATGCAGACGTCGGCCCTGGTGCTGGCAGTGGATCGGGCGAGTGTCTGGTTGCTGGATCGAACCGGAACCATACTGGATTGTGTGGAGCTGTATGAACAAGGGCAGGCACGGCATTCACGGGGGCAACGATTGAATGTGGTCGAGTACCCCCGATACTTTGCCGAGTTGCTCCAGGAGCAAGTGGTCGATGCGCATGATGTCGCCGTTGATCCGCGCACGAACGAACTGGTGCAGCCCTATCTCAGGGCTCTCGGAATCGCTTCGTTGCTGGACGTGCCCATTTTCTTCGGCGGTCGATTGGCCGGCGTGGTTTGTCATGAGCGGGTCGGTGTGCCGCGCGAGTGGACGCGAGAAGAGGTGCAGTTCGCCACATCCGTCGGGAATCTGGTGACCCTGGCCTACGAAGCGAAACAACGGCTGGAGGCGGAAAATGCGCTCATGACGGCGAAGGAGGCGGCCGAGTTTGCGAACCGGGCCAAGAGCGACTTCCTCGCGACCATGAGCCACGAGATCAGGACTCCGATGAATGCGATCGTCGGCATGGCGGATCTCTTGTCCGAAACACCATTGAACGAGGATCAGCGGGAGTATGTGCAGATTTTTCGCGATGCCGGGAGCAACCTGCTCAGCCTGATTAACGATGTGCTGGATCTGTCAAAAATCGAAGCCGGCCATTTGGATCTGGATTTGGTGGACTTCGATCTCAACGACCTGGTGCAACGGGCGGCTGAACTGGTCGCTGTGCGCGCCAGCGAGAAAGACCTGGAGTTGGCCTACCAGATTCAGCCGGATGTGCCGACGTCTCTCGTAGGGGATCCGAACCGTCTCCGGCAGGTGTTGCTCAACTTGTTGGGTAATGCCATTAAGTTCACGGATGAGGGCGAGGTGGTGTTGCGTGTGGAGCGAGACCCGCAGGCGGACGGCCCCGGGACAATCCTGTTCACAGTGCGGGACACCGGCATCGGAATTCCGGCGGACAAGTTGAGTGCCATCTTCGAACGATTTACTCAGGTGGATTCCTCAACGACCCGTCCATACAGCGGCACCGGGCTCGGCTTGACGATTTCGAGACGACTGGTTGAGCGGATGGGCGGCAAGATGTGGGTGAACAGCGAATTGGGCAGAGGGAGTACGTTCAGTTTCACGGCCAAGTTTGCCGTGCATGTTCAGCCGGTGCCAGCGGTTCCGCCGGTGCAATGGGAACAATTGGCGAGCTTGCGGACCTTGATTGTGGACGACAATGCGACCAACCGCCTGATTGTGCGGGAAACGTTGGCGGGATGGGGTATTCCTGCGGCGGAGGTGCCTGGCGGCGAGGAGGCGCTGTTCGAGCTGCGGCGGGCCTCGAAGGCGGGCATACCGTATCGGTTGGTGATCCTGGATGTACGCATGCCGAAGCTCAGCGGGTGGCAGGCTGCAGAGACGATTGCACGTACTCCGGGCCTGGCGGGGGTAGCCGTGATCATGCTGACCTCCGAGCGGCGCGCGGGCGACCAGGCGCGCGCGCGTGAGTGCGGAGTCGTGCGCTACCTCACCAAACCGTTTCGGCGCTCCGATTTGTTCAACGCCATGATGGCAGTAATCGGGAGAGTCGCCTTGACTGATAACCAGGCGGCGTGGCCTCAGCCGCCGGACTCGACGGAGGAAATGCCGGGGCTGAAGGTCCTGTTGGCCGAAGATTTTGCCGACAATCGCCGTATGATGGAATTTTATTTCAAATCGACGCCCCATCGGGTTGAGACGGCGGCTAATGGACAATTGGCTGTCGAAATGTTCCAGAGGGGCTCATACGATCTGGTTCTGATGGATATCCAGATGCCGGTGATGGATGGGTACGCCGCGACGAGGGCCATTCGTTCGTGGGAGCAGGCGCAGGGCAGGAATCCGGTACCGATTCTGGCGCTGACGGCCAATGCATTGCAGAGTGAAGTCCAGCGGAGTCTGGAGGCGGGGTGTACGGCGCATTTGACGAAGCCGATCCGCAAAGCCCGCCTGCTGGAAGCCATACAACTGTATTTCCAAACGTCCGTTCCCGGCACGCCGCCGTCGACTGCTCCTGCCGAGACCGTCGTATTGCAGGTGAGCGGAGAGTTTGAATCTCTCATGCCCGGATTCCTGGAGCATCGACGGCAGGAACTCGTCCAGATTGCGGACGCATTGGATCGAGGAGATTTTGAGACGATTCGCGAAATCGGTCATGGCCTCAAGGGGGCCGGGGGGACCTATGGCCTCGAAGCAATCAGCGCCTATGGACGAGCCTTGGAGGCGGCGGCGGGTCAGAAGGACGGCCTGTGTGCTCGCGAGGCGCTCCACAGGCTCACCCGTTTTCTGGGGCGGCTGCAACTGGTCTATGTGTAGGGAGTAACGCAAGCCATGCGTGTCTTGCTGGTGGAAGACCACATCGATATCCGGCGTCTGTTTGAACAGGTCATTGAGGCCCGGGGACATGACGTCACGGCCTGTGCGGACGGCGAGTCGGCCTGGGAGGCCTACAGTCGGCGACCCCATGAACTCGTGTTGCTGGATTGGGAGTTGCGGGGCGGCGGAATGGACGGCCTGCAGGTGTGCAGGACCATCCGATCCAGTCCTGGCGGCGATCGCTGCGTCATTGTCATGATCACCGGGCATGACTCTCCGGAGTCCTTGCGTACGGCGCTTCTGGCGGGGGTTAACGACTATCTGGTGAAACCCGTCGGTGTCGAGTTCCTGAAGCTGCGCCTGACGATTGCCGAGCAATGGGTGGAAAGTGTGCGACGACGATTTGCAGCGGAAGATCAAGCGCAGGCCTTGCAGTCGCAGTTGGCCGATCACGGCAAGTTCCATGACTTGATAGGCCGGAGTCCGGCGATGGTGGTTCTCTACGAAGAGATCCAGAAGATTGCCGCCGTTGATGCGACGGTGTTGATCGAAGGCGAGACCGGCACGGGAAAAGAATTGGTGGCCCGTGCCATACATCTCTCCAGCCGCCGCGCACCCCACACTTTTCTGGCCGTCAACTGTGCCGGGTTCACCGATTCGATTCTGGGCAGCCAGCTCTTCGGTCATAAGAAGGGGGCCTTTACGGGGGCGATCGACAATCAGGTAGGCGTGTTCGAGGCCGCGCAGGGTGGGACCATATTTCTGGATGAGATAGGCGATATTTCTCCCGCCGTGCAGACCAGCTTGCTGCGTGTGCTGCAGGAACGTGAAGTGACCCGGTTGGGGGAATCCAAGCCGCGCAAGGTGGATGTGCGTGTCGTGGTGGCGACACACCACAACCTCGCCGAAGATGTGGAGAAAGGCATGTTCAGACGGGATCTGCTGTATCGGATCAAGGTGGCTCGACTCCAACTCGCCCCGCTCCGTGAACGGCTCACCGACATTCCGCTACTGGTCCATGCCTTCCTTGGACAGTTCCGGTCCGTGATGGAGAAGCCTGTGTTACAGGTGAGTCCGGAAGCGCTGCAGGTCCTCATCAGCCATTCGTGGCCCGGCAATGTGCGAGAACTCAAGAGTGCGGTGGAGTCGGCTCTGATTCATTGTAAGGGGACCGTGGTACGGGTGGAGGATCTTCCGCCAGAGGTCCGAAATCCGGAGCCGGCGGCGACCTATGTGCCTTTTCAACGCCAGGACGAACGGACTCGCATGGTCGGAGCGCTGCAGCAAACGGGCGGCAACCGCTCGGAGGCAGCACGGTTGTTAGGAATGAGCCGGCGAACCTTCTATCGCCGCTTGGCTGAATACGATGTGTTTGCACTGGGTGATGGGGGGGATGTTTCCCTCCAGTGAATCCGCCTCGATGGCGATCTAAAAGCGGGGACTGGTGCCTCCGCGTCGCATAGATCTATCCTCTGATCCACTTTTCTGACTTATTTGCCTGACGCGTCATTCGCGCTCATCAGCTTCGGCTTGGGGCACTCGACCGCCCGTGCGTTGAGATTGTGTACCGTGACACGTGGCACAGGTCTGGCACAACGTATTGCGCCATGTCCTTGACGCACAAATGGATTTATTCTCCATCGATCGACGCAAGTCCCTAGTATTTCTTGATCCTTCCCCGGCCACAGGTGATGGCACGATCCTTGATAAGACTAGAGGCATGAGAGCGAGTTACCTCCGGCAATAATAAGCCGAACCACCGGGAAAGGCCAAAAGGAGACGTATATGGATGTCGCGAGATTCTTGCTCTCAAACGAGGCGGAACGCGACGTGTTGGTGACCATCCCGCCCGCGTCTCTCGGTCCTTTCGATCAGCCTGAGGTGAGCGAACAGATTGACGGATATTGGATCGATAGGTCGCGAGTGCCGCACCGGACATGGACGCATCGGACAAAGGCGGTCAGGGCTGTGTTGGCATACCCGCAAGGGATGCCGTCCATCTCATCGGGATTCCCGGATGCGACTCATGAAGGAATGACGGGGCTGAACTAGAACCAAGGAGAACACCATGTGGAGTGAACAGCAGAATGTTGTGCAGGTTGACCGTGAGGCGAATGCGCAGGGCGCAATACCGGGGATCGGGCAGGGGTTGGGACGCGGCATAGCGACCAAACGGCGCCCTGAAGATTTGACTCCTCGCGAACAGGAAATTCTGCAGTTAGTCTGGGCTGGCCTGACCAATCGCACGATTGCGGAGCAGTTGCATATCAGCATCAAAACTGCGGAGGCTCACCGTGCCAATATGATGAAGAAGTTGCGCGTGTCCAACATCGCGCAACTCCTGAAGACCGCGTTGGAAGAGGGGCTGCTCGCCACCCATGCGGGCTGATGGGGTTCGCGGCGGCCTGCGCTCTCGAGGGAAGTCCCACCCCGGCGGCGCAGCAGCTCCCCGCGAATCCGCCCCCTTGCAGCATAAATGAGGCTCGCGCCGGCGAGGGTGTTTGCAGTAAAATGCCGGACCGTTGCAGGAGCGAGCCGTGGTCGAACAACGTATCGAAGAAATCACCCGCGCCAATCTCGCCTTTTACGCCGCCTTTGAAAGTCTGGACATGCTTCAGATGGACAAAGTCTGGGCGCACCTCGAATATGTCACCTGCATTCATCCCGGGTGGAGTCTCCGTAGCGACTGGCCCGCGGTGCGCGATTCCTGGGTGCTGATCTTCAACAACACCTTCTCGATGAAATTCGAGTTGTCGGACGTCCAGATTCAAGTCGCCGGGGATCTGGGGTGGGTCATCTGCACCGAACACCTCACCAGCCGTCAGGACGACCATCCGGTCGAAACCAGGGTCCTCGCGACCAATCTCTTTGAGCGCATCGGCGACGAGTGGTTGATGATTCATCACCATGGCTCGCCGGTGATGGGCTAGCCCCATCGCTGGGGAGGGGTACGGATGTCCGGCGAAGATCGAAGGCATGCCGTTGTCGGATGGTTGGCGCTGGGAGTCCTTTTTTTCTCCGGCTGTGCAACCGTCGCGCAGGTAACGACGTGGTCGGATGATTCTTGCCGTCGGAAGGTCAGGGACCAGCTTGAATCCATTCTCACGGAAGAGGGTGAACAAGGTGATGTCGCGAATCGCCTGGCCGTGAACACCACCCTCGTGTTGGCGTCCGGCTCACTGGGACCACGCCCCTTCGGTGTCGCTTCGCCGTCCGGCGCCGATTATAGTTTCTTCGTACAACGGACAGGCGAAGGCTGTCTTCTGCGCTTGTTTGGCCGCCGGAAGGGGTTTACCAGATACACAAACAACCTGACCTATATTGCCACGCGTTCCCTCGATGGATGTGCTTGCGCAGAATGACCGCCAACTGACCCTTGTGCATTGCGTTTCCCTCCCGTTCTCTTTGGTTCCATAACCTGCTCGCACCAATCCCTTCTCGAGTCTGGTTCCTCCAGCGGCTTCTGAACAGCTTCCAATCCTGCAGTGCCGCAGCCAATGGGCAGGCAAGAATTGTCTCAACTCACTGTCTCATAGTTGAATTTTGGCACACTCTTATTTCTTGTGGCACAACTTGCGCTACTGCATTATAGGCGCCTTATTATCTATCAACTTATTGTTTTATTGTGAAAAGATGGTTTTGTCGTTCATTGGCACAGCCCTTGATTTACTGGGAATATGTCTCGTAGGGCAAACACCTTGGGGACTTTGACGGAGAGGGTATTCGAGAGCCCGGAGTATGCAGGCAAGGGAGCAGTGATCTTGGTAGTGAAGGGGTTCTTACTCAAAGACAGGGAAGAGCAGGTGTTTCATGGCCATTCAACCGGCCACCCACGGCATGTTCGAGCGGTTGATTATCCACCAAAAGGTCGATGGATGTTGGGTTGAGCTCAATGGGAATGCACAGGGTTCCTGGCAGCCGCAGTCACAAGCCATTACCGCCATGGGGATACCTGCAAAGTCTTCGGGATACGTCCAAGCCAGCCTTGGCGCGGGAGGACTAAAAAAGCGGCATCCTCCGCGAAGTGAAGCATGCGGAAAAGTTGACGAAGGAGGGACTTGATGTTGGCTGAAAAAAAAGACAGCCGGGCAGGAAATCAAGAGGTGACGGTGGACGGGGTCTTCACATCAACTCGTCCATCGTCTGACACTCTTGCATCGGCCGCCGTAAAGCGCAGGCCGGAGGATCTCACGCCGCGTGAATTGGAAATTCTTCGCCTGATCTGGGACGGCCATACAAATCGAAGTATCGCAGAGCAGCTCAATATCAGCATGAAGACAGCCGATACCCATCGCTCGAATATGATGAAGAAGTTGCGCGCGTGTAATACTGCCCAGTTACTCAAAGCGGCGCTGGAGGGAAACCTGTTAGAGGCCGACTGGGGCCTGAGGCGTTCCGGTCGGCGAGGCGAACGCTGAGACCGAGAACCGGGTAACAGGTTTGATCTGCCTGACCTTCCATCCGGTGCAGCACAGGAAGGTGTAAGTGGTGCACGAAGAGTTACAAACCGGGAATGGGATGGGGCAGGTCTTTGGTGCCGAGGGTCTGGAGCCACTCACCTGCGATCACATCGCGTTCCTCCATCGTCATGCCGGCATATTTGCGAAACATCTGCGGACCCCGTCGCCGTCTCCACGTGAGAAAACCGAGAAAGTGATCTTTGCAGATAGAATGGGTTCCGGCCGGCGCATATACTCTCGCCTGACATCCGTCGATTAAACAGCTCTGTCCGCTCATCGGTGTCCCCCTTAATTGCGGCAAAGTATGCCGGAGATCGCTCTGGAAATGCAATGTGGGGATCTTTCGGTCTAGTCCATTCCAACAAGCAGCCGCGCGGAACTGCCGCATAACTTAACTTCGCGCGTCCTGGCTCAGCAGCCGGTTCCTATCAGGACACTCGCGGGGAATTTCCCCTTGCAATCAGATCCAGCAGCCAGGTACCGTACTCCGTTCTCACGCGGCGCCGGCAAGGAGTGCGCGAGCATACATGGCGATGCAGGTTATATCGGTGGTCGGGGCTCTGATGGTGCTCGTGGCCTATGGGCTCATTCAGGCCGGCACGTGGCGTGAATTGGATGCGGGCTATCTGGCGCTGAACATCCTGGGTTCTTTGCTGCTGGGAATTGTCGCCATCGAAGATCGACGGGTGGGTTTTGTTCTGTTGGAATTCGCATGGGCCGGCATTGCGCTGGTCGGGGTCGCCCGTGCGATCCGCGCCAAGCGGGCCGGGCGTAGCCTCTAAATCGCCCATTACACAATAGACACCGGGCAGTCTTGTAAAGAAGGAGTAGGTAACTATGGCAGGGTTGTTGTCAGCGGACGAGATCTTTGAAAAAGCGAAGGACGCAGCCGTCGGGGCGACGACTGCCGATGAGAAGGCGCTTCAAATCGATTATGAGGCCTTGCAGCTGAAGTTCCGAGCCGCCTTGGGCGATCGAAAGGTGGCGCGGTGCCATATCAATAAGTTCCTACCCGAGGGGTACGAAGAGCAGGGACGGTTCAACGTGGTGCTTCTCACTGCCGGGAACGTGATTTTCGACAT
>JBEIQG010000157.1:0-8780 GCA_040376625.1 Nitrospira sp. | reverse complement strand
CCCAGAGCATGAGAAGCACGACTTCCAGCAATGACCCGTATAGTTGCGTGTAGACGGCGGCATCTTCCAAATAGGTCACGAACAGAACTTTGGCGGACACCCACAGGAGGCTGAACACCGCTCCTCCGATGGTGGCCTCCCGCCATGTGGGTCGTTGATGCGGAAGAAATCGATAGAGACAGGTGACCGAGGCGAATGCGAGGAGGAACGGGAGCGAATAGGCGATCAGAAAATCATGGGCGGCAATGGCGACCAGATTGAGGCCAAGCAGGTGAGGCGCATAAGCCGTCAAGAGCTCGATCGCCTGAGTCGCGACGAACGAGATGAGCGTCAAAAATCCCAACATCCAAATCAACGTGACGGCGACCAGCGTTGAGATCAACGGATGTCGCTTAGCCGCCGTGCCGAACACCGTGTTCATGGCATAGTCCAATTCATAAAATACCAGCGCGCTGAACCAGCCGAACGCGAGGAACACCGCCCATCGCACCTCTTCCTGTTCCGCCACGCGTCGAATATCCCTGGCCAGCCGTTCACCCATGCTGGGGAGAAAACCTTTCAGGAATCCCAGCAGAAATTGATACCCGATCACATCCTGGCTGACGATGAAGCTGATGCCGTACAGCAGCAGGAAGACCATCGGAAAAAGAGAGAGCAGGGAGAAGAAGGCCAGTGAGGCGGCCAGGCTAAGACAGCCACGCCGTCGAAAAGTGCCGAAGACATTGGAGAGGAACGACAACTCAGTCATGCCATCCTGGAGGGTGTGGACGTAGTGTGCTGCGACACATAGCACGATCCGGTGCGACGCGCGTTGTGGGGAGGGTCGACGCAATGCCGTCGCAGGAGTGCGGAGGTCATCGCATGACGAGCGATTCGAGATGCTACTTCAACAGCGGCGCGGCTTGGCTGGCTAACGACCACAGGCCATTGGGGAACAAACCCAGCAGCACGACCCCTGCGAGGGCGCAGGCCAGAACCAATGACAGGGCAGGGGAGGTCTCCAGCCGGGACTGGGTGGCAATGGCTCCCTCGGCTTCGCGCATATACATGACCATCACGATGCGGAGATAGTAGAAGGCTGAAATTGCGGCGAAGATGACCGCCACGATGGCCAGCCATGTCATGCCTCCGTTCACCGCAGCCATGAAAATGTAGAACTTGCCGATGAAGCCTGCGGTCGGGGGAATGCCGGCCAGCGATACTAGAAACACCAGCATGAAAAAGGCCGCCAGGGGCTCGCGTTTGGCCAGCCCCGCATAATCTTCGATCTGATCGCTCTCCTGTCCTTCCTTGCGCAGCATGCCGATCAGAGCGAATGCTCCGAGCGTCATGAAGGAATAGATGGCGATATACAGCAACACGCTCGCGAAACCGGTCGAGGCCCCTTCGGCGCGGTGGCCGCCTGCCACCACGACTCCGATCAGCGCATACCCGGCATGGGCGATGCTGGAATAGGCCAGCATGCGTTTGATATTGGTCTGGACGATCGCCACGAGGTTGCCCAATGCGAGGGTCGCGAGGCAGATCACGGTAAACAGCACAGACCAATCGGCACTGGCTGCTCCCAGGCCCTCCACGAATACCCGGAGAAAGGCTCCGAAACTGGCGGCTTTCGAGGCGACGGCCATAAACGCCGTCACGGAGGTCGGGGCTCCTTGATACACGTCCGGAGTCCACATGTGAAACGGAACCACGGCCAGTTTGAATCCGAATCCGACCGTCAGCAGCACCAGCGCCAGGGAGAGGAGCGGGTCTCCGGTTCCATGCGTAGCGATCGCCGCTGCAATGGCGGCCAGGCCTGTGCTGCCGGCCAGGCCGAACAGCAGCGAGATGCCGTACAACAAAATGCCGGATGAGAAGGCCCCCAGCACGAAATACTTGGCCGACGCCTCCAGTGAACGAGCTTCCGTCCGTTTGAGTCCGGCCATAACATAGAGCGAGAGCGACATCAGCTCGGTTCCGAGGTAGATCGTCAGCAGATCGGCGCCGGACACCATGACCATCATTCCTGCGAGTGCCAGCAGGATGAAACCATAGTACTCGCCGATACTCAGGCGTTCGGCCTTGAGATACGCCAGCGAGAGCAGCACGGTGAGTCCGGTGACGATGTACAGTAACAATTTCCAGAAGGCCGCATAGGCATCGACCACGACCATGCCGCTGAACGCGGACACGCGCCCGGGCATCTGAGAGGAGGTCAGGCCGATGCATATGGCAAGCGCACCGAGTGTCAGCCAGGCAAGAACGTCTTTCTTGGAAGCTTCAAGGATCGGGTCCAGCGCCAGAATAAGGCAGGCCATCCCGATGACGATGAGTTCCGGAAGGATCGTGATGAGGTCCTGGAGTGGAAAGGTCATCGTGGCGCTGCCTGTTCGGAAGATGAGGGGGAAAGGGCTGCCGAAATCGTGGCCGTCGCCTGGTCTGCTGGAACCGAAGTCTGTTGACGCTCGACCGCAACCGCCGGGCCTTTTAAACCGCCGATCAGATGGGTCACGCTGGCATGCATACGGCTCAACAACGGGTTTGGAAAAATTCCCAGCGCGAATACGAGGATGATCAACGGGATCAGTGTCGCCGTCTCGCGGGCATTCAAATCCAGAAGATGCGCGCGGTGGGCGGCGGCCGGGGTCCCGAAGACTACTCGTTGCATCAGCCAGAGGATGTAGGCCGCGGCCAGGATCACCCCCAATGCGGCCAGGGCAGTAGCAAACTGGCTCCACACGAAGGTGCCGGCCAGGACCAGAAATTCGCCGACGAAACTGTTGGTACCGGGAAGTCCCAAGGACGACAGGGCAAAAATCATCAAGAAGAGCGCATACCGCGGCATCGGCCCCGCCAGGCCCGTATTGTCCTGAATCTGGCGGCTGTGGGTCCGCTCGTAGATGATTCCGACGCATAGGAAGAGGCCCCCGGTGGTGATGCCGTGATTCACCATCTGCATGACCGCCCCTTCGATGCCCTGGATGTTCAGGACGAAGATCCCCAGGGTGACGAAGCCCATGTGGCTGACGCTGGAGTAGGCGATGAGTTTCTTGATGTCGGTCTGGGCCAGCGCCATGTAGGCGCCGTAAATGATGGCGATGATCGAGAGCGCGATCATCGGCTTGGTGAAGCTCGCGGTGGCGTCCGGCAACATCGGCAGGGTGAAACGAAGGAAGCCGTACGTGCCCATCTTCAATAGGACGCTTGCGAGAATCACACTGCCGGCCGTTGGTGCTTCCACGTGCGCATCAGGCAACCAGGTGTGGAAGGGAAACATCGGCACCTTGACCGCGAAGGCGGCAAAGAAGGCGAGGAACAACCACATCTGGAGCGAGGCGCCGTAGGTGCCGCGGCTCAACGCCAGGATGTCGAAGGTATGTCCGCCCTGGAAGTACAGGGCGAGGATCGCGACCAGGAGCAGCACGCTGCCGGCCAGGGTGTAGAGAAAAAACTTGATCGCTGCATAGAGGCGGTTGGGACCTCCCCAGACGCCGATGAGTAGGTACATGGGGATCAGCATGGCTTCCCAGAATACATAGAACAGCACGAAGTCGAGGGCGACGAACACCCCCAGCATGGCTGTTTCCATCACCAGCAGCATCGACATGAACAGCTGGACGCGTTTATCGATTGCGGTCCAGGATACGGTGACACAGAAGGGCATCAAGAATGTCGTCATCAGCACCAGCGGAAAACTGATGCCGTCGAGGCCGAGGTTGTACTGTACCGGCGGGGAACTGATCCAGGATGCCCGCTCCACGAACTGCATCCCGGCGCTGGAGGAATCGAAGAGCCACCAGAGCGGCAGGGAGAGTACAAAGTCGGCGACAGTCACGCCGAGCGCCAGCCAGCGGGCTGCTTCTGCCTTCACCAACAGGCACAATAGGGCTCCTGCCAACGGCAGGAAGACGATCAGACTCAGCCAGGGAAACGAGGTCACGAATGCGTCCTTCTGTTGCTCGTCATACTAGAACAGCAAATACACCGTCAGAATCACCACGGCGCCCAGCGTCATGCCGAGCGCGTAATGCTGCGTTTGTCCACTTTGGGTCAATCGGATGAGCCAGCCGCCCCAGGCGATGGCGCGAGCTACTCCGTTCACGGCTCCGTCGATAATCGCGACATCGACATGTTTCCAGAGGTCGTTCGCGGCCGCGATGGTCGGGCGGACGAATGCGCGGTCGTAAGCTTCATCGACATACCATTTGTGCAACGACAATTCATAGGCTGCGCGCCATTTCTGCGCGAGCCGGTCCGGTAAGCCGGGATTCAGCACATACAGATAGTAGGCCGCTCCGATCCCCGTGAGCCCCATCAAGGTGGCGATTGCCATGATGCCGTAGGCGGCCGAGCTTTCGTGGTGGCCGGCTGCTCCTTCACCATGGAAGACCGGCTCGAGGAACGACGGAATGCCCAGATATCCGGCGACGATGCTTAGGACAGCCAGGACCATCAGTGGAACGGTCATGGTGGTCGAGGGCTCGTGGACATGGCCCGCGTGATGCGGATCGACGCGGGATTTACCCCAGAAGGTGACAAAGACCAGACGGAAACTATAGAAGGCGGTCAATCCCGCCGTCAGCAGCCCGCAGACCGTGAGCACCTGTCCCAAGGGACCGGATGACCAGGAAGAGACGAGCAGGTCGTCTTTGCTGAAGAATCCGGCAGTGAGCGGGAATCCTGCCAACGCAAGTGACCCCACCAGGAATGTCCAATAGGTGACCGGGAGTTTATCTTTCAGGCCGCCCATGCGGCGCATGTCCTGTTCATGGTGCAGGGCGATGATGACCGACCCGCAACCGAGGAACAGGAGCGCCTTGAAGGCGCCGTGGGTGAGCAGGTGGTACATGCCGGCGCTATAGGCACCCAAGCCACAGGCCATCACCATGTAGCCCAGCTGACTCATTGTCGAATAGGCGACTACGCGTTTGATGTCGGTCTGGGTCAGGGCGATCGTGGCACCCAGCATCATGGTCAGCCCGCCGACCAGCGCCACGACCGTCATGGCTGTAGGAGACAGGTTATAGAGCGGCGAGAGGCGCGCGACCATGAAGACGCCGGCCGTGACCATGGTGGCGGCATGGATCAGGGCTGAGATCGGCGTCGGACCTTCCATCGCGTCGGGCAGCCAGACATGCAGCGGGACCTGTGCGGATTTCCCCACCGCTCCGGTAAAGAGCAGGAGGCAAATCATGGTCATGACCGAGACATCCCAGGTGCCGCCGAAGGGGCCGAGGAGGTTCGTAGTCTTCGATGCCAGGTCCTGCGCCTGGGCGAACACGGTGGTGTAATCGAGCGAACCGAAGGAGTACCAGACCAGGAACAGGCCGAGGATAAAGCCGAAGTCGCCGACGCGATTGACCAGGAACGCCTTCGTGGCGGCGGCACAGGCGCTCGCCCGTTCATACCAGTGGCCGATCAGAAGGTAGGAGCAGAGTCCCACCGCTTCCCAGAAGACGAACAGCTGGAGCAGATTGTCCGCCATCACCAGCATGAGCATGGAGAAAGTGAACAGGGCGATGTAGGCAAAGAAGCGGGCGTAACCCGGTTCGCCGTGCATGTAGCCGATGGTGTAGATGTGCACCAGCGTACTGACGGTGGTGACGAGGATCAGCATGACGGCAGTCAGACGATCGATGGAAATCCCGATATGGATGTCCAGGTTGCCGGAGGTCAACCAGGTGTAGAGGGGCACATTGATGGCCTGGCCGGTAGCGACGTCATGTAACGCCAGGAGCGAGAGCAGAAATGAACCCACCATGGCCGGAACCGCCACCAAATGTGCACGGTCCTTGATCCACTGTTCGCCGATGCCGACGATCAGAAAGGCGAACAACGGCAGAAATGGAATCAGCGCATAAAGCATAGTCGGTGCTGCCGGTCTAACGCTTCAATAGGTTCAGGTCGTCGACGTATATGGATGAATTCGAGCGGTGGAGGGCGATGATAATGGCCAGGCCCACGGCCACTTCCGCCGCCGCCACGGTCAAGGCGAAAAAAACGAACACCTGCCCCCCCACATTGTGAAAGTATTCGGAAAAGGCCACGAAGTTGATATTCGTGGCATTCAGCATCAGTTCAACCGACAGGAGGATGACGATGATGTTACGGCGAATCAGCACACCGACCACACCGGTGAGAAACACGAACCCGCTCAGGATCAGATAGTAGGATAACGGGACAGCCATGGTATTACCGCTTGTTACTGCACTGGTTCATTGATGTCTTTCTTCGCCAGGATGATGGCCCCGATCATGGCCACCAGCAGGATCAACGACGCGACCTCGAAGGGGAACAAATAGGTCGAGTACAAGGCTTCCCCGATCATTTCGGTATTGCCTGGTCCTGCGACCGGATCGGCCGCGGTAGCCTGAACCGTCCCGCCGGTCTGCGACTTGATGAACAGCAAGATCACTTCGGTACACAACATGACCCCGAGCAATCCCGCCACCGGGAGCTGGTTATGGTAGCGCTCTTCCGACTTGATGCTCAGCAACATGACCACGAAAAGATACAGCACCAGGATTGCGCCGGCATAGACGACGATCTGCACCGCTGCCAGGAACTCCGCATGCAGGGTGACATAGAGTCCTGCCACGTGAAAAAACATGATCAGTAGGGACAGCGCGCTGTAGACCGGGTTTCGCAATGCGACTACCAACAGAGAGGTGGCTGCGATCACTGCGGCAAAATAGAAGAAGAAAATGTGGTCCATGCGTCCGTCGTCTCTTGCGAATCAGATGAAGGTCCTGCCCCCACTTTACCTGGCGCCCTGTCGGTGGCAGCCTGTTCCGCCTCGGTCGTCTCGGTGTGGGGGGCCAGCACGGAGGACGAGGCGAGTGCCTAGTTCTCCTTTTGCGGGAGATGCTTGAAAGTGACGTTGAAAAACGCCACGTTCGGATGCTGCAGCTCGAGGCGTTTTTCCCGGACGGGGAACGAACGGTCGCCGATGGCGAGCAATTGTTGCTTGTTGAGGTGCAGCTGGCGCTTATCGTACACGGCCCATTCAAATTCGCGCGTCATGCCCAGCGCATCCACGGGACAGGCGTCCACGCAGAGGCCGCAGAACAGACAGCGGGTCATATCCATATAGTATTCTTTTGAATATCGCTTGGTCGGTTCGCCTGGGACTTCGCCGCTGACGACCCGGATCACACGCGAGGGACAGGCCGCTTCACACAGGTCGCAGCCCACGCATTTTTCCGTCCCGTCGTCATACCTCAGCAGGGCCAGCATGCCCCGGTAGTTATCAGGCAGCAGGCGTTTCTCATGCGGATATTGCAGGGTGATCGGCTTGTAATTGAGCAGGTGCGTCAGCGTCGCCTTCATGCCCACCAGGAGCTCATAGAAGGTCAGCGTCTTCAGCCAGCTGCTGAACGACGGTTTCTGCTTGGGTTGCGTTGTGACGGGGACGTTCATTTCGCTCCGTTACCGCGGGAAGAAATAGGCCGCAATGGCCGTCACGACGATGTTGCCCAGGGCGATCGGGAGCATCACTTTCCAGCCGAACCGCATCAATTGGTCATACCGCAGTCGGGGCAGGGTGGCCCGGAGCCAGAAGAACAGGACCAGGAAGAAGTAGACCTTCGCGGCAAACCAGACGACGTTTTCAATCCAGGCCAGGTTGTCCAGTCCGAGATGTCCCAGGATCGTGCCGGGATAGGGTGCGTTCCACCCGCCGAGGAACAGCGCCGCCGCGACGCAGGACACCAGGATCATATTGGCGTATTCCGCGATGAAGAAGAAGGCGAAGCGCATGCCGCTGTATTCGGTGAAGAAGCCCGCGACCAGTTCACTTTCAGCTTCGGGAAGGTCGAACGGCACCCGGTTGGTTTCAGCAACCGCTGAGATGACATAGACCACAAAGGCAAAAATCTGCGGGAAGGGCATGGCAATGACGAACCAGTTCCAGAATCCGCCTGCCTGTGCCTCCGTAATCTTCACGAGGCTGAGCGAACCGGACAGCAAAATGACTCCGACGATCGCCAGGCCGATGTTCAATTCGTAGCTGATCACCTGTGCGGCGGAGCGGAGTCCGCCGAGGAGTGAATATTTGCTGTTCGAGGACCAGCCGCCCAGAATGATTCCGTAAGCCCCGATCGAGGCAAAGGCCAGGATATAGAGGATGCCGATGTTGATGTCGCTGATCACGAACGGCTTGATCTGCATCCCGAACAATTCGATGGTCAGGCTCGGACCGAAGGGGATGACCGCAAACCCGATCATCGCCGGCACCAGGGCCAGGATCGGCGCAAGGGTGAACAGGAACTTATTGGCTCCCGCCGGGATGATGTCTTCTTTGAAAAAGAGTTTGAGGCCGTCGGCGATCGGCTGCAGCACGCCATAGGGGCCGACTTCCATCGGGCCCATGCGATCCTGCATCCAGCCGAGAACTTTCCGTTCTGCGAGGGTGAGGACCATGACGGTCAGCATCACCACTCCCATTACCGCGGCGATTTGAGCTAAGGACACCGCCAGTCGTAATCCGATTTCCATAACAGCAATACTCCTCGTCCTGTCTACGAGACCTTCGCGAGAGACACGTGCGCGAGCTTAAAATAGGGGATTTGAGTCCGGGGATCAATCGTCCATTCAGCGAGCTGTTTGGCCTCGCCGTCGAAATGCTCCGGAAACCACAGCAGGCCGGCCGGCACACGTTCGCGAATCTTCACCGTTGTAGTGATGGCGCCGCGTGAGTTGGAAACCATGACCTGCCCTCCGTCCGTCAGGCCGAATTGAGCCGCGTCCGCCGGATTGATGGAGAGGAACCCTTCCTGCTGCAATTGGAGGAGCCCTTT
>JBEIQG010000167.1:0-8428 GCA_040376625.1 Nitrospira sp. | reverse complement strand
TTCCAGTTTCGGTTGTACCTCGGAAAGCGACAAGTCGGTACGGATCAGCCGCATCCCGCAGTTGATATCGTAGCCGACGCCGCCGGGAGAGATGACTCCATCGTCAGGGTTGAATGCCGCCACGCCACCGATGGGAAAGCCGTACCCCCAATGTCCATCGGGCATACAGAGGGCATAACGATGGATGCCGGGGAGACAGGCCACGTTGGTGACCTGATCGAAGACGCCCCGATCCATCGCACCGAGAATCGCCGCGCTGGCGTAGATGCGAGCCGGGACCAGCATGCCGGGCTTTTCAGAGGGCGGAATCTCCCAGAGGTAGTCGTTGATCTTGACGACTTGCATGTCGGTGTTCAGTTTCATACGTCCAGGACCACCCTGGCCCTCCAGCCCGTCCCCTCTCGTGTAACCGCATAGAGATGCTTTGTGACGCCTTTGACGTCGGAGCGCAGATCCTGTGTGGCGGGATCGACCGGGGCACCGGTCAGTTCGGCGTGGAGACGCCAGGCTGTTCTGGCATCATCCTGATTCAGCGACAAGGTCGCTCGATGGAAGACCACGCCCTGCGCATCCTTCAAGTAGACGAGTCGTCCCAGCCATTCGAAGAGAAGCGTCTCGATGTCCGGCTCTTCCATGTCCACGGTATGCTCCCAGGTTTCGGCGACGGTGGCCGGATCAGCCAGGCTTTCGATGAGGGCTCGCGTCGCGGCCTCGAGGAGGGCCGGCAAGGACTCCCCCGTGGCGTCGAATGCCATATCGGCCAGTGCAATGTCGTCGAGGAATCGGAAGGAGCCCGGCATGGGCGTCAGACGCGCGGAGCGCGACGACAGGCGGCGGCAAAGATGGCCCGGACCTGTTCGATGCCAGGAATCGTGTGGCCGAATGGTAACGGTACCTTGCCCTTGAGCCACATACGCAGGCCGAGCGGCATGACATCGAGCACGCGTCGAAGATTGAACCCGAGGACTTTCAACGGCATCAACGCTTCATTCAGGCGTCCCTCGTGGCGCACCAGGTCGACGAAGCCGGTGATGTGACGGGCGCCTTCGGCTGAGGTCAATCCATGCCGGAGCGACGACCGGCGCAATCGAATGATCGCCTCCATCGGTTGCACATCCTTGGGGCACACTTGCACGCACATATTGCAGCGGGTGCAGTCCCAGATGCCGTGGGCATCCTGGAGGGCCGTGAGTCTGGCCTGCTTCGCGCCGGCCGGTTCGCGCGGGTCGGCGACGAAACGGGCGGACTTGGCGAGCGCCGCCGGGCCGAGAAAACCCCGTGAAACCTCATGCGACGTGCAGGCGGCCACACAGGCCCCGCACATGATGCAGGCATCCACGTTGTGAAACTGGTATGACTCCGGCGGCAGCCGCAGTTGTCCCGATGACCCATATCGTTTGGTGGGATGGGTTTCTGGCGTCAGCCAGGGTGTGACGGCCCGGATCTTCTCCCAGAACGGCGACATATCGACCACCAGGTCTTTGATGACCGGGAGGTTGGGCATGGGCTGGATGGAAATTCTGCCGTGGCGTTCGAGTTCTTTGCGAATGGAGGTGCGGCAGGCCAGCTTTTCCGTGCCGTTGATATGCATGGCGCAGGAGCCGCAAATGGCCGAGCGACAGGAATAACGCAGCGCCAACCGGCCGTCGAGTTCGTTCTTGATGCGGATCAGGGCCTCGAGCACGGTCATGCCGCGCCCGATGTCGAGACGATATTCTTCCTGATGAGGTTGCTGATCGGTTTCGGGATTAAAACGCTGGACGGTAAAGGTCAGGCGCATAACATCGTGAAACGTGAAGCGTCAGGCGTGAAGCGTGGAAACGGGAATAGTGCTTCGTCGTCGGACCGACCGCAATGGCTACCCGAGTTCGAACACTTTCGGATAGTTCGTCAAGTTCCGGCAGCCATCCTTCGTCACCAGGACCATGTCTTCGATACGCACCGCGCCGAGGCCCGGGTAGTAGAGTCCCGGCTCGACGGTGACGACATGCCCTTCCTGCAGCAGCGAACCGGTCCGGCTGATACGGGGCGCTTCGTGAATATCCAAACCGACGCCATGGCCGGTGCCGTGAAAATAGCCCTGCATGCGGCCGTTGACCAAGCCGGTCTTGTAGCCAGCCTTCTCGAACCGATCGCAGATGCCCTGATGGATGGCGGCCCCGTCGGCCCCGTCTCGAATCTTGGTGATGGCTTCTTCCTGCGCGTCTTTGACGGCATGATACAGGCGCGTCAATTCCGGCGACGGTGTGCCGCGAACGACGGTGCGGGACATGTCGGCGAAATACCGTGAGCCGGCGGAGCGCGGAAAGACATCGAAAATAATGCTGCGGTGAGCCGGCAGCGGGCCGCTGCCCTCATCATGGGGATCGCAGGCCTGCTCCCCGCCGGCCACGATGGTATGTTGCGCGACGCAGTCGCATTCCATCAGGGCGACGTTGATCAATTTTTTGACCCGCTCGGAGGTGAGCACCTCCCCGTCCAGCCAGAGGACGTTGTCACGAATCTCGGCCCGTCGAAGGGTCTGGTGCGCGGCGGCCACGGCCGATTCCGTTGCTCGCTGGGCGGCCTCGATGTGTCGAACCTCTTCGTCCGACTTCATCACCCGCTGTTCGTAGAACGGATCGCGTTTGGTGCGCAACCGATAGCCGAGTTCCTGGAGGCGGCTCGCATGGAGAAAGGGAAACGTCGGCGGCACCAGAATGTCTTTCAGGCCGGCATCCTGCAAGACCAGATGAATCACATCGATTGTGCCTGGATCTTTGACGCCCAGCGATTTGGCGCGTCGCTCCAGCTCGGAGTAGGACAACACGCGATCGACCGTCGCCTGGTTACGCGCCCGGTCCACCTCCAGATCGCTCATGACCATGAGCCGTTCACCCTTCACTTCAAGGTAGATGAAGGGATCGGGCGCGATGAAGCGGGTGGCGTAATAGAGATTGGAGTCGGTTTCGCTGGCGGCGATGAAGAGCGTCGCGCTTTGCTCGGGGCGGCTGTTGTGTTCGGTCGAGTGGCTCATGAGATGGATGCGTTCACGTCATTCGGATGCTAACACGCGTTTCGGAGGTGGTCAAGGCGTAGCCGGTGCCGGAGCCGCCGGCGCTTCGGCCGGAGACGTCGTGGAAGGCGGCGTCTGGATTTCCAGCGACGGATCGAACATCGGATCCTTCTCCTCTTGCGGCGACAGAATATCGATCGGGAGCATCACAGTATTCTTCAGCAGGTCGAACGCGAGCTGCGCGACACCGGTCAATCCCGTCGCAAAGGATTTCATCGGCAGATAGGTCACGTCCGGATCATCGATGGAGCCCTTCACCTGGAACAGAGCGGTTGCCAGGCCCTTGCGATCTCCGGCCATCAGCCGGCCGAAGAGCGGAATCGATTTCAGAAATTGCGAGTAGGATCCGAAGGGACTCACCGCCCAGATCATGTCCACCTGATCGGTGGGCATGTCGTAATTGCCGACGGCGGAAATTTTCAACACGGGACTGTCCAGGACGATGTTCTGGGTCTTCACCAATCCGTTTTGAATCGTCAGGGTGGTGCTCGCACGGTTGTACTGCAATCCCTCTTTCTCCAGATCCACCTTCCCCTGCAAGACCGCGGGGAGGTTCAGAATGGAGAGAATCTTCCAGATGGCGCGTTTCTCTGTCTTCAGAATGCGGCCATCCTGCATCACCAGTTCAACTTTGCCATTGAGGGTAGGCAGGATGCCATGGGGGTTTCGTCCATGCCCGCGTATCACACCGGTCAGCTTCATCTCGCCGGTCACCGGCTGATCCTGCGCCCCGAGCAGCGGCAACAGGGATTCGGCCGGAATGCCTGTCATCCTGAGCGACGTTTCGGTTTCGGCCGGCTGGCCCTTGGGCAGCCGGACGACCATGCGTCCGGCCGCATGACCGGTTCCCGATTGAGCGACGACGCGGTCGAGATCCAGCATGCCGTCTTGAATGGTCAATCGACCGGACAAGCCGCCGAATCGTAGATGTTTGTAGATGCCCTTTTCAATCGTCGCGGTAGCGCTCACCTGGCTGGTCGAGGCCAGGGTCTCAAGAAACTCCCGGATCGGCGAGCGGTGCCCCTTAGGAATCAGCAGGTCGAGATCCATCTGAGTCGATTCGATCTTGACCGCAATGACCGGCTTCGTCGTCCAATTCTTCAACGCGCCCGACAG
Source organism: Nitrospira sp. (assembly GCA_040376625.1). GTDB lineage: Bacteria > Nitrospirota > Nitrospiria > Nitrospirales > Nitrospiraceae > Nitrospira_A. The sequence continues at coordinate 4,257 of JBEIQG010000167.1, read as the reverse complement.
GCTGACATCGCTGTCCTTGATCCGGAACGACAGTTGTTTGATGTCGGCGATGTTTTTCGAAAATTTCAGCCGGAGGTAAATATCCTCGACCTGGCCCTCCACGCCCTTCACCGACATCAGACCATTGGTGAGTGCCAGCCATCCACCCGTGCGCCAGTTTCTCCACTCGGCATCCGTGCCCTTCACGTCCATGGAGACTTCAAGATTGCCCGCCTCGAACCCGCTGCGGTAGATCCATTCGGGAAGGCTCGACAGGGATACCGTGCCGGAGGCAAGCGAAGCATCGATCGAGAATTGATCGCCCAGGGTGATGCGACCCTTTAACGGCAACCGCAGCGGCGGCACCACGAGTTCCAGACGGGAAATCACCAGGCCGACTCCCCGCGTAACATCGGCATCGAGTTCGAGGGAGGCCGGTGAACCGAGCGGTTTCTCCCCGACCATCGGCAGCACAAGTTTGGCCTCGTTCAGGCCGATCTCGCCGCGAAGGTGCGGCGCACCCGACGGACCGGAGAGCTGGACTTTTGCATTGACGATTCCATAGAGCAGGTCGTCGGGGAAGGTTCCGGCGGAGACCAGCTGGCGGAGCTGGGCGGCGCTACCCTTTGCGCGAATGATGAAATCCTGAAAGATACTCGGCGTGCCGCCGCTGATCATCCCGTTGAATTGCAATTGCGTCTCGCCCATGTTGGCGGTGACTTGATCGAACTGGGCCCCGCCGGTTTGGGAGAAGACGATACGCCCCTGCAGGGCCGTGAGCCGTTGCGGCAGGGAGGGATTCAGCAGGCTGACCTGCTCGGCCAGCACTTCCCCGCCTGCGAACGTAATGCCCTCCGGTTTATCCAGCGGACCGACGAGGCGGAAGGTCGGATGGGTCTGCCCCTCGATCTCGCGCGATTGGGCGAGTAGAGACGTGAGTCGATCCGCACGGATGGTCTTGGTCAAGAACTTCAGCAGATCGGCCGCCGTCATATTGCCGCTGATGTCCAGCTCCATCCAGGGCCCTTCATCCAGGAACGACACCACGGCTTTTCCGTCGGTCATCTGAAGTGTGCCATAGCTTCCCCTTACTTTTCCGACTCGGATCCGGCCCGGCTCCACGGAGACGATGGCGGACAGATCCTGTGTCGGTACGCGGTCGTTCCCGATCAGCGCTGTGCCCTTCTCGATCCGGAAGTCACCTGTGAGCGACAATTGCGGGCTGGGCGCGGTGGCGCCGGTCAGTGTGGCCGAGACGATTTCGACCGTGCCGCCCAGCTGGCGCTGCTCGACGATGCCGGGCAATTGGGGATGAATCCATTGTGCCGGCATGCGGGCGAACAGCGTCTTGAGATCGATGGTGGGCGACGCAAACGTGATGGAGAACGTGGGTTGCGAGGTCAGCAGTCCCGCCATGTTCGCCTTGCCGGTGATCGCCAGTTCATCGACATTGGCGGCGATCTCCGTGAGCACCACGTCATACCCGGCCACGCCCGGTGCCACGCGGATGCGGCTCTGCAAATTGGCGCCGCCCTGCAGTTGGGCCGGCACGGGGCGCGGACCGAAAAAGTCGGCGGCTTCACGCAGACGCAGGTTGGTGGTTTCAATCTCGCCGTCGAATTGAAAGGCGGGATGGACGGAATAGGGCTCTTCCGCAGCCAGCGACGAGGAGGATTCGCTCAAGCCGATGGTGCCGGTCAGGGAAAATGAGGAAGGGGCCGCTTCGGCCGGCAAGGAGGCCGAAATATGCAGGTCACCCTGTGCCTTGCCCGGATAGACCTTCAGCGCCATCTCGACCGATTCCAGCCTGGTGCTGCGAACCCCGTCCGGACGGGCTTCGTCCGTGATGGTGATGTGCCCCTGATGAATCGCGGCTTCCCGGACTTGCAGGAGACGGCTGAACATCTGATAGGCGGATTCGTCTTTGGCCGCCGAGGGAAGTCCGGCGAGCACATTCCAATGGCCGGAGCGGTTACGGATCAGCGTCACGGTCGGCTCGTCGAGAAAGATCCGCTTGGCCACGACCTGTTTTTTCAGCAACGGTAAGAGGCGCAGGACGATGTCGATTTCTTTGGCTTTGAAGACGAGGTGCGTCGGGTCGTCGTGACCGTACACGCCTACGTTGGAGAGTTCGAGCCGGACGCTGGGCAGGACGACCAGCTTGACCCGGTCGACCTCGATCTTGCGCCGCAGACTGGTTTCGAGTTGCTGGAGGAAGAAATTCTTGATGACGTCGACGCCGAACAACTCGCGCGAATAGAGGAGAAGGAGCGCACCCGCGACCACCAGGCCGAGCAGCGATAACACGACAACGCGCGGACGAACCCTCACTCCACCTCCATCGGGCAGGTCAAAATCTGAGTGTACTGGATGCGCGCGGGGGAAATCCATACGGCAGGGAGGCACGGGGGGCGTGAAACGTCAAACGTGATGGGTCACACGTGAAGCATCTCTCGTTTGGGAACGGAGCTGACAGCCTCTGAACGCACGACCCTTCAGAAACGACTATTCCGAGGCCTCGCAAATAACTTTCGTCGGTTGATGACTGCCGGTCTATAATGCCTCGCTTTTAAGCCTGACGAAGGGGAACTGGAGGACTGAGTGGCATCTGGCAAGTCGATCACCGCACCGCGATGGGGAATCCTCGGCCTCCTGTTCGCCATCAGTGCCGTGACCTATATGGACCGGGTCAACATCTCCGTAACGGCGCGACAGATGATGCCGGCCTACGGCCTGACCGACCAGGACATGGGCTACATCTTTTCCGCCTTCGTATTCGGCTATGCATTGTGCCAGATTCCCGGCGGCTGGCTGGGTGATCGCTGGGGCGCGCGTATCGTGTTGGCCGGTGCGCTGATCTGGTGGTCGTTCTTCACGGCCTTGACGGCGGTGGCCGCCACCCTGCCCTTCGCCGCCATGATCGGCACGGTGGGCGCACTGATCGTCGTGCGTTTTCTCCTCGGCGTGGGTGAGGCCGTGGCCCTGCCGAATTTTAATCGGGCCGTCGCCGATTGGATTCCCCCGGCGCAACGCGGGCTCGGCATCGGCATTGCCATCGGCGGTATCGGCGTCGGCGCCGCGATCACGCCTCCCCTCGCCTCCTGGGTCATGGTGAATTACCACTGGCAGACGGTCTTCTACCTCTCCGCCTTGGTCGGTTTGGTGGTAGCCCTCTTGTGGGTGCTCTTCTCTCGCGAGCAGAAGACGGCAGACGGTGCCACCTCGCTACAACCGCGCGTCCTGGTTCCCTGGCGGCAATTCGCTCGCTCCTCGTCCTTGCGTTGGCTGGTGTTGAGTTACGCCTGTCTCGGGTACGTCGCCTACATCTATATGTCCTGGTTCTATCTCTACCTCGTGAACGTGCGCGGCATCGATCTGTTGCGCGGCGGCTGGCTCGCGGCTGCACCCTTTGTAGCCATCCTCGTTTTCTGCCCGCTCGGCGGCTGGACCACGGATCGGCTGGTCTCGAACCTGGGTCTGACGAAGGCCCGCAGGATTGTCGGCATGGTCGGCATGGGGCTGGCCGGTGGATTGATCGCCGTCGGCGCCTGGGCCGACTCACAGGTGGTGGCTATCGCTTCCCTCTCGCTGGGTGCCGGCTGGTTGTATTTTACCGTCGGCGCCTATTGGAGCGTGACGACCGATCTTTCCAAGACTCATGCGGGTACGTTGTCGGGCGTGATGAACATGGGCGCGAACGTGGGCGGTGTCATTTCCCCCAGCCTCACGCCCTGGCTCGCCGCCCATTGGGGTTGGACGGCGTCATTGCTGGTGGCGGCGTTCATCGCCCTCTGCGGCGGCGTGATGTGGATGAAGATCGATGCGACGGAGGGGCTGCGGGAGTGAAGCGGTAGTGTGAATTCTTGCAGGGTGCAATTACATCGTTCGGCGCGGTCATTGAGGGTCCTCACGGACCCTCGCAGCCATTGAGGCGACGCGTGCGACGTCAACACTCATGACGAGGTCGACCGAGTCCAACGTCTCAATCGGAAACCACTCCGCCTCCAATGCATCATCGGCCGCCTGCGGGACGCCTGAAATCCACTCGCATAACACGGCGATCAACACATAGTGGGTGACCAACTGTCCACTCGCGTTCCGATGGAAGGCGTCGACCGCCGTGAACACGTGCAGCGGGCGCACGACGAGGCCGGTCTCTTCCGCCACCTCCCGTGCCGCGGCAGCTTGGACCGGTTCACCCGGCTCGATCTTGCCACCGGGAAAGCCCCACTTCCCCGCGTCCGGCTGATTCGCGCGGCGGACGAGCAGAACCTCGCC
>JBEIQG010000145.1:0-9602 GCA_040376625.1 Nitrospira sp. | reverse complement strand
TTCGGGGCGATCTCTTGGCGGTAGATGGCTGCCTGTGCCTCATCCGGAGTCAGAATCATGATGACATCGGAGGCTTTGACGGCATCGGCCACCGGCATGACCTTCAGTCCGCTCGCTTCCGCCTTCTTCCAGGAACTGCCTTCACGCAAACCCACGACGACATTGGCGCCGCTTTCCTTGAGATTGAGCGAATGGGCATGGCCCTGGCTGCCATAGCCGATCACGGCCACTTTCTTTCCGCGAATGAGCTGTAAATCGGCATCTTTGTCGTAATAGATCTTCATACATCACTCCTGAAGGTTCATAGGACACATGGGTGGAAACGAAAGCTAGCTGCACACAGAGGATGAGCGAATTATTCCCGGGCGATCTTTTTAGGTTGGCTGAGGGCCGGCCGGATCGCTTCACGCGCAATCGCCACTCGCCCCGTCCGAATCAGTTCCTTGATGCCGAGCGGCTGGAGCAGATTAATGATGGCCTCAAGCTTCTTTGGATCACCCGTCACCTCGATTGTGTAGGTCGAGGGCGTCGAGTCAATCACATTGGCACGGAAAATATCCGCGATTCGGAGCGCCTCGGCTCGGTCCTCCGCCTTGGTATGAACCTTGATGAGTGCGGTTTCTCTCGAAACGAATTCACTCTCATTCAGATCCACGACCTTGATGACATCGATCAGTTTATTCAGCTGCTTGACGATTTGTTCCACGATCCGTTCGTCCCCCGATGTGACGATAGTCATCTGCGACATCGAGGGGTCCAGCGTGGGTGCGACCGACAAACTTTCGATATTGAAGCCGCGACCGCTAAATAACCCGGCTACGCGGGATAAGACGCCGAACTTATTTTCTACCGTGACCGAAATGATGTGTTCCATTGAGTTACGAAGAGCGAATAGCCGATAGTAGCCGGCCGATCAAGGATCCAAGCCTCCCGACCGTGCCCCTTGCTATTCACCACCTGCTAGGTGCTCTTTCTCCCTATGCTGTAAGAATCGTATCTTTATCTTTATCTTCATCCGACCCGGTACTCGGCGCGCCGGCCATTCTTCGCTTCAGTTCGGGCGGATCTTCCAGAATCATCTCGTGATTACACCCGCCCGCGGGAATCATCGGGTAACAATTTTCATAGGGATAGGTCGGCACATCGACGACTACGGGCTTGTCGGTCGCGATAGCCTCCTTCAGCACGGCATCCAGATCCCCGACCTTGCTGGCGCGCAAACCGACCGCCCCATAGGCTTCGGCCAGCTTCACAAAATCCGGCGTGGTGTCGAGGTAGCTCGACGCATACCGTCCTTCGTAAAACAGATCCTGCCATTGTCGAACCATGCCATGGAAACGATTGTTCAGAATGATGATCTTCACGGGCAGCTTCGACACTACCGCGGTAGCCATTTCCTGCATATTCATCTGGACGCTGCCGTCGCCCGCCACACAGAGCACCAAGCGATCCCTGAACGCGGCCTGTGCCCCCATGGCGGCAGGAAAGCCGAACCCCATGGTGCCCAACCCGCCCGATGTCAGCCAGCGATTCGGTCGGGCAAGCTTGAAGTACTGCGCCGTCCACATCTGGTGCTGGCCCACATCAGTCGCCACGATCGGATCACGATCTTTCGTCAGCTCATACAATCGCTTGACGACATGTTGCGGTTTAATCGCTCCATCCGGCTCCTGCTGGTAGGCTAACGGATGCGCCTGCTGCCATTCGCGGATTTGATCCCACCAGGGCTTGCGCAGATCTTTTTGGTTCCCGTTCACGGTGGCACGAAGGATTTGATTCAACTCCCGCAAGACGGCCTTGCAATCGCCCACGATGGGAATATCCACATGGATATTCTTCCTGATAGAAGTCGGATCGATGTCGATGTGGATGACCTTGGCGAACGGGCAGAACTCGGACACCTTCCCTGTCACACGATCGTCGAAACGGGCCCCCACCGCGATGACCAAATCGGAATAATGGACAGCCATGTTGGCGCAATAGGTGCCGTGCATGCCCATCATGCCCATGGACTGCGGATGTTCGCCCGGGAAGGCCCCAAGGCCCATTAAGGTCATATCCACGGGGATCTGAGTCATCTCCGCCAATTCGAGCAACTCTTTGGATGCCTGCGAAAAGACGACGCCCCCGCCGACATACAGAATGGGCTTCTTCGCCTTCATGATGGCTTCGGCAGCCTGCTTAATCTGCCACTTATTGCCCTCATAGGTGGGATTGTATCCGCGGATCGAGACCGAGCTGGGATAGGTGAACTCCGTCTTGGCCATGGACACGTCTTTAGGAATATCCACCAAGACCGGTCCTGGACGGCCGGTCGTGGCGATATAGAATGCTTCCTTGATGGTAGTCGCCAGGTCGTTCACGTCCTTCACGAGGAAATTGTATTTTGTGCAAGGCCGGCTGAGGCCGATGTTGTCGGCTTCCTGAAAGGCGTCGTTCCCGATCAAACTCGTGGAAACCTGCCCGCTGATACAGACCAACGGCACGGAATCCATGTAGGCATCGGCCAGAGCCGTAATCACGTTGGTCATACCAGGCCCAGACGTCACCAAACACACACCGGCCTTGCCGGTAGCCTTGGCATAGCCTTCGGCCATATGCCCCGCCCCCTGTTCATGCCGGGTCAAAACGACTTCGATATCTTTTTGCTGATGCAGCATGTCGAAAATCTTCAACACCACACCGCCGGGCAAGGCGAAAATCGTTTTCACGCCTTCGGCTTTTAAGCATTCGATCAGGATTTCAGACCCTGTAAGCTTCATATCACCCTCCCCTTCGCACATCGTGACGAAGGACGCGATGCCTTAACTGAGAACACCCGACTGTCTGCGTCACACATGCGACACAGATTGATACAATCTTTCTGGAAAATCAACGGGTAAGATGGCGGATCGTATCACCAGCTCTCAAGCGAGGTCAAGAGAGCCGAAGCACGAACCATTCACCGGGCGGACTGGTGTCGGCTCATGCCGCGTGATATAGGGAGTCTCACGGCCCATTGGTCCTGTGCCTATGAATCCTCTACGCGTCACGATCATGTCCCGCCACGAATGCCACCTCTGTCGAGTGGTCACGCGAGTGGCCAGACAGGTGCAACAGGACCTAGCCTTTGAACTCATCACAGTCGATATCGACAGTGACAAGCGCCTCCGCCAGCAATACAACGACCGCGTGCCGGTGCTGTTGATCAATGATCGAGAAATGTTCTCCGGCAAGGTGACCGGCGGAGAGCTGCGTAAAGCGATTAAAAAAGCGCGCTGGAGAAACCCTATAAGCCGGATTCTGTCCCGCGTGAAGCTTGCGCTCACACGGGGGTGATCATTTCTCTGGGACTCGGGTTGCCCCGAGCCTCAAGCAACCTACCCGGGAACCTCGGCCGGGCCAGCCTTTCTGCCGAGCTCTTGCGAGCCCACAGGCGTTCCCCTATTTGGTCTTGCTCCGGACGACGCTTACCGTGCCGTTGATGTCGCCATCACCGCGGTGGGCTCTTACCCCACCGTTTCACCCTTACCTGTTCCGGTACCATCGACCGAAATCGCCCGCACCGGCCATCGGCGGTTTGTTCTCTGTGGTGCTGGTGTCGGATCGCTCCGCCTGGACGTTATCCAGCGTCCTTGCCCTTGGAGTCCGGACTTTCCTCCCGTCGAGCCTGCCCGACGAGCGAGCACCCGTGTCCCCCCAGCGCGCAACGAAAGTATACGAGCCGCCCGATAGGGATTCAAGCGGCGAGCCCTCCGACACTAACGCAACGCTGGAAGCTCTTGGTTAGGCGCCGGTGGCTTCGACTGATAGATCGGCATGGCCTCCGTCATCCATTCCTCCAGCTGCTCGATTCTCGTCTCGTGGCTGGGGTGAGTCGACATGAATTCCGACGCCGATTTTCCGCCGGACATTGCGCCCATTCGCGTCCACAGCTCAATCGCTTCCCGTGGATCGTATCCGGCATCCGCTGCGAGCAACACCCCGACATAGTCGGCTTCAGACTCATGTTTTCTGCTAAACGGGAGCAACACCCCGACCTGCGCACCGACGCCCAGAGCCGCCATCGCGCCCTGCGAGACCACCGGATTGGCACCACTCACGCCGAGCGCGATTCCGATCGCCTGCAGCGTCGTCTGCGCCAAAGTGTTTTGACTCATCCGCTCCCCCCCGTGTCGCGCTAACGCATGCACGACCTCATGGCCCATCACGGCCGCAAGTCCGGCTTCGGTCTTGGCCGCCGGAAAAATGCCGGTATAGACGGCGATCTTTCCACCCGGCAGCGCAAAGGCGTTCATCGTCTGGTCGTCCTTAATGACGGTCACTTCCCACTCAAATTGATTCGCCATCTCGCTGTACTTGGATCGCTTCGCCGCCTCGATCACCCGCGCCGCCACCCGTTTGACCGGGTCAATCTCACGTGGATCGGTCGATTGTTTCATCTTCGGATCATTCTTCACCTCCGCATAAGCTTGGGCACCCATCTGCGCTTCCTGGGACATCGGCATCATCATAAGCTGCCAGCGTCCGGTGTAGGGGTTGGTCTGGCAGCCCGTGATTACCAGCATCCCGAAGACAACGCCAATGAGGCACAGAAAGTTCACTCGCATCTTCAACGTTCGTGTCCTGACCATTATCCGCTGAGCCTCCATCACGCCTCCGAAAATTGACCAGTCGGGTGAGCTTTGTTAGATTACCGCTCCGCTCTTCCAGTTGCTACAGGGGAGTTTCACCGAGTGTCTGCTGTCACCAGCCTCTCATCGCTCAATCGCATCGGCATCGATGAGTCCGGCAAGGGGGATTATTTCGGTCCGCTGGTCATCGCCGCGGTGTTCGTCACGCCCATCCTGGAGCGGGACCTTGCCCTGATGCAGGTCCGGGACAGCAAGAAAATCGCCGATGGGAAGATTCTTGAGATGGCGCCCGACATCCGACTCCTCTGCCCGCACAGTCTCGTGGCCATCGGGGCGCAGCGATACAATGAGCTCTACGCCAGGATCAAAAATTTGAATCGCCTCCTGGCCTGGGGACATGCCCGCGCCCTGGAAAACCTGCTTCAACAGGTCCAATGCGACCTGGCCATCGCAGACCAGTTCGGGGACGAGCGATTAATCTTGAATGCGCTGCAAGAGAAGGGAAAGCAGATTCGGTTGGTTCAACGTACGAAAGCGGAGTCCGATCTGGCCGTGGCGGCGGCCTCAATTCTGGCCCGCGCCGAGTTTCTTCAACGCCTCGACCGGCTCTCTCAGGAACTGGGGACCACCCTACCCAAAGGAGCGTCGGTTGCCGTAGAACGGGCCGGACGAATGGTGGTCAAAAAATATGGACGTGACCGGCTGGGGGCCATCGCAAAGCTGCACTTTAAGACCACACAGCAGGTCCTAGCCGACACCTAGAAAGATTCACCGACCTCCAGATTCTTGGCCTGATCGTGATCAACGGTCCCCTTCACCTCAGCCGTCGGGTCCGCTTCCCAATACAGCATCCGGTAACAAAAGGGGCAGGTATGGACATCGTCCCCGCGCTTGACCTGGGAAACCAGCTGCGGCGGCAATTGGAGACGGCACCCTACGCAAATGCCGTCCTTGATGAGTGCCAGAGCCTGTTCTTTCCTTGTGGTTTTCAACTTGTTGTATCGAGCCAGGAGTGATCTCTCGACTTGTCCCGACAAGTGCTTCTGTTTGACTTCTAATTCCGCCAGCTCGGTGGCAAGCACCCGGTCCTTCTCTTCCAGCTTTGCCTTCTCCTTCATGAAGAGGGCCTCGGACTCCTTCAGCCTTGCCTGCACATCATTGATGGTTCGCTGGGTCTGTTCGATCTGCTCCATTGCCAGCAGAATTTTCTCTTCAATCTCGCCTTTTTTCTTGTTGGCAAGTTCCACCTCGAACAGATGCGCCTGATATTCCTGATTCGTTTTTAACTGGGCGGCGCGGTCTTTCATTTTGGCGATACGGTCTTCATGCGCCTCAAGATCCTTCTCATGACCACGTCGATCCTTCACAAGCGCTTCGACAGCAGCGGAGGCCTCCTGAAACAACCGCTTCGCCTCGCGAAGCGGCGCCTCGCTCTCCTCAAGCCGCCCAGGGATTTTCCGCCGATGTTCCTTCAGATCGACGATCCGAAGATCGAGTTTTTGCAATTCGATGAGGGGGGAAAGCTGTAGGTTCAACGGACTCCTTGTGGGTTCTGCGATACCGATGTCGACCGGACACCTCTCGCGCCGAATTCATCGTGAGGCACTCAAGCTGGTGGGCCCACTAGGACTTGAACCTAGGACCAGCTGATTATGAGTCAGCCGCTCTAACCACCTGAGCTATGGGCCCAGCCTCGCGAACCAGGAGGCTGACAGAGACCGCCGCCTACGATAGCCTCTGACAACCGGCCATGAGGGACGCACACGCCACCGGCACCCGATTCGAGCGGCCTCGATTCTAGGCTGCCGATCAGACAGAGTCAAACCACCCGCGTGGCGCGCCTAGAGGCTCTCCACAAAGCTGCGCAATTTCTTGCTTCGACTCGGATGTCGGAGCTTGCGCAACGCTTTCGCTTCAATCTGCCGGATACGCTCGCGAGTCACCTCGAAGTCCTGCCCCACTTCTTCAAGAGTATGATCGGTAGCCTCCCCGATCCCAAACCGCTTGCGCAGAACTTTTTCCTCTCGAGGCGTGAGGGTTTCCAACGCGCCGTTAATCTGACGCTGCAAGTCGTACCGAATGGCCGCTTCCAATGGCGAAACCGCCTTCTTGTCCTCGATAAAGTCCCCCAGATGGCTGTCCTCTTCTTCGCCGATCGGAGTTTCGAGGGAAATCGGTTCGCGCGCGATTTTTAGAATTTTTCGAACCTTATCAAGCGGCAAGTCCATGCGCTCGGCGATCTCTTCAGGGGTCGGTTCGCGACCAAGCTTTTGCACCAGATGGCGTGAGGTCCGGATCAGCTTGTTGATCGTTTCGATCATGTGGACAGGAATGCGGATGGTCCGGGCTTGGTCGGCAATGGCACGAGTGATCGCCTGCCGGATCCACCAGGTAGCGTAGGTGCTGAATTTGTACCCGCGTTTATATTCGAACTTGTCGACCGCCTTCATGAGACCGATGTTGCCCTCCTGGATGAGATCCAGAAACTGCAGTCCGCGGTTCGTGTACTTCTTGGCAATACTCACCACCAAACGCAGGTTGGCTTCGACAAGTTCCGCCTTTCCTCTCTTCACTTTTTCTTCGGCCACATCGAGATGCTTGACCGCATCCTTGATTTCTTCGGCAGAAATCAGCGCCTCCTCCGTCTCGAGTTGGCGAATCCGTCCCTTGGCTGCCTGATAGTGTTTCTTGATGTCCTGCAACACTTCTTCAGAAAGGCTGGTCCGCCGTTTAACCGCCAGAAGATCCTTATGCGTCCGGCACAATCGCCGCAAAAGCTCCGCCCCGGCTTCACCACCGACGCCCAGACGACGTTGACAGCTCGTGACTTCCCGCTCTGCTTGGCGAAATAACAGATTCAGGTCGCGCACTCGCTGCGTCATCCGGTCTTTCAAGACGCCGTGGAGGTTAACTGACTCCATCTTGTCGACAACCTGCCCGCGCACCGTATCGATCTGCTTACGCAGTTTCTTTTGCTTCTCAGGATCGGCGCCCACATGACGGGCCTTGTCGTACAGATCCTTCAGCGAAGCTGAGACCTTGCGGACCGCATTGAGAGAATCCAGGGTCTTGACCCGCAGCTCTTCATAGTCCTTCTCGACCGCTTCTTCCTCAAAGTCTTCTTCCGTCTCGACGACCGGCACGATCTCGCGCACATCGATCTTCCCGTTCTTCAGCTGATCACGCAGATTGAGCACGAACTCCAGCGTCATCGGAAGACCATAGACGACCGTGGCAATATCTTTCTTGCCCTCTTCGATCCGCTTGGCAATCTCGATTTCGCCCTCACGACTCAGCAGCGCGACGCTTCCCATTTCTTTCAGGTAGAGCCTGACGGGATCGTCGGTCCGACTGAGTGCTCCGGGGGTCAGATCGATCTCTTTTTCATTCTCCTCGGACGCCTCGGCTTCTTCGCTTTCCTCAATGGCCTCTTCTCCTTCAGCGGCCTTCGGGGCACGTTCGCTCTCAGCAGACTCCACAATCTCAATGTCCATTTCCCCGAACATCGTCATGATCGTGCTGAACTGGTCCGATGACACGACATCGGCAGGCAACGTGCTGTTGAGATCGTCGTAAGTGAGAAAGCCCTTCTCTTTGCCGAGATTGATGAGCTTCTTCACCTCGCCGAGTAATTCTTGTTTCGGCATACCTACTCCTTCACCGCAGACGTCAGCGCAGCCGGCATCACGCCGGCCTTCCGAATCCGCATCTCGTTAATCAATCTGTTCAGGCGGGTCACATCCGCTTCGCGCCGCTCCCGTTCGGCGGCTTTCAACTCCTGAATCAAGGCACCCATGGTCCGCTCACGGCCTCTCCGCTCCAGCGTGTCCAAACATCCGGCAATATGTGCCGGGACATCATCATAATGCTGCTCCAGCATCGACAATTCTGATACCAACCCGCCACATTCTTGGTCATTGATCAGCGCATCCAACAGGCCCCGGACGGACACCCGCCCATCCTGCTCAAGATGCTGCATCGCACATTCAATCAGCCGACGATAGGCCGGTGCGGAAAATGCCTCCGGCGACAGCTTCCGGAGATCCTCAGCCGACAGACTTCCCTGCACCAATAGATGTGCCAAATCACGCTCCTCAGGATTGCCCTTCGGCTTCGACGCCGCCTCAGGGGACAGGGCCGACGGCCGGACAAAAGGCCGGCGTGCCTCCTCGGATGCCAGCGTAGGGTAGCGATCGATCAATCGTTGCTGGCTAAGCCCCAACCGCTCAGCGACTAGACGAATCCGTTCCTCTTGCTCGATGGGATGGGCGCTTTTTTGCAGAATGCGTAACACAGCGTCCACAGCGCGGATCCGGTCTTCCACGGTCCCAGACTCAGCCGTTCGGAGGCTGTACTCCACGGCAAAATCCAGCAGGCTCGGAGCCGCCTCGTGTAAAGCCGAAAACCCTTCGGCGCCGTGCTTCCTCACATACGTATCAGGATCATCCCCCTGCGGCAGCGAGACCACCTTGACGCTCAACCCGCTATTGACGAATAAATCCAATGTCCGTAGGGCCGCCCGTACCCCGGCCTGATCAGGATCGAACAACAGCACAACATTGGAGGCAAACCGTCTGATCACAGTAATGTGCTCGGCGGTCAGAGCTGTGCCCAAGGTGGCAGCCGCATGGCGGATGCCGGCCTGGTGCAACGCGACGGCATCGAAATATCCTTCGACAATGATCAAAGTGTGCTGCTGCCCCGCCGCCTCGCGGGCTGCTTCCAGAGCGAACAACGTCTGCCCCTTCTTAAACAGCGGGGTCTCGGGGGAGTTCAAATACTTGGGCATCCCCTCTCCAAGAATCCGTCCGCCGAACGCCACGACCCGCTTGCGCAAATCCACGATCGGAAACATGACCCGGGAGCGGAACCGATCATAGTGGCCTGACACGGCGGTTTTCTGCTGTCCGCCCTGACCTCGCGGAATGGACAGGCCCGCGGTAACCAGATCCGCAGGGGTAAAGCCCTCTTTCAACATGGCTTTGGTCA
>JBEIQG010000088.1:0-13661 GCA_040376625.1 Nitrospira sp. | reverse complement strand
GGTTAAGATCGATCCCAAATCAATCGGCGTCGGCCAGTACCAGCACGATGTCAATCAGCGGGCCCTGGCCCGATCACTCGATGCGACGGTTGAAGACTGCGTGAATGCGGTGGGCGTGGACGTGAACACCGCGTCGGCTCCTTTGCTGGCGAGGGTATCCGGCTTGAATCGGGTGCTGGCGCAAAACATCGTGGAATACCGTGACACCCACGGCCGGTTCCGGAACCGGCACATGATCCTCCAGGTACCGCGCCTCGGCGAGAAGACATTCGAGCAGGCGGCGGGGTTCCTCCGGATCAACGACGGAGACAATCCGCTGGATCGTTCGGCCGTGCATCCTGAAGCGTACCCGGTCGTTGAGCGCATGCTGGCGCGGCTGAGCAAGGGCATTGCCGAAGTCATGGGGAAGCCGGCTGCGCTGAAGGAACTCTCGCCGGCGGAATTCACCGATGAGACCTTCGGTCTGCCGACGGTGCGCGATATCCTCACGGAGTTGGAGAAACCAGGCCGTGATCCGCGTCCGGAATTCAAGACGGCCACCTTCCGGGACGGAGTCGAGTCGCTTTCGGATCTGCAAGCCGGAATGGTGCTCGAAGGGGTGGTGACCAATGTCGCGGCCTTCGGCGCATTCGTCGATATCGGGGTGCATCAGGACGGCCTCGTGCATGTGTCTGCGCTCGCGAACAAGTTCGTCAAAGATCCGCATGAAGTCGTGAAACCGGGCCAGATCGTGAAAGTGAAGGTGCTGGCCGTCGATGTGCCTCGGCAGCGGATTTCGCTGACCATGCGTATGGAGGATGCCGCGACGCCGGCCTCACAGCCCGAGTCCCGTGCGGGAGGACCGCGTGACGCACGCGACCGCCGTCCCGCCGAACAGCAACGGGCTGGATCCCGTGAACCTCAGCCCATCGGGGCATTTGCGTTGGCCCTGGCGCGAGCCAAAGGGAAAAAGTAGCGAGCGGCCTGCTCGCTTTCTGCGCGCCGGTGAGTGGCTCACGGAGTGATCTTGAAGTAGTTCCCGCCTTTGGCCTGTTCGTCGTCGCTGCCCCAGGCAATGTGTTTGTCCATGCGCTTGAGGAGCGGGACGTGTTTCGAACAATGGATGTAGGCTTCCTCGACGCCGATGAGGACCCAAGCCTTGGGGTTACGCCCGCCCTTGACGTGAGCCGCCTCGGCGATGCGCGACGGAAGACGGGGGAGGCTTTTCGTTTCGCTCGGGTTGAGCACACGCGCGGTTCCGTTCACGTGCAGCCCGACCGTGCTCTGATAAAAGTCGGGAAAGATCAATCCGATGTGTGGATTCTCCAGAATGTTCCCCAGACTCGCCAGCACTCCGTTGCCCCGGTATTCGGGATAGACCAGCGTCTTTTCGTCGAGCACTTGCACGAATCCAGGTTCACCGGCTCGGAAGGAGCAATCGCACTCCCCCTTCCCGTCGGCGGTGGCAATGAAGACCATGTCCATCCGGGCGATGAACTGTTGCATCTGCAGATTCAGGTGGGGCAGAGTTTGATGGGCATAAAATTCCGCGGCGCGGGCCGATGTGCCGAATCGTTCTTGCGCCCGGCGCTCGCCCGATGATCCAGGCCGTACCATAGTGACTGCTCCTTCCGCACTGGTTCAGGTCATGAAGATAGGGGAGCCATTGTCCGTCAGGCAGGGGTCCGCTGTCGATAAGGGGGACGAGAGCTAGGTCCCGGTGGGGGAGAGAGATATCTGTGGGGCCGCCGTACTGACGTGCTGTCAGGGCTGATTCGATTCCCTCCCGCAGAGAGCGCAGGATTTGGCTCTCTGCGGGAGCTTGTGGCTACTTCATCTTCTTCGGATCTTGATAGATCATCAGGTGGGCATAGGGACTGCCGTCGAACATGATATAGCTGCCTGAAGGGTTCGGGGCTGTCGGCAGCTTGGTTGCCGCCGGGTCGAACGGCCACATCATCATCCAATGGGGTGGTTCCTTCACCACCTTTGCGCCCGCCTCCATTTGCGTCACGACCTTCTTGTCCTTTTCAAAGTGCGACCCGCCGCGAGCCATATAGGCGACGCCGGGGACTGTGTTGGAGGGTTTCGGCGCATGGTTCATGAGATCCGTCAACCATTGATAGGCCGCGCCATCCATGCACATGGGGTCCGGGTCGGGAAGATTCAACACGGTCGGGACGCAGGTAAAGCCGTTCTCGCTTTTCTTAGCCTCGGTAAGTGTCCCGTCCGCTCCGAACACCATGACTCCGGCTTCTTTGGCAATGTGTGCCGGAGCCGCGCTGAGGGCGAGCGCCGTCTGTTCCTTTTCTGACATGGCTTTGACCGCTTTGACTGAGGCGCCTTTCTTAGCAGCGGCCTGAACATCGGTGGATATTCCGGCCATCGTGACCGGTAATGCGACGAGCAGGGAGAGCACAATAAGGCGTCTCATAGGGTCTCCTTTAACGAAGGATGGATGGGGGATTTGCCAAGGTGAATAATGCTAGCGCGTTTTTAGAATGATGTCCATGGTGGCCCCGACACGAGATTGCCAAGGGCGAACATGCCGGACTTAAGTGCCACGTTCGTATTTTTTCAGCTTGGTCAACAAGGTCTTGTAATCGATACGGAGGATCTCAGCGGCCTTGGTTTTATTCCCGCCACTGGCGTTGACGATGCGCTCGATGTGGAGCCGTTCGACCTCCTCCAGAGAGAGTGTGGTCTGATCCTGGGGAAGCCTCGGGGAGCCCAGGCGAGGCAGGACCTGCCGCACCTCCTCGCGGGTGATCGGTCCGACGTTCGGACTCATCAGCACGATGCGTTCAACGACATTGCGCAACTCGCGGACGTTGCCGGGCCATGGATAGTTCGCCAGGTCTTCGAGGGCTTCCGGCGTAAACATCCTTGTCGTCGAGCCCGGGATACGGAGGTGGTGCAGAATATGATCGGCCAGTACGGCAAGGTCCTCCGGTCGTTCGCGCAACGGCGGCACTTGCAGCGTCACTGTGTTGATACGATACAGAAGATCATCCCGAAACCGGCCTTGCAGCACGAGTTCCTGGATGTCCCGATTCGTGGCGCAGATGATCCGGACATCGGCCCGAAGTGTGCGCGTGCTGCCGACCGGGCGGTATTCGTTCCGATCGAGAAAGCGTAGCAGGCTGACCTGCATCGGCCCCGGCATTTCGCCGATCTCGTCCAGAAACAACGAGCCGCCTTCGGCGGCGGCGATGAGTCCGGGTTTTGATTGGGCGGCGCCGGTAAACGCGCCTTTCTCGTAGCCGAATAATTCGCTCTCGAGCAACTCTCGACTCACCGCTCCGCAATTGACGGCGATGCAGGGCCCGCCGGCCCGCCGGCTCTGCGCGTGCAGCAGCCGCGCGACCACGTCTTTTCCGCAACCGGTTTCCCCCTGAATCAGCACCGGTGCCTGGGATGGCGCCACTTGGGCGATCTGTGTCTTCACCGTCCGCCAGGCCCGGCTGGTCCCTTCGACGATCGCGTCCTGGCGATACCCGCCGTGCCGCGCCGCCAGATTCTCCCGGCGAAGCTCCCGCACCGTGCGAAGTCTTGCGAGAGCGGCCTTCACGGCCGCGCCGTCGAACGGGGTGTCCTTGAGGAGGAAATCCCATGCGCCGTCTTTCATTGCGGCCACGGCGTCTTTGACGTCGCCATGGCCGGTCAGGACAATCACATCGACGTCCGGTTGATGCTCCTTCACCCAGCGCAAGACTCCCCGGCCGTCAAGACCGGGCATGCGGAGATCGGTGATGACGCAGTCGAAGGAGTCCGTACGGAGTCGATCAAGGCCTTCCTGCCCGCCGCTCGCCGTCTGCGTGTCGCAACCTTCCTCGCGGAGCGCCTGTTCCACGACGAGACGGACAATTTCTTCGTCGTCGACAATGAGAGCCCGCATGTGTTCCATGGTCATCAGGTTACGCTGAAGCAGGAGGAGGTGAAGAGAAGGGCCGGTCGACGGCGGATTCGGCGCGCTCCGGAAAGGCCAGATAGAATTTGCTGCCTGCTCCCGGAGTGGATTCCACCCAAACCCGGCCGTCATGTTTATCCATGACGAGTTTCACGATCGCGAGGCCCACGCCCGTGCCCTCGTATTCCTGCGGGCTGTGGAGCCGCTCGAAGAGCCCGAAGATCTTGTCGTAGTGAGACGGGTTGAAACCGATCCCGTTATCCTGAACCCACAGGATGTGTTCGTGTTCCATTCGGGTGCCGCCGATGGTGATGGTGGGCGGTGAGGCGTGGCGGGAGAACTTCGCTGCATTGTCGAGGAGGTTCGCGATCGCTTGACGGATGCTGACCGGTTCACCGTAGAGATCGGCAAACGGCAGGGCGACATGGATTTTCGGCTTCGGGCCCTGGAGTCCGCTGAACCGGTCGGTGATGAGGGTGGTGATCATTTCCAACACATTGAAGCGCTGACGAGGCAGATTCTGTTGCTCCAACCGGGAATATTTGAGCAGGGCGTCGATCATGTGCGTGAGGCGCAGCGCGGAGCGCCTGATCACATCGATCTGGTGCCGGGTCTGCGCGTCGCCGCCGTCGGCAAATTGTTTCTCCAACAGAGAGGAAAAGCCTTCGATCTCCCGCAACGGGCCTTTGAGGTCGTGCGCGACGGAATAGGTAAAGGCCTCAAGCTCTTTGGTCTTTCGGGCAGTCGCGGCGGTCTGTTCGCGGAGGCTGGTAACCATGGACGAGAGGGATGCGGCCAAGGTGCCGACTTCGTCACGGCCCGGCCAGGATTCGAATTGCGCGGTCAGGTCGTGGTGAGCGACACGGTCAGCCGTGACCGAGAGACGTTGGAGCGGCTTGGCGATCCGCCGATTGACGGAAACATAGATCACGGTGATGACCAGGCCGAGCACAGCGACCAGGCTTAACGCAATCAGCCGCGCCTGTTGGAGCAGCAGATCGCCTTCCACTTTCATTTCCACATCGATATCCCGATGGGCGGTGACCAGTTGATCGAGATTGTTCATCAGTTCCACGATAAGGCCGTCGGTCTTCGAGACCGGCGGGAGTGCCACGCCGGCGCGGGGAGGTTCGAAGAGCGCGGTCCGCCACAAGCCAGACAAGTCCTGCAGAATCCGATCGATGCGGGCGATGGCGCGATCCTCCTGGTCGGCGAGGTCCAGCCGTTGATGCTGCGTCAGCATGCCCAGGAGAATCGGGTGGGTGCGGGCCGCATGGGTGGAACGATACAGGTCGAGGGAACTGCGGATCTGTTCGGCGTGGCGGCTGAGCCGGACCAGGGTGTCGGCCGCATCGGTCTTCGTGATCTGCTCCAGAGACAGATGGAGCGTGAGATTCATTTCATAGGCGGATCGTTGCATGGCGGCCGCTGTGACGATGGCGGGGACCGTAATGCGCGTGTGGCGGTCCACATAACTGTTGATGCGGCTGAGGTACACCAGCAGCGCTGTGAGGCTCAAGGCCAGCAGGCTGAGGATGACTCCGAAGGAGATGAAGAACTTTTGTCCGATCGAGCGGTCGTGGAGCCAGCGCATGCAGGCCTCGTGGTGAGGGCCTACGGTATCACAGTGACTGATGTGGTGCCAGTAAGGTTCCTGTCGAATGGGCAGTCACGGGCGATTCTTGCCTCGTGTGTCTCCTTTACCCTCTTGTCCCGGTTCGGTGAAAGACGAACTATCCGGCGACGGAGATCATGCCAAGCCCTTTTGCTTGTGGGGTTTTGGCTTTCGGTCATAGGTTACGAGCAATGTTCGGCGCATTCATGAATGCCTCGGGCTTCCTTTATCCCCTGCCGGATGGCACTAGGGTTGTGATGGCTTCTCACTTCCACGTTCCAGCCCTGGCTGGATAGGCATGGCCGACAGTGCCTCCCGGTAGCGGATCTGTAGTTCTTCACGCTGATCGGGGGCGAAGAGGCGTCCGCCTGAGCTGACTCTGACCAGAAATTCCTCCGGCTCGAATGTCACATCATGCGCGGCGGAAGCTTCCGGAATGTTCGGCAGTTGCCGATCGTATTTGCTGATATCGGGACCCGGGCTGTGCCGGTCATGCACTCCGCTGATGGTGAGGTGCAAGATAGGACCTCTGATGGAAATCCAGCCGGTCGTCGTCTCCTCGTCCCCCTGATCCGTGGCATGGCTCAGGTGGAAGTACACTCGCTCCGCCGGCCCGGCCTGTGTAAGGCCCTTGGCGAGAGGCGGCGCCAAGGCGATGATTTCTTCGTTCCGGAATGCCCTGGTGCGATCCGCTTCCCCGACGAAGAAGCGATGGATGGCGTTTCGACGCTCCCATGCCCGGACTCCGCGGAGCAGCGTCCCGACTTCGGTTGCCGTCAGCGCCGCAGGGTGTGAGTTGGAGGCTGAGTCGGGGTCCTGTTCCACACGCACTTGACTCAATCCCGATTGATAGATGGTCTTCGGCGGCGTGACTGGTCTGCTAGCGCAACCGGTGACCAATGCCAGTCCGATGAGGGCGAGCATCACCCGTCTCGACAAAAGATGTGTCTGTCGTGCTGTGTTCCGGATACCCTTCATGATTTCACCTCCTGCCGGTGAACGAGACCGACGTCTCCCGTGACACGATCGAATCCATATTCTTGAAAGAGGGCTTGGGTCTGGGGCGCGAGCAGAAATTCGATGAAGTCGCCCGCGCCGGAGACGTTCTTTGCCGTCCACATCACTGCGACGCCGTAGCGGACCGGCGTGTGGGATTCAACCGGGGCCGTATCCAGGATGCGGACCTTGTCGTTGGAGGCGGCATCGGTGCGATACACCACGCCGACTTCGGCTTCGCCCTTGGCCACGAGATCGAGGACCGCGCGCGAGTGCTCGCCGAAGACGTATTGTGACTTCAGTTTGGGTTCGAGTTTGCTGTACTTAAGGAATTGCGCGGCGACTTTTCCCACCGATGACGTCTTGGGATCGCCGATTGCAATTCGACGGACCGGTACGGTTTCGAGGTCGTGGATCGTCCGTACCGGCGCGGGAAGCGCGGATCCGGTGATCAGCACCAGCGAGGTGCCGGCGAAGGCGCGTTTGGTGCCTTGAATGATCAGGCCCTTTGTTTCAAGGTGATCGATTTCGTCAAAGAGCGATGGCAGGAAAATGTCGACCGGCGCGCCTTCTTCGATCTGCTTGCGAAGGCTTTGTGACGGGCCGTAGATGACCCGCACGTTGATTTCAGGGTGCTCGGCCTCGAATCGTGGCAGCACTTTTCGAAGCGCTTCCTTCAAGCTGTTGGCGGCGGCAATGGTCAATGTCTCCGGCTGGGCCTGCGCCGACGGCACCACCCCGGCGATGCCGATCAGCATGCTGAAGAAGAGCCAGATGCCGAAGAAGGTGTTTCGTCGTGTCATGATCGTCCTCCCGTGACTGTCACGTGTTCAGGTTTCCTAGAAATAGAACTGATATTGGACGTTGATTCGATTTTCGACCAGGTCGCGTCCGAATCCCGGTTGGCTCTCGAAGGGAAACCGGTCGGGAGCGCGGCCGCCGCTCCCCATGGTGATATTCGAGTAGTCGACGACGAGCCGGTTGTTGTAGGTACCGTCGAAGCTGTAGTTGATCGCGGCGCCGAATTCCTTCATCAGGTCGTTGACCTGCTGCGTCGAGGGATCCATAAACCCGTATCGAACGGCCAGTTCAATCTTCCGTGGAATGATGTATTTGCCCACCTGTGCGTACCAGCCATAGGCCTGGCCGAGATTCACCGCCGGGCCCAAGACGGTCGTGGTAACCGGATCGAACGGAATTGTTCCGGAATCGGCGTTCCGGACCCGTTGGTGGCGATAATATCCTTCGGCCTGGAAGGACCAGCCCCGATACTTCGCGATGAAATCGGCTTCATAGGTTTGAAAATCCCAGATGCCCCCGCCGAGTAGACGTCCGTTGTATGCTTTCGTGACACGCTGACGGTAGGCGCGGTCGGTAATATCCGAACGGATCGAACTCAGGTAGTTTTGGGCCGGGTTGTAAGCATAACCAAAAGCGATGGCCATCTGCGGCGTGCGTGAGTTCAGAATGTCTCCCTGGCCGTATCCGGGGTTGCCGGAAATTTTGTACAGCAGACGGACCGTGTACATCATCTCGCCCGTCAGAACGCGGGTGTCGTAATTGAATGTGCGGCGCTGGGCGGCCGGAAGGCTTGAATTGTTGGGAAGCGCTTGGCTGACGGCCGTGCCTTCCCGTGCCAGGTTGGCACCGACTCCCCCCCAGATTCCAAAGGCATAGTTGAATTTATACTGGTCTTCATCGCTGGAAATGCTGACGCCGATATCGCGACTGCTCTGTTGATTGGCGGCAAACGCGTTCTGGACAATCAGATTGTCCGCGAATGTTGAGGTCGCCATGGAACTGATCGTGGCACGATTGAACCACACTCGTTGCTGACCTGCCTGGATGGTGAACCAGGGGATGTGCCAGGAGGAGATGTAGGCGTCGAGGAGACCGGCACGGCCGCTGCCTCCCTCTTGATCCCATGTCGTTTGATCGAAGGCCCATGAAATGTTGTAGCGGAAGTCAGGATCGAAGGCATAACCCAGGAATTGGAGGCGGGCGCGAGGTACGCTGAACTGGTTGGAGTCGCTTTGCTTGCTGACGGCTCGATACTCCACCTGGCCTCCGAGGATCTCGGGATTTCTCGAATCGCCGACAGTTCCCCAGGCGCCATTGTAAGCACTGTGGCTGTAGCGAACCTGGGTGAGCAGGCGCAGTTTCAAAAAGAATTTCGATCCCACACGGAAGTTCAACCCGTTATTGACGTCGATGCTGTAGTTGGGCTTAGCAACCTGTTCCCTGGTTTCCAAGACTCTCAGACCCTTGTCGTATTCCTCCTGTGTGATAATGCCTTTCAGATAGAGATATTTAAGGCCGGGATCCTCACCGGAATAGTATTCCCACTTTCCGTCTTTCTTTACGAGTTGGCCTTCCTCGACAGCGGTGGAGGTGGTTGCGGCAGCAGCTATCAGCCAGCCGACCGAAACGGCGATCCTCAAGACTACAGAAATTCTCATCTTTCTATCCTCCAACAAATCGAGACGTTCGGCTTTATTTCTTTACAAGTAGTTATTAGTCAGCTATTTATATAAATATCTGTATTCCGATGAGGATTAATTACATTAACTTATGTAATATTGTCAACAATAGGCGATAAAAATTCACATGGCCTGGGAGTAATTCTCCTGATGCCATAATGCTTGACATAAGTATAGTATTATGGCATCTTCGATCCCGTCATGAAGAAGACGCCTGTCCCTGACAACGCTTCCCCGGTTGAGAACCTCTTGTCCCAAATACGTCAGGCTAAAGGTTTGTCACGCATCGAACTCGCGGCGCAGGCAGGTGTTACGCGGCAAGCCGTACATGCCATCGAAACCAATCAATATCTACCGACCACTGCAGTTGCCCTCAGGCTTGCACAGGCTCTCGATTGCCGTGTCGAAGATCTTTTCCGGCTCCTCCCTCAGGAGGAGATCGTTGCGGGGGAATGGTTCGCAGCAGCTGCTCCCGTTCAACTCCCTCCCAGTGCTATGCGTGTGAAGGTGGCTCGAGTGGGTGCACGATTCATCGTCCGTCCGGTCGCCGAACTGGGAGAAGCAATGAACTATGCAGTGCCTGCGGATGGGCTTGTGCTCCCGCTCACGGAATCCCACCAGTTACCGCGGCCTCAGCACCGATCCCGTACGGTGCAGGTTCGGCTTCTGCGTAACCGCCGCGTCATCGAACAGGAAATCGCCGTGGCTGGTTGCGATCCTTCGGTGTTTCTGGCGGGTGACTATCTTCGACGACAAAAAGAAGACTGTAGCGTGGTGGGATGGACGCTCGGGAGCGCCGCCGCGATCGAGGCGCTGAAACGGGGAGAAGTGCACATGGCGGGGGTGCACGTCGTGGATGCGCAGTCAGGTGAGTCGAACCTTCCTTATCTCCGTCGGCATCTCAAGGGCAACGAATATTTGATCGTCACGTTTGCGGTCTGGGAAGAAGGACTGCTCGTAGCCCCGGGCAATCCGAAATCGATCCGTGGAGTTGAGGACCTTGCTCGCACTGATATCAGTCTCATCAACCGGGAAGCGGGGGCGGGCGCGCGGTTGTTGCTTGATCAGAAGCTGGCTTCTGCCGGCATGGCTTCGGAGACAATCCTTGGGTATGACCGAATCGGGCGGTCCCATTTTCAGGTAGCGCGCACCATTGCCGAAGGTCATGCGGATGTGGCCGTCGGGGTGAGGTCGGCAGCCAATCTGTTCGGACTCGAGTTTCTTCCCCTCCAACGGGCCCGCTATGACTTCGTGGTGCCTAAGGGGCATCTCGCAGATCATCCGGGCATTGAGGCCTTTCTGAATATTCTGGTGAGTCGATCCTTCCGAGCAGAAATAGACGCCCTCGGCGGCTACGACATGACGGAGACCGGAACGGTGCACGATTTGCGTGCGCATTGAGGCCCGTCCTGTCAGGAATACAATTGACGCCTATCGGGTGAGTGACATGACAGTTCGAAATAGAATGATCATTTTGAGGCTCATGAGTCTCGTGTGCGTAAATCTGCTCCTGTGCGGCGGATCTGCACAGGCTGAGCGGGAAGCGTTCTTGATCGCCGGTTCACCAAGCGTCAAGGAAGTCATTGATCGCCTCGGTGCCGGATTTGAACGGACCCATCCTGACGTTCACATGAAGCTCTACGTCGATAGTGGATTGGATTTGAGGCGAACGATTGCGGGCATGGAGAACAGTATGGTCGGCCAGTATTTCATCGGCAGCGGTCCCATCCATATTGTCGCTCCCGGGGGGGACGAGGTGCTCACCAGGCTGGAGCAAAAATACTATGTCCTGCCGGGGACGAAACAATCCTATGCGGTGGAACAATTGGTCTTGGTGGTGCCGGAGTCATTGGTCGACGCGGCTGAATCGCTGGAAGCCTTGAGCCGAGGGCCCGCTCGCCTCGCAGTGGCCGACCCGTCACACACCCGCTTGGGGGCGCAGACCGGTGCCATGCTGCGCACGCTGGGTCTCGAGGCATCCTTCAAGGAGCGTCTCGACGTGGCGACTGATTTCCGTGGCGTTCTCGACCATGTGCTGAGTGGGCAGGCCGATGCAGGCATTCTTTTCGGCCATGAGGCGGTGAAGGCGCAGGAGCGGGTACGGGTCGTGGCGAGGTTGGAAAAAGGATATGTCCAAACCGTGCATTCGATGGCCATGGAACGGTACTGCCCCAATCGAATTCTCTGTGCAGAGTTCTTGGGATATCTGCACAGCGAGGAGGCGCAAGCCATCGTGCGGGAGGCTGGGTATGGCGTTCCTGCGGGTCGGCGTCCATAGCCCTGCCCGCCTGTCATTCAGAGATGCGAGTGCATCATTTGTATGTTCATCACCGATTATCGGTATACATGAGGAGAGGCAGATGGGACGCATAACGAGACAGGCTCTGTGGAGGCACATGGTCCTCTGGACCTGCGTCGCCGGGTGGTGGTCAGTCGGCCTGACCCTAGGCGGCTGTGCCAGGTTACCTTATGCAACGCGCACGGTGCATGAAGATCAGAGGGTGGTGGTGAGGGTGCAGCGGGAAGTCGAGCCCACATCGTATACGCACCCGGTGCAATTGACCAGCGGGGAGATAGCCAGTTTATTGCGGGGATTTTCGATCCGTGAGCAGCAACGCTTGCCGTTGCGCTGGTTTATGGAAGAATTGCCACCCAAACCTCTCTTCCGGGAAGATGAACTCCAGGCCCTCGCGCCACATCTCGAGCAGGGGCTTCAGCAAGTCGGCCCGAACGAGCGAGCGCATTTCGAACTCCGTAGCCCCGGGTTCAACCCGGAGTATGGCCGGGATACAACTGCCGGATGGTTGGCCGTCCGTGATCCCTACCTCTATATCACGATCGAGTATTTTCACACGCAAATCCCCGTACGCAAGTCCGACAACTACGACTCCAGCTATCCCCTCCCACCGCCCACACCGAAGGACTACATCCTCTATTTCGAGCCGGGACGTTTCTGGAACACCGATGACAGGCGGACCCGAGCGGTGGCGTATCGGCAGTTCTTGAAATCCGGAGAGTCCGGCACGGCACCACCGCGCTGACACCGGCCGGCCTTCGAACTGACCGATCCGTCCATCGATCACAACAAGACATCATGGAGTTGGTTATGAGCACAGACAGGCGAGGTGTGCGCGCATTTTGGACTCAGCGGCTCCTTGGGCGAATCCTTACCCGGACGCTGGCGACGCTACTGGTTGTGTTGGGCTCTGTGTCCCTAAGCGAGGCGGCAGACTCGGGCAAGCTGGTGGAGAAAGACGGCAGGTATGTGTTTGTTGAAAGCATGGACCCGTCGCTCAAACTCCTGCTCGAGCGATCCGTCAAGAGCGGCATGATTACCCAGGAGGAGTACAACCAGGTGCTGAAAGATTCGGAGGAACGCACCCAGTTGCTGTCGCCGAGTTTTCGCGGTTGGTACGACCGTGGCTTCAACCTCTCGATGAACGACAATGCATTCTTTCTCAAAATCCGCTTTCGCAGCCAACTGCGATTTACGCAGCGGTTCCGCAACGATGCCTGGCGCAATCCCGGCGAAGCCAAAAACTTCCCTGAGCTCCTGGGCGTATTCGGTGATTATCGAGCCAATCGTTCGGAGAACAGTACGTCATCGTTCAACGTGAGACGGTTGCGGTTCTATTTCATGGGCCATTTATTCGATCCGGACTTTAAATACTACATCCAGATGCGGGCGGAGACTGCCGAGAATGCGCAGTCGCCGGGATCCCTGTCGCTCTTCGATGTCAACTTTACATACACCCGTCTGCCATGGGCGAATGTGCAATTCGGGCAATACAAGGTTTACTTCAATCGGTCGCAGATTAACTCCACGGCCTCGATGCAATTCGCCGAACGTGCGCTCGTGCAGGATGCGTTCACGGCCAGCGGCTTGGATCGTCGGGATATCGGCATCACGATTATGAACGACGAAGAACTATTCCCCGTGAATTACTACCTCGGCGTGTTCAACGGCGCGGGGCCGAGTTTCAACCGCCTGGGTTCCTTCACATCGGAGGAGGCCACCGTCGGTTGTCCTGGCGGCCAGACGGGCGGTAATCCCTTTCCCTCCCCGGCGGACTGTCCCGTCAATCAACGCAATTTAAACGCGAACACGCGCATCGATGTCGACCGGCTCATGTATGTGGCTCGATTGAACTGGAACATCCTGGGCCGCCCCGGTTATGGGGAAGGTGATCTTGCCTATTCCGAAACGCCGCAGGTGGCCGTCGGCGGCGGCTACTCCTACAATCCCGGGGTCAACACCAGTTCCGACAATGCCTTCGTCGGGTTGGACCTGGCCAACTTAAATATCCGGCGGCAACTGGCAGCCTTCGGGAATGGTCGCCAGCTCGGCTTAGGCATCGTCGATTATTCCACCTGGGTTGCCGATGGGGTGTTCAAGTATCGCGGCTTCTCGCTGCAGGGAGAGTTTTACTTTAAGAACGTCATCCGGCACGATAAGGGCCTGCCCTGCATGAATGTCGCCTGTACGGCGACCGCGCCGAACAATTTCGGCAACACCATGGGCTGGTACGTACAAAGCGGGTACTATCTCATCCCGCGGACTGTAGAGATTGCGGCACGGTATGCCTATTGGGATCCTGACACCGCCTCCGCCAACGACTTGATCAAGCAGGCGGATGTGTCGCTTAATTGGTTCTTGAACGGGACCTACGATCATCAGATC
>JBEIQG010000260.1:0-4525 GCA_040376625.1 Nitrospira sp. | reverse complement strand
TACCCTCAGCTATCCGTCGCCCGCCGTCCGCTCGGACTCCCGACGAGATACGCGTCCCGAAAGTGGAGAACGCCGCTGGGGGACTTTTTTCGCATTCTGTTAAGCCGTTACGAGCCGGTTAAATGGTCGATCCTCGTTTCAGAAAGTCCGGGCGATCCCGGATGGCAACCATCTTCACCAGGTCGCGAATGGAGAGAACTCCCACGACTTTTTCATGTTCGGTGACAGCCAGATGGCGAATCCGTTTCGCGGACATCCGTTCACTGGCGTCGCGGATGGTGCGATTGATGTCGATGTCGAGTAACGGCGAATTCATGAGCGCTCCGACACGCAGGTTCTGCGGATCGAGTTGATAAGCCAGTAATTTGCGCACGAGGTCGCCTTCGGTGATGATACCCACGAGTTCATCGGCTTCCATCACAAACAGCGCCCCGATGTGTTTGTCCGCCATGCGTTGCGCCGCGTCGAGGGCCGTTTCGTCGCTGCCGATGGTATCGATGGCGGTTTTCATGAGGACGCTCAACGGCCGGTAGACATTGGTGAGCGCCTGCACCGGCCCGCCGTCCGCATCGACAAAATGTCTTACCAGGTCGCGTATCGAAATGATTCCGAGCACCTCTGTGCCTTCGGTCACTGCGAGGTGCCGGATGTTCTTGTTTTGCATCAGATGGCTGGCATCGACCATCGGACGGTTCGGCGCGATGGTAATGAGCGGACTGCTCATAATGTCCGCCATACTGGTTCGGGAGGGAATGCGGCCGGGTGCCAGCACCTTGGCGACGAGATCGGTTTCGGTGACGATTCCCGCGATCCGGCAATCGTTGTGCGGACGATCGAAACATTCGATCAGCACCGAGCCGACGTTACGCGTCCGCATTCTGGTGGCGACGGTGACGACGGAGGCATCCTGCGGAACGATCTCCAATTGGCGATGCATGTAATCGCTGACGTGCTGGCCCGATGCGGTCGTCATAAGCTCTCCTTTTCTTCATCAGGGGTGTCACGGGCTCGTGTCCATTCCCGATTGTCGCTCATCGAAATGAATCTATCCAGGCATACATCATCCTCCCCCGCTGGGTTGCACCGCTAGTCGTGAGTTCATATGCCGGCGGGCGAGTTTTTGTAGCTCATCCGCGAAGAGCAGGCCGATGGCCCCGAGCGCCAGCGGTCCGAAGATCCAGGCCGGGAGCGGGGCGGTGCCCAATACCAGATGCCCGACCGGGCTGTAGGTCATCACGAGCAGGATGGTCAGCTCGACGGTGACACCCACCAGGATCAAGGGATTGCTGAACCAGCCGAGCCGGAATGCCGAAATGCGGTCGGAGCGGCAGGCAAAGACATTTGCGACCTGGGCCGTTACGATTCCGGCAAAGGTGACAGTGGTTGCTTCCTTGTATAAGGAGGAGTTCCAGTCGACCGGATCTCCCCAACTCCAGCCTTGGCTCGTCAGATAGAGAAAGAATCCTCCCATTGCGATCCCTGCCTCGATCAAGCCGAGAAAGCCGTAGGCTCTCAAGAGCACATCCCAGCTGAGAAGTCGTTCGGTGCGGGGTCGCGGAGGGTCGTCCATCACCCCGCCCTCCGGAGGTTCTGCGGCGAGTGCCAGTGCCGGGACCATGTCCGTTCCCAAATCGACGGCCAGAATTTGCGGGATCGTGAGGGCGAGCGGCATCGACGAGAGCCCGAATCCCAGATACGGCACGATCTCCGGAACGTTGCTGGCCAGCACATAGGTGACGAACTTGCGGATATTGGTGTAGACGGCCCGGCCCTCTTCGATGGCGTGGACAATAGTGGCGAAATTGTCGTCGAGCAGAATCATGGAGGCCGTCTCCTTGGCCACGTCCGTTCCGGCGATACCCATGGCGATCCCGATGTCGGCGGTTTTCAATGCCGGCGCGTCATTGACTCCGTCGCCGGTCACGGCGACCACTTCGCGCATTTGCTTGAGGGTCGAGACGATGCGCATTTTGTGCCGGGGCGCCATGCGGGCGAAGATCGGATCCGGCTCGCCGGGAGCGCTCGGGGTGAGCAGCCGGCGCAGTTGATCATCGCTGAGTGTGTCGATGTGTGCGCCTTCGATCACCGGCACGAAATGGCCTGGTGTCGTGGGTATGGTCTCCGGAGCCAGCCCGACCTTGCGTGCGACGGCCAATGCCGTCAGGGGATGGTCGCCGGTAATCATCATGACGCGGACTCCGGCCCGCCGGCATTTCTTGATCGCGTCCGGGACTTCGCGGTGTGGCGGGTCTATCATGGCGACGAGTCCGAGGAACGTCAGTCCCTGCTCCACGGTGTCGGCCTCCAACTGATCCACCCCGCGTTCGACTTCTCGCATGGCCACGGCCAGCACCCGGTAGGCCTGCTGAGCGAAGGCCTGGCTCTGGGCCAGCACCTTTTTGCGGCCGTCGACGGTCAGCTCGACGGGCGTCGCCGACCCCTGCTGCCTGTTGCACAACGGCAGGACCGATTCCGGCGCGCCTTTGGTGAAGGCGAGTAGCCGACCTTCGTTCCAGTGCAGGGTCGTCATTCGTTTGCGATCGGCATCGAAGGGGATTTCGCCCATGCGTCGGAGCGGCGGGCGATGGAGGAGTCCGTGGTCCGCGGCAAACTCCAGCAGCGCCGTCTCAGTGGGATCGCCGGTGGTCCGGCTACGCCCATCCGGGTGGCGTGTGCGCTTGGCATTGTTGCAATGAACGATGGCGTCGAACAGGGGGCGCCACCGTTCCGATTCGGGGGCGGTGATGAGGCGATTCCGGGTGAACAAACAGCCCTCTCGCGATTCGACGACGAGGTCGTCCACGTAGAGCTTGTCGAGCCGCATCCGGTTCTCTGTCAGCGTTCCGGTTTTGTCGGTACAGATCACGGTGGTGCACCCTAGTGTTTCAACGGACGCGAGGTGTTTGATGAGCGCCTTGCGCGCAGCCATGCGCTGGCTGCCCATGGCGAGAGCCAGGGTGACGGTCGGCAGGAGCCCTTCGGGCACGTTGGCGACGATGATACCGATGCCGAAAATCGTGCTTGCCCAGAAGCCCAGTCCCATCCCGACGCCGATGGTGAAGAAAATCAGCCCCATCAGCAGTGAGAGCCCGGCGACGACATGCGTCACCTTCATGATTTCTTGTTGGAGCGGGCTCAACCCAGTCTGCACCGTTGTCGTCAGATGCGCGATCTTACCGAATTCGGTATTGAGGCCGGTGGCAAAGACGACCCCCTGGCCATGGCCGGAGAGGACCGTGGTTCCGGCGAAGGCCAGATTCGCTATGTCGAGCGGATGACCGTCGGTGATGGGATCGGCCGATCGTCGCTGCGGTTTCGATTCGCCGGTGAGCGAGGAGTTGTCGACGCGCATGCCGACGGCTTCGGTGAGTCTCGCATCGGCGGGAATCTGCTCGCCTTCTTCCAGCACCAGCACATCGCCCGGCACCAGTTCGCTGCGGGCGATCTGTTGCGGTTGCCCGTCGCGAATGACCCAGGCTTGGGCCGGTAGCATGCTGCGCAAAGCCTGGACCGCGCGTTCGGCCTTATACTCTTGCAGGAAGGCGAAAACGGCATTGATGAGAATCACGCCAAGGATGGCCCATCCCAATGTCGCCATGCCTTCGCCGGAGTGGAGGACGTCGGCGAGGAACGCCAAACCCGCCGCCACCCATAGGAGCAGCGCCAGGAAATGCGTGAACTGACGCGCAAAGCGGCTGATGAGCGGCATCCCGCGCAACGCCTGCAGACTATTCGGCCCGTACCGGAGGGTTCGCCGCCGGACGTCGTCCGACGAGAGGCCCTGCGGGGTGGTGGAGA
Organism: Nitrospira sp.; assembly: GCA_040376625.1. Taxonomy (GTDB): domain Bacteria; phylum Nitrospirota; class Nitrospiria; order Nitrospirales; family Nitrospiraceae; genus Nitrospira_A. The sequence continues at coordinate 727 of JBEIQG010000260.1, read as the reverse complement.
GCGCGCGGTATACCTGGCTGGGCGCCAGTCGGCAGACTTCTAGCGCAGTCAGTTCAGGCACGCCATCCTCGCACGATGAGTACCGAACAGGGGGCATACTTCAGCAGCGTTTCCGAGACGCTGCCCAACTGAAGCCGTTCGGACCCGGTCAAGCCTCGTGAGCCTGCCACGAGCAGATCCACCTTGCCGGATGCGGCTTCCTGGATGATCGTGTCGGTCACATGATCGACCTTCACCTGCGTCGTGACGGCACAACCTTCGGCCAGGAAGCGATCGCGTAAGTTCTCTACCACCTGTTCGGCGGTCTGGCGTTTAGGGATCGAGAGCTGCTCCACCTGGTCCTTCGACAGGTACTTGGCCGCCAGTTCCGTCATGGCCGGTTCGACGACCGACAGCACTGTGACGTGCGCAGAGTCCGGAAGCAGGCGTTGGCACAGAAATCGACAGGCGCCTTGGGAGTGTTTCGAGGCATCTGCCGCAAAGAGCACGTGGGAGAGGGCTGTGAGCGGCCGTTTGACCACCAACACCGGGCAGGCGGCCAAGGCGCTGACTTTCCGGGATACGCTGCCCAGGAGGTAATGTTCTGCATCGCTCAGGCCGCGCGAACCGAGGACGAGCAGGTCGGCTTTTTTCTGCTTGGCCAGCTTCGTGATGGTATCGGCCACGCGGCCATGGGCGAGGATCGTGTCGATGGCCGTGCGGGGTTTGGTGGCGGCTTGTTTCAAGG
>JBEIQG010000287.1:0-3602 GCA_040376625.1 Nitrospira sp. | reverse complement strand
GTCCCTGCGGGTTCTTATCGGGAGCATTCGCGTAATAGTCGGGGTCGTACCAGTCCTGCACCCATTCCCGCGCGTTACCTGACATATCCTTGATGCCATATGGCGAGTCGCCTCCGGACAACGAACCGACGGCGTGTAACGTCTTATCCTCGACCCACTCCCGGTCAAAATTCGCTCGTGTTGTGGTCGGCTGATCGTTTCCCCCTGGGTAGGTACGCCCATCGGTCCCACGGGCAGCTTTTTCCCACTCCGCTTCCGTCGGCAATCGCTTCTTGACCCAACTGCAATAGGCCTTGGCGTCGTACCACGAGACCTGCACCACAGGCAGCTGTTCGATTCCCTTGGCCGACACCAGGACGCCGGTGCCATAGGGGTTTGGGGGGCTGCGATGGCCTGTCTTGGCGACAAACGTCATGTAACGTTCATTGGTCACTTCCACTTGATCAATGGAGAACGTATCGACATGGACGGTCCGCTGGGGCCACTCATCGGCTCGCCCCTTCGGATTCTGACTGCCCATCAAAAACGGTCCTGCCGGGATGGTCACCATGGCCACCGGATCAATCTCCTTGAGGGACGGTGCTGCCAGCACCGACGACAGTGAGACCGCACAAACTGCCGTGAAGAACAGACCGATACGTCTCCACCTGGCGCTTCTCCTCCTCAGACCTTGTGTCATTTCTTTTGCTCCTTACTCCCCGCGATAGCCTGGGCCGTGTGATGCTTGATTTCACCCACGAGACGCTCTACTTTGCGGCTATCCCCCTGATCAGCAGCCTCTTGCGCCTGGCTCACAAGGGTTCTGGCCTCATGCAGATGCTGTTCGATCTGTGCCTGCAGATCCGGCGACGCCACGGTGCCTCCCAGCGCAGCGCGATGGTAGACTTCCCAGGCCTGGTCCACGCTATGTTCAGCCTCATGGACCATCTGAACTTTCTCCGGATGCGGATGGAGACTGGGATCTATCGGACCAGCCTGTAAAACCACCGCATTCAAGATCAGGGCGAAACCACTCGCGATAGTGATCATAGAGATGTGCTTCATACCTCCGCCTCCGTCATAGGACACATCGGGGCAACCTCAGCCGCCCTGCGCGCTCACCGCCGTTTGATTGACTGCTCGACGAGAGCCTGCAATTCCAGCAATTCAACATTCTTGGGATCCAACTCCAATCCACGGTTGACCGTCTGTCGGGCTTCCGTAAATTGTTCACGACCCATTTCCACCAGGGCGGCGATGTAGCTGTCCCTGATGCGTTGCTCCAGGTCGACCGGCGCCGACTTCGCACAGCGCAACCCGAGCCCGACGCCATAGCTGTTATTGAGCGGATGATTCCAGAACCGGTGCGTGGACCGGATGGTGCCCTCAGGCGCAATCCAGGAGCCGACACGAATGACCCGCTTCTCGCCCACGGTCAGACGGTCGACATAGGTGCCGGTGCCTCCCAGCCATACGGCCTTCTCCGGTCCGGATGGATTCACCATAGGTTGAAGCCTGCTGTAATACTGTGGATCATACCAATCGGAGACCCACTCGAAGACATTGCCGGCCATGTTATAGACACCGTAGTAACTGGCTCCCTCCGGATGAGAGTCCACCGGCAAGGTCGCATCATGATGCTTGTCGTAATTTGCCTTCTCGGAATCGAAGTCATTGCCCCAGGGATAGAGGTTGCCATGTGGACCACGAGCCGCCTTTTCCCATTCCGCTTCTGTCGGCAGCCGCTTCCCGCGAGAGTCACAGTAGGCTTTTGCATCGTTCCAGTTGACCCCTACAACGGGCTGCTGCGGTTTGTTCAGCCGGGGATCGTCCCAATAGGCCGGAGCCGGATGACCAGTGGTTTTGATGAACTCGCCGTAATCCTTATTCGAGACTTCGTACTTATCGATGAGGAACGAATCCAGAAACACCATGTGGGCTGGTCCCTCGTCGTGGAAGGCCTCCGCGGACCAGGCTGTCTTCATCCGCTTCTCGTAGGCCGTGAGTCGACGGTTCGATGTAGCCGGTTCCGCTTGATCCAAACCCATTAAAGAAGGACCCTGTCCCACATACACCATGTCCTTCGGGATCACGGACTGCTGAGAGTGTGCCGGAAGAGTCATAATGGTAATTCCCACGGCCAGACCTGCACCTAATACGTACCCGATCCTGTTCATGATCGACCTCCTGCCCTGGGGGCCCCGTCAGGGAGCGGCGATGCCGCTCCCTGACGCTGTGCTTGTTATTTCTTCATGCTCTTTTTGATGAGATTCCGGGTGGCTTGATATTCTTTATTGTTAGGATCAGCGGCCAATGCCTTTTCTATGGAAGCCATGGCATCGGCATTCTTTTCCGCCCCCATGCTCACAAGCGATTGGATAAACGCATCGCGCCCCGCTTGCACGGCTTCGTCTGACATGGTGTGGGCCGATTTTGCACAACGAAATCCCAGTCCCACGCCGTAAGAGTTATTTTCCGGCTGATTCCAGAACCGATGGCTAGTATGTAGTGAGGTTTCGGGAGCCAACCAGGAACCGCCGCGCAACACCCGCACCGGGCCTTGATTGGCAAAGTTGTAGCCCTTCTCAGCACCGCGAGGATTCAGCGCATGGCTGGCATTGTAAAACTTCGGGTCATACCAGTCCTCGACCCACTCGAAGACATTGCCCGCCATGTTGTACACACCATAGCCGCTCACGCCTTCAGGGTAGGAGTCTACCGGTGTGGTATGGCCCACATTTTGTCCATAGTTGGCCTTCTTCGCATCGAGGTGATGTCCCCATGGGTAGTGGTTGTCACCCTCAGGGCCTTTGGCTGCCTTTTCCCATTCCGCCTCGGTGGGCAGCCGCTTGCCGTCCCATTTGCAGAAAGCGTTAGCATCGGTCCAACTCACACCGACCACCGGCTGCTCAGGTTTGCTGAGTCGGGGATCATCCCAATAGGCCGGTGCCGGGTGGCCGGTCGCCTTCATGAACTCTTTGTAGCGCGCATTCGAGGTTTCGAACTTGTCGATGAGGTAGGCATCGAGCACGACTTGGTGCCTGAACTCATCAGAATGTTCGTTGCTCCCCATGGTGAACTCACCTTTCGGGATGGGAACCATATCCTTATTCTCGCCCGACGCGTCCGTCGCACCGGCCATGGGCACTGCGCCCGCCGCCAGTATGATTCCCAATCCGATCTGAAGAACCGCATGACTCCGCATGAGAAACCTCCTTGGTTAAAGACACGAGAGCGCCCCGGCTTATCGCTTCAGGATAGCCAGGCGCCGCAGGGCTGATACCGCGACTACAGCACAGCAATCCATGGACCAACCTTGTGAAACATTAGATTTTCAAACGCCTGGCCCCTGCTTATGAACATCAAGTCCTTCACCACATTCGCGTGAGGGAGCGTGAATGGGGCTAAAGGCGACAGGCGCGATGGGCCGCTTGCCGCGTATTGCGACAGATCATGCTTCATGATTGTAGCCCTACAGTGCTGCTAGCCTGTCTGTGTTGGTGGAGTCGTCGATTCCGTTGAATAACCGGGTCGACGACGTCGCCGCATTGCACGCAGCGGACAACGGGACAGTGCAGCTCACCATTGCTGTTCAGCAGGTCCATGCAGAACTCTGCTACCAT
>JBEIQG010000115.1:0-11649 GCA_040376625.1 Nitrospira sp. | reverse complement strand
TCCCATTAAGCGTACAGCCGATGTCGTCGCCGGCTACTTCGTGCACATCGTGGTGAGTGTTGCGATCGTGACGGGACTGGTGTGGGCGCTGATCTGGCCGGAACCGCGTCTGGCCCATGCCCTGTTGAATGCCGTGGCCGTGCTCATCATTGCCTGTCCTTGTGCCCTGGGTTTGGCGACGCCGATGTCGATTATGGTTGGGACCGGTCGCGGCGCTGTAGCCGGTGTCCTGTTCAAGAAAGCTGAAGCGCTGGAGACCATCGAGAAAGTCGACACGCTGGTTTTCGACAAGACCGGCACACTCACGGAAGGAAAACCCAAACTTCGTGTCGTGAGTGCGGTGGCCCCCTGGTCTGAAACGGACTTGTTGCGATTGGCGGCGTCGGTGGAACGCGGAAGTGAACATCCGGTAGCCGGCTCGATTGTGAGCGGGGCCGAGTCACGGGGCATCACATTGGAGTCGGCGTCCGGGTTCACGTCAAAAACGGGGAAGGGCGTCATGGCGACGGTCGGGACCAGGCAGGTGGTGGTCGGCACGGTCGATCTATTGCGGGACCTGCACATGGAAGACGATGCTTCCCTGGCTTCGTTGGAAGCGAATGCCGAATTGATGCGGCAGACCGGACAAACCGTGATGTTCGTCGCTGTCGATGGCCGGGCGGCCGGATTACTCGGGGTCGCCGACCCGATCAAGAGTTCAACGCCCGAGGCCTTGCGGTTATTGCGCCAGGAAGGCATTCGTCTGGTGATGGTCACCGGCGATCATGCGGTGACGGCGCAGGCGGTCGCGAAGGAGTTGGGCCTGGATGAGGTCAGGGCCGGCGTAAAGCCGGATGAAAAAAGCCGGATCGTGCAGGAATTTCAGACACAGGGCCATGTGGTGGCGATGGCGGGTGATGGCGTGAACGATGCTCCGGCACTGGCCCAGGCAGATGTCGGCATTGCCATGGGAACCGGAACCGATGTGGCGATGGAGAATGCCGGAGTGACGCTGGTCAAGGGCGATCTGCGCGGGATCGTCCGGGCGCGCCGTTTGAGCAAGGCCACCATGCGCAACATCCGCCAGAATCTCTTCTTTGCCTTTGTGTACAATATGATCGGGGTTCCGGTCGCGGCGGGACTGCTGTATCCGTTCTTCGGCCTGCTTCTCAGTCCGATGTTGGCCAGCGCGGCGATGACATTCAGTTCTCTCTCGGTGATTTCGAATGCGTTACGCCTGCGGCATGCCGATTTATGAGTTCTGAGTGTGCAACCCTCTGCCGCATGATAGGCTCTGGTCGCCCGTTTTGGAGGAAGCATAGCGCGATGTCGAGGAGTCGTTCTCATCCCTGCCTGGTGGCTGCGGGAGTGCTCGGCGCCCTGTTGGGAGTCGGACCGGGGGTCTCTGCTTCGTCTGCTGAATCCTTGACGGTTCGCCCCTCCCGTGTCAGCACGTCCGGAGATTTGCAGGCGCAGGTGCGGGCCACTGCGGCCAAGGTGCTTCCGGCTGTCGTCAGCATCGCTTCGACGGTGATGGTGCACGATCAGGCCTTCAGCGATGAAGGGCTGCCCTTCGGCATGTTCAAAGACGTACCCCCGCGCCGGCAGTATGGGCAAGGCTCCGGGGTCATCGTTTCGTCGGATGGGTACATCATCACCAATAACCACGTCGTGGCCGATGCCGTGGATGTGGAGGTCATTCTCGCGGATCGACGGCAGTTCAAGGGCCGGGTGGTCGCGACCGATCCGAAAACCGATGTGGCGGTGGTGAAAATCAGTGCCACCGGTCTTCCTGCTGCGGCCTGGGGAGATTCCAGCGCGCTGGCTGTCGGTGACTTCGTGCTTGCGATCGGGAATCCCCTCGGTCTGAGTCGCACTGTCACCTTCGGCATCGTCAGCGCGGTCGGCCGCGCGGATGTGGGGGTGGCCGACGTGGAAGACTTCATTCAGACGGATGCGCCTATCAATCCCGGAAACTCGGGCGGCGCCCTGGTGAACACCAATGGAGAGTTAGTCGGGATCAACACGGCCATCGCGAGTCCGACGGGCGGGAGCGTCGGCGTCGGGTTTGCGATTCCCAGCAATATGGCGCGACCCGCCCTGCAGAGTCTCATCAAGACGGGCCGGGTCGTTCGGGGGTTTCTGGGAGCCTCCACTCAGGATGTCACGCCCTTGCTCGCCAAGACCTTCCATCTGCCCGACGTGAAGGGCTCGATCATTACCGACCTGCAGGCCAAAGGGTCCGCCGAACGGGCCGGGTTGAAGCGCGGCGATGTCGTGGTGCGTTTCGACGGCCGTGACGTGATGGACAGCGGCCATTTGCGCAATCTGATGGCTACGGCCGCCATCGGCAGCAAACACCGGATCGAGCTGCTCCGCGATGCCAAGTTGATGCAGACGGACCTCACCGTACAGGAAGCGCCGCGGGAGCGGCCCAAGAAAACACAGACAGCAGATGCCGCCGGTCCCACCGCACATCCGCTGTCCGGCGTAATCGTCGATGAGGTGACCCCGGCGCTGGCGCGTCAGATGGATTTGCCGGTCAACGCCGGTCTGGTCGTGACGGATATCGAAGACGGCAGCCTGGCCGAAGTCTCCGGTCTCCAGCCCGGCGATGTGGTGCTGGAACTGAATCGACAGCCCATTCCCGACTTCAACACGTTTCAACGTCTCGCCGAACCGCTCCGGTCGACCGATCTCGCCTTATTGCTTATCAATCGTCAGGGCAGTCTGCTCTACATTCCCATCCAAAGCGAATAGGTCCGCTCGGGCGGCGTTCTCAGTCCTCGTGAAGCGGAAGACGTCAAACGTCACACGTGATGCGCGGGGACGAAGAGCGTACGGCTGATGGCCTGCTCATTCGGGCTCTATGCTTCATGCCATACGCTCATTCATCCGGACGAGAGACGAACGTCGGAATTTGCGAAAAAAATTGAATGTGCAAATACGTGCGGCATACTGGTCGGTATCAGAGAGATTCAGAGGGTTCCATCTTAAAGAGGCGCATCATGTGGTCGATCTCGCGGGTGAGTTGTTTGCTCGCCCTCTGGCTGTGCGCGGCCTGTGCGTCTGAGCCGGAGGCGACGCCGTCGTATCTACTCGGGGTGTGGGAAACGGCGACTGACGGCTATACCGACCAACATATGTTTATCGATGAGCACCGGATCGGGTTCGGCACGAGTGCCGTCACGGCGGATGGGTATGTAATCACACAGATCGATGAAAGCCGCGAGGGGGCCAAGACCCTCTTCGTCGTGTCCTATCAGGGTGAGGACCAGACCAAGTACCAACTGGCCTTTTTCTATGAGCCGGTCTCCGGTGGAAGGATTATCTATAAGAATCAGGACCATTTGGTGTGGACGAGAAAGGTCGCGACATCATGAGCCGGCCTCGGTTTCGACGCTATTTTCTGTGGGACACGGTACAGCCGCGCTTCCTGGGGCTGAGCTTCTGCTACGTGGTGGTGGTGATCGTTGCCGTGTCGGTCGCGCTGTTTTTTCCGTTGATGCTCCAACTGGATCATCTGCCCGTTTCCAGCGCGGAGGCGCAGCGGGTGGCCGACCAGTTTGAGTTATTGCACAGCCGCTTCTGGCCGGTGGTGGCGGTGGTGTCCCTTCTCCTGCTCGTACACGGCGTGTTTTTTTCGCATCGGATCGCGGGTCCCCTCTTTCGCTTCCGTCTGATTTTCCAGTCCGTCGCGAGCGGTGATCTGACCGTGCGCACCTCGATTCGCAAGAGCGATTACCTCCATGTGGAAGCACAGTGTCTGGGTAAAATGGTCGGCGCCTTGCGGGAGAAGATCGCCCGTATCGAAACGCACCATGCCGACATCGCTCCGCAGTTGGAGCGATTGAAGCAGGCGGCGGCGCGAGGTTCGTTTCCGGAGGTGGAGCAGGAGGCGGATCGGCTCCGTGCCACCATCGAGCAACTCGCGCAGGCGATGGAGCCTTTTCAGACCACGTCGAATGTCATCGAGGCCCGGCCTGCGTCGTTGCCTTCTGCGTCGGGATTTTAGGTCGCATATGACTTACCGGACAGGCTGCCAGAGGCAGCAGGGCTTTACGATCATCGAATTGATGATTGCCGTGACGATTGTCGGGGCGCTGGCGGGTTTGGCGATCCCGAACTATCTGGGCTACCTCGACAAGGCCCGACTGGCCCGCTGCATCGCGGAGATTCGCTACATCGAGCGAGCGATCGATTCGTACGAAGCTGCGAATGAATCCTTGCCGAACACGCTGGCCGAAGTGGGGGCCGGTGACATGGTCGATCCCTGGGGAAATCCTTACGAGTACCTCAATATCGCGGATTTGACCCTGCCGGGTGGTGGTGGCGGTAACGGGGGCGGTGGTGGTGGCGGTAATGGGGGCGGCAACAACACTTTCCACTGGCTCGAGCCGGATAGCGCCTACGCGGCAGGGGCCGGGAATGGCTCGGCGGGAAGACCGCGCAAGGACCGTTTTCTTCATCCGATCAATTCCGACTACGACCTGTATAGTATGGGCAAAGACGGTGAGAGTGTGGAGCCGCTCACGGCGCAGAAAAGCCACGACGATGTGATACGCGCCAATGACGGCAGTTTCGTCGGGTTGGCGGTCGAGTTTTAGCAGGATGAGGCCTCGTGCAGATCGAACGGTCGTTTCTCAGTAGTCGGGTTGCCCGCCGGGTCTTCTTTCTCTTCATCCTCTGTGCCCTCTTGCCGGTCGGGGCGTTGAGCCTGGTGTCGTTCAGCGACGTGACCGGCCAACTCACCCAGCAGGCCGAGCGTCGGGTGCGGCAGGAAAGTAAGGCCATGGGCATGGCCGTCTACCAACGGCTCCTCCTTCTGGAAGCCGAACTGCTGTCGATCAGCCGACAGCACCCTGCGATCACCTCGACAGTGCCGGGGGACTTCCCGACGCTGCCACTTCCGAACACGCCGGGCTTTCTAGGCATGGCCCACATCTCGAGCGGTGGCGCGACGAGCGTCTTTCTCGGCGAGTTACGGTTGATTTGCGCTCTATCGCCGGCGCAATGGGCGTTGCTCCGCCAGAAAAAAACGCTGCTGACGACGGCGACCGATGACACAGGAGTGAGGCGCCTGTTCATGGTCAGGCTCTCCGATTCCGATACGGCGGCGGTGGTGGCCGAAATCAACGGCGACTATCTCTGGGACCTGGCCGGCAGCATGACACTTCCGGCGGAAATGTCCCTGTGTGTGTTCGGGACTGCGCCGGAGGTCCTGTTCTGCAGCCCGTCCGCCCCGGCAACGTTGAAGGAGCAGCGAGTCGGGCAGGGCGAAGGGGGCAGCACGTCCCTGTTGGAATGGCGGGATGAGCAGGATTCCTATATCGCAGGCTATTGGGCGATCCCGCTCCGTTACCAATTTTCGACGGCGCCCTGGACCGTGTTGTTGAGTGAATCGCGAAGCTCGGTGCTAGCGCCCCTGGCGAGCTTTAACTATCGCTTCAGCCTGGTGGTCGTGATCGCCTTGTTGTGCGTGGCATTACTCAGCGTGAATCAAATCCGGAAGACTATGGTGCCGCTGGAGGAACTCGGCAAGGGCACCAGGCGGATTGCCAAGCGAAACTTTTCGACACCGGTACAGGTCAAGAGCGGAGATGAGTTCGAGGACCTGGCTGCCTCCTTCAATGCCATGGCGAACCGGCTGCAACAACAATTTACGCAGTTGGCCACGATCCATGAGATCGACCGATCGGTGCTGTCGGTGCTCGACCCCAGCCGGATTGTCGATACAGTCCTCGCCAGGTTGCGCGAGGTCTCTCCCTGTCAGGGTCTGGCCGTGTTGTTGATCGATCCAGCCGAGCGAAGCCGTGGATGGCTGTATGCCAGGCTCGGACCGGAAAGCAAGCAGACGACGATGAAAGGAGTGACGGTGACGGAGGCTGAAGCCGAGATGCTCACGGCGCACCGGGACCGCTCGACTCTGATGCAGCCGGCCGGAGAAGGGGCGCTTGCCGCCATGAGCGGGAATGGGAGTGAGTTCCTTCTGGTGTTGCCTCTTTTTCGCTCGCACGAGCTGTTAGGCGGGATAGTGTTGAGTTACCGGAAGGCGCCCGACATGCACGAGGATCATCTCGTGCAATTGCGCCAGTTGGCCGATCAGGTGGCGGTGGCGCTCAGCAACGCCTCGGATCTTGCGGAGCGGAAGCGGGCGGAAACGTCCCTACGGGAGAGCCATACGCAATTGGAAGCCGCCATGACCGAACTCAAGACGACGCAACAGCAGATGGTCCAGCAAGAGCGGCTGCGGGCGCTCGGCCAGATGGCGAGCGGCATCGCGCACGACTTCAACAATACCCTGTCGCCCATCATGGGCTTCAGCGAACTCCTGCTCATCGCGCCCCAGATGGCGGCGGACCCTGCGCAACTGAAGGAATATCTGCAGACGATCAATATGGCGGCCAAGGACGCGGCGAAGGTCGTCAGCCGGCTGCGGGATTTCTATCGCCCCCGCCTCGATGCGGACCTGGCCGGCATCGTCGATCTGAATAGCCTGGTCCAGCAAAGTGTGAAGCTCAGTCAGCCGAAGTGGAAAGATCAGGCCCTGGCAAACGGCGTGGCGATCGAGATCAAAACGGAATTGGAGCCGGTGCCCCCGGTCGCCGGGCATGAATCGGAATTGCGCGAAGTGCTGACCAATCTGGTGTTTAATGCCGTCGATGCGATGCCTCACAGCGGATCGATTACGCTTCGCACGAAAATCGACGGCGATGCGGTGCGCATGGAAGTCAGCGACACCGGTACGGGGATGACGGAAGAAGTGCGCCAACGTTGTCTTGAACCGTTCTTCTCCACGAAAGGCGAAAAGGGGTCCGGTTTGGGATTGGCCATGGTGTACGGCATTATCCGACGGTTGCGTGGCACCATCGATATCACGAGTGCTGTCGGCGTGGGGACGACGTTCAGTATACGCCTCCCGATGCAAGCGGAGGCGGAGACAGGCAAAGAACAAGATGGCCAGAACATGGACGGGGTTCGCTTACAGATCCTGGTCGTAGACGACGATCCTTTGGTGGGCCGCGTGACGGGCGAATATCTCCGCGTGGCCGGGCACAGTGTGGAAGTGGTCGGGAGCGCGGCCGAGGCGATCAAGCGGTTCAATCCCGAGCGGGTGCATCTCGTGGTGACCGATCACGGCATGCCGCACATGACGGGCCGTCAGTTGGCCGGGGTGATCAAGAAAGTCTCGCCCGACACGCCCGTGCTGCTGTTGACGGGGGGCGACCAACTCGAGCAGGAGGACGCAGTGTCGCAGGCGGTGGATGCCGAGTTGAGCAAGCCGCTGACGATGGGGGCGCTCCGGCAGGCGCTGTCCATGCTCCGGTATCCGAAATCTCTCCCTGCGGAGAGCCAGAAAGAAATTGGTGATGCGGCATGAGGATGGTAGGGTAGTGGCAGTAGGATTTCGAAAACCAGGAACCCAGGTATTGCCGTGTCGGATCTTGATGTGCGCGCCGTCAAACTGCTGTTGATCGATGATGAGTTGGCCAGCCTCAAACTGATGGAGGCGATCCTCAAGCAGGCCAGCTTTGAAAAGATTACGACGACCACCGACCCCCGCCAGGCTGTGCAGTTCTATCGACAGGTGAAGCCGGACCTGATCGCGACGGACATGCGTATGCCGCATATGGACGGGTTCGAGGTCATGCGGCAGTTGGCCGCCGTCATTCCCGCCGAGGAGTACCTCCCGATTCTCGTCATTACCGGCGAGCTCGATGCCCCGACAAAGCACAAGGCATTGGCGGAAGGCGCCAAGGATTTCCTGAACAAACCGGTGGATGCCACGGAAGTCGTCCTCCGCATCAAAAACCAACTGGTCACGAGGCAGCTTCATCGACAGCTGCGCATGCACAATGAACATTTGGAAGCCCAGGTCCGCTTGCGCACCAAAGTCGTGGAGCAAACGCAGCTGGATCTGCTGAATCGTCTCGCGCTGGCGGCAGAATATCGGAACGACGCGACCGGCGGCCACGCGTGGCGGGTCGGGCGGATGGCTCAGTTGCTGGCGGAGATGAAGGGGCTGCCTGCGGATCAGGTGGATATGATCAAGAAGACCGCTCCGTTGCACGATATCGGGAAAGTAGGCCTGCGCGATTCCGTGATCCTGAAAGACGGGCCCTATGTGACCGCTGATCGGGAGGCGATGAAGCAGCACACCAAAATCGGCTCGCAGCTCCTGGCGGATAGTCAGGCTCCTCTGTTGATGATGGCACGCGAGATTGCCCTGACGCATCATGAGCGATGGGATGGAGCCGGCTATCACGGGATTAAAGACGTGCAGATCCCGCTGGTGGCGCGGATCGTCGCGTTGGCCGATGCCTTCGATATCATGACCCATCCCTGTTCATATAAGCCGACGATGACGCTCAGCGAAGCCAAGACTGAAATTGAAACACAGGCCGGCAAACAGTTCGATCCCGAGTTGAGCGCCTTATTCATGCAGCTTATCGACCGTGAAGGCGAGAAACTATTGGCCGCAACAGGCCCGCTTCAGTTGGTCGCGTAGCAATTTTCTTTCCGATCCGATTTCTCCCGCTGGTAGCGACTCACGAAACATTATCCTCAGGGCCGCTTGACGCATCTGCGCTTGGATTTGTATTATCCGTGCCACGATAATTGTTTTCGTAACACGGAAATCACGGCGATGAAGCAGCTTGCACGATTCGGCGTATCGATCGGCCTGGATCTCCTTGCCGATTTCGACCGCCTGATCGAACGGCGCCACTATACGAACCGGTCCGAAGCGATCCGCGACTTGATCAGGGACAATCTGGTCGGGCAGCAGTGGAACGAGAATAGAGAAGCCGTCGCTACGATCACGTTCGTGTACGATCATCACGTGCCGGGCCTGACGGGGAAACTCACCCATATCCAACACGATTTTCAGGGGCACATCCTGGCGGGCATGCATGTGCATCTCGACCACGATCATTGTCTGGAAGTGCTGGTTGCCAAGGGAAAAGGAGCTGATATTCGCAAGGTGGCCGACGCCTTGCTGAGCGTCAAGGGCGTGAAACACGGCAAGCTCACGATGACGACGACGGGAAAGGGATTGAGCCTCTGATGACGGTTTGCGCGGTAGATGGACTGCGGCGGCGCGACCTTCACCGAAACGGCTCCGCAGATGATCCACCGCCGACTATATGCTGCGGATGTGATCGTGGGCTCATTGACTCTCCTCATGCCGGGATCTATGTTAGGTGAGGTCACTCCCCTGCTGGTGCAAGCCGTGCTGAATTCCTCCGCTGGAAAGGTGCTGCTCCCCCTCAACAAGCGGAAGGTCGAAGTCGTCGGCGTCGAGGGACGAACCCTCGATGCATTGATCGACCATGCCCCGCAGCGTTGTGTATCGTTGCTCGGGGCGACCGCCTGATTGAAACCGCCGAGTTTACATCTCCGATTACACAGCCAGGTCATGAAGGTCTGAAGTGGCCGCTAGGGGCTATCCGTGGACCGGTGTGAGCGCATTGTCGGCTCACGTGATGTGATTGGGAGTGATCATGCGGTGGATCGGATGGTTGTCGGGTTCGGGAGTGATGCTGTTGTGCTCGGCCATGCTCGCGTTTGCTCACGATCCCGACGCGCCGGATCTTGACGTGCCCGAGGTAACAGTCGAAGCCGAACGTCCGGTGGCGGCTTCGTCCCAGCAATTCATCCCAGACAGGGAATATCTCCTTCAGCCGCAAGGGCGTCCGGCCCAGGTGCTCCGCCTCATCCCGGGGTTTATTGCCGTCGAGCATTCCGGCGGCGCCGGAAAAGCCGACCAGTATTTTCTGCGCGGGTTCGACGCGGACCACGGCACGGATGTCGCGTTTTTTTCCGACGGTATGCCCATCAACCTGCGTTCCCATGCGCATGGCCAGGGGTATACCGACCTCAATTTCATCATTCCTGAAACCATCGAGGGCCTTGATGTCTACAAGGGGGCTTATCTGCCGGACTATGGCGATTTTGCCACGGCCGGTGCAGTCGATTTCAGGACGCGGGAGGTGTTGAAAGAGGGCGTGGTGCAGTCGGCCGGCGGCCAGTTCAACACGCAGCGCCATCTGCTGATGTTTTCCCCGACGACGGACCGTGTTCGCTCGTTGATTGCTGCCGAGGGGTATTACACGAACGGACCGTTTCAACAGGACAACCGTTACTTCCGGGGCAATCTGCTCGGAAAGGCGACGATGAACCCCAGCGCCCGGTCGGAGCTGTCGGTGACCGGGACCTTTCACAAGTCTCAATGGAATGCGTCGGGAGAGATCCCCCTGCGCGCCGTGCAGGACGGGTCGTTGGATCGGTTCGGAGCGGTCGATCCTTCCGAGGGCGGGCGAACGATGCGCAGCACCGGCCGGCTCAATTATCACTACGACACGACGTCAGGCGGCCGGTTTTTTGCCAATGCCTATGCGCAATACTACCGCTTCGATCTCTTTACGAATTTTACCTTCTTCCAGAACGATCCCGTCAACGGCGACGGGTTTCAGCAAGCGGATCGGCGGATCATGTACGGCGGAGACATCGGCTACAAGCAAACCGCACGATGGTTCGACATGGATGGTGCCGCTACTGTCGGGGTGCAAACCCGGGTCGATCACATTCACGCGCGGCTCGGGCCGCAAGTGCTCAGAAAGCCGCTTGGGAGCACGAGCGATTCGGATATCACTGAAGCCTCTTATGCCCCCTTTCTCAAACTGGAAGTGCAACCGACACCATGGATGCGCCTGGCCGGCGGGGTGCGTAGCGAAGTGTTTACTTTCGATGTGCGCAATCGCTGTCAGACCTGCGTGACGCAAGCATCCGGGACCGCCGACTCCGGTCTCGTGTTGCCGAAGGCGAACCTGATCCTGGGGCCCTGGTTGAGGACGGAACTCTTTCTGAACTATGGCGAGGGATACCATAGCAACGATGCGCGATCGTCGGTAACTCCGGCCGCCTCGCCGCTGGCGAGAGCCAGGAGCTACGAGGTCGGAATGCGATCGAGACCCTGGGGACCGGATGCTATTGAACTGACGGCCACGCTGTGGGCGCTCGACATGAAGCAGGAGCTGGTGTTTGTCGGTGACGAGGGAACGACTGAGATTCGTGGTGCTTCGCATCGGCGCGGTGTGGAGGTTGGTGCACGCGGGCATGTTTGGGGGCCGGTGTATTTCAACGGCAGCATCACCTGGACCAAGGCGGAGTTCCGCAACGGCGATGCCATCCCCCTCGCGCCGGAAGTGACGGCCTATGGCGCCGTCCTGCTGCGCTGGCCGGAAGGACTGAGCTCACAACTGCAAGCGACGTATCTCGGTGTTCGCCCGCTGACGGAGGATCGTACCATCCGCGCCCCCTCCTGGATCGATGTCGATTTGTCCGCACGGTACCAGATTCCGATCAAACTGGCGCATGGGCGACTCGAAGCCTTTCTGTTCGTGCAGAATTTGCTCAATACGAAGTGGGAGCAGGCGGTCTTTGCCTTTGAGTCACGACTCAGAAATGAGGCGGCAGGGGTCACGGACATTCACTTCGTGCCGGGCAATCCGCGGATGGTCATGGGGGGCGTCGCATGGTACTTTTAGCAGCCTTCTGAAAATGCCCCCCAGCTTCGTTCTCGGCTCTAACGCATCCTCAACGTACCCCGAGGGTACGCCTCCGGTGCATTCTTCGCCTGCGGCCTTGCTGGGGGGCATTTTGAGAAGG
>JBEIQG010000120.1:0-11493 GCA_040376625.1 Nitrospira sp. | reverse complement strand
TGGGTCATTGCGACGCACCATCTCGGCACGATACTCAAAACGCTGTTCTCGCGCGGCGGGTATCGCGACGGGGTGCATGGGTTGGTGGTGGCGATGTTTGCCGGTCTCCATACGTTCGTCAAATATGCCAAGGCATGGGAGCGGTTGAACGTCAGGCGGGACGCATGATCAATCCAAACCTGGTTGACATGGGTTCGTCGGAGGTGTCGGTCGCCTGATGCGTATCGGGATCGACGCGGCGTCAATCGTGGGGGACAAGGGCGGCGTCGGCTGGCATACCTATCACCTGCTCCGGTCGCTGCTGGCTTTGGATGAGCAAGTCGAGTACGTCGGATATCTCCGGCCCGGCTCCCTGCAAGGGGGACGGCTCGAGGGCTGGCCGGTGCACGACCGTCTGCGGTGGGTGGAAACGCCGCGGTGGTTGATGCCATGGCGGGGCGCCTGGGACAGGCTCGATCTCTATCACGGCCCCAACTTCAAAATGCATACGACGGGACGATCGGGCGGGATCGTCACCATCCATGATCTGTGGTTGGCCAGGCATCCGGAATATTCGAGGAAGCTGCTGGGGCAGACCGGTTCATCCCGGCGGGCCATGGCCACGGCCAATCGCGCGCGGCGGGTCGTGACGGTGTCGGAGTTTTCAGCCAGTGAGATAGCAGCCTTGTACGGCATTCCTCGTGAACGCGTGATCGTCATCCATAACGGTGTATCCGAGGAATTCGCTCCGGTGCTGGATGAGCAGGCGATGACTGCGTCGATGCAGCGGTGGGCGATTCCATCCGCCGGATTCATCCTGTTCGTCGGCGGGGCCGATCCAAGAAAGAACCACCGTGTTTTTCTGCAGGCCGTGGCGCGGTCGCGTTCACAGCTTGGAGGACGGGCCATTGTGCTTGTGGGAGATGCGGAGCACCAGCAGGGAAGCTACCTCGCGACGGCACGGTCGCTCGGCTTGGAGCAAGAGGTGCGTTGCACCGGTCGTCTCGATCGTGAGGATCTGCGCCGGCTCTACTCCCACGCCGACGTGTTTGTCTTTCCGTCGCTGTATGAGGGTTTCGGAATGCCGGTGCTGGAGGCGATGGCCTGCGGCGCACCGACGATTACCTCCTCGACGTCGTCTCTGCCGGAAGTGGCGGGTGATGCGGCGGTGCTGGTGGATCCGGAGGATGTCGAGGCTTTAGGTGCGGCGATGGTGAACGTGTTGTCGGATCAGGCGCTGCGACAGCTGCTTCGGAAGCGTGGCTTCGAGCGCGCACGACTGTTTACCTGGCAGCGCGCGGCGCTCCGTACCAGCGCTTTGTATCGTGAACTCTGTGCCTGAGCCAGGCTGCTGAAAAAGCCCGCCAGCGTCCTTCTCAATGTCTGTGAATCGTGACGCGTATCTCGTAGGATATACGCTCATGTACCCGGACGAGAGACGAACGAGGGGGATGTGCGATCCTCGACGTTGCTTAAGTTACAGGAACAGTGTTACAGCGAGCTGCTAAGAGCGACGGCATGATGGATCTTCAGAACATCCTGATCATCAAGTTGCGGCATATCGGCGATGTGCTCCTCTCCACGCCGGTGTTGCGCGGGCTACGGGCTGCATTTCCCCGGGCGCGTCTGACGATGCTGGTCAATCGTGGAACGGAAACGGTATTGGCGAACAATCCCGACGTGAACGAAGTGGTATGTCTGGACAAGGGGTCCTGGGATGCCCAGCTGAAGTTTGTGCGCATGCTGCGGCGGCGAGGCTTTGACGGCGTCGTCGATCTCACCGATGGGGACCGATCGGCCGTCATCAGTCTGGCGACCGGTGCGGCCGTCCGTATTGGATTTAACGCGGAACATCGCTGGCGCGGGCTCTTGTACAGCACCGTGGCTAAACCGCGGCCGGCGGATCAGCATCGAGTGGACTATGATCTCTGTGCCTTGCGGGCTCTGGGGTTGGACACAAAGCCGGATGCGCCCGCCCTGTACGTATCTCCGACGGATGAGCAGGCGGTGGCGGGCTGGATGCAGGAGGCCGGACTCCTGTCGGCGCAGGCCTCGCCGCTGTTGGTACTGTTGCAGCCGGGGGCGCGTTACTCGCTGAAAGTCTGGCCGCATGAACGGTTTGCCCAGCTGGCCGATCGTCTTGCCGACAGGTTTGCCTGCCGCATTCTCCTGGGCGGCGATCAGCGTGAACGCGAGGTGGCAGAACAGGTCGCCCGCAAGACGCGCTGTGCGCCTATCGTGGTTGCAGGGAAGTTTTCGCTCTTACAGTTTGCCGCGTTGGCGAAACGGTGCGCGCTGTTCGTCGGAAACGACGGTGGCGCCATGCACATCGCAGCCACGATGGGCACCCCGGTCGTGGCTCTGTTCGGCCCGACCTACCCGCAACGGTGGGGGCCGCGCGGGGGCCCGGTGCAGGTGATTTACAAAGGCCTGGATTGCCGGGCCTGCTATCATCCGACCTGCTTGCGCGGGGACGATAGTTGTATGCAGCAGATTACGGTGGACGAGGTGTTTACGGCGGCCAACCGGATGTTGGAACGCGTGCCGGTGAGGACAGAGGCATGAGCGACCAACTGGTCAGTGTGGTGATTCCGGTGTTCAACGGCGCGCCGTTCGTGGCCAAGGCCGTGGCCAGCGTGCGGGCCCAGGGACACGGTGCCGTGGAAATCCTCGTGGTGGATGACGGATCGACCGACGGGACGCAGAAGGTCTTGACCCATCTTGAACAAAGCGAGGGCATTCGATGGTTTCAACGCAGCCACGGCGGGCCGGCCCGTTCCCGGAATTACGGCATCGCCGCTGCGCAGGGAGAGTTCATCGCGCTGTTGGATTGTGACGATGTCTGGTTGCCGGGCAAACTCGCCGCACAATTGGCGATCATGCGCGCCAGGCCTGACGTGGGGCTGGTTCATACGGACTTCGAGGTACGATTTGAGGACGGCACGTTAGAGGAGCGTGTATCGGCACGATCGAGCCGTGAGCCGATGGTGCAAGCGTTTGCCGGCGGTCATGTCGCTCTGCCGTCCACTCTCCTGATCCGAAAAGCGGTGCTTGATCAAATCGGAAGTCTGGACCCTGAACTGTACGGGTCGGAAGATTCCGATCTCACGATCCGGCTGTTTCGTATCACCAAATTTGAGTGCATCGATGAAGTGCTGGTGCACAAGTTACAACGGGGGCATGGCTATCGAGACATGGCTTTCGATGAGCAGACCCATCGCGAGCGCGTTCTCGCCAGTCGAGATCGCTTTCTCATGCGCCTAGAGGGGTTTGCTCCCCTGACGGCAGCGCAACGCGCCGCGCTGGATCGGGAATGGGCGAATTATTTTCTTTTGAGAGGGGCGGCGGCAGAACGGGCCGGACATCGGAGTGATGCGCGGCGGCATTATTGGGCGGCGATCCGCAAGGCCCCGACCCGTATTCGATGTTATACGCGCTTGCTGCGCGCGATGAAGCCTTAGCGCAGGCGCTGTGTTCGTTCCGCAGGCCTCGGCCCACGCGCCTCCGAACGCAATCGCCGGAGAATCTATGGAAACCATCAGTTGCGACCTGTGCGGAGAGGCGTCGAACACAACCCTCTTCAGCCAATATGATCTCACCCACCACGTCAGCGACGATTTATTTACGGTCGTTCGTTGTCAGGGTTGCCGCCTGCTGTTTTTAAATCCCCGGCCCACTCGCGCGGAGATCGGGCGGTACTATCCGGATAGCTATTATCCCGAGGCCGCTCCTCGGCAGGCCGGCGACCTCCGCCGCACCGCCAAACGATGGTCGGGAAAAATCAGGCGATGGATCGCCCAGGATTTTTACGGTTATCCGGTGCCGGGATCGGTCCGTCGTTGGCAATGGGCGCGCCGGGTTCTGTTATGGCCTGAATTCCTGTGGCGGCGTTGGCGGGGGCGGGGCCTGCTCCCATGGGCGGGGAGGGGGCGGGTGTTGGATGTCGGCTGCGGTTCAGGAGGCAACCTGGCGGTGCTCGAAGAGCAAGGATGGGATGTGTCGGGACTGGACGCCAGCGCGGTGGCAGTGGCCCAGGCGCGGGCTCGCTTCGGCGACCGGGTTCGTCAGGGCGATCTGGCATCGATGGCCTATCCGGACCGGGCGTTCGATACAGTCCTGTTCAGTCATGTCCTGGAGCATTTACACGGTCCGTTGCCGCTTCTCCAAGAGGTCTGGCGGATTTTGGATTGGGAGGGGCGGGTCGTGATCCTCTGCCCCAATGCCGGTGGCCTGGAGGCACGGATGTTCGGACGCTGGTGGTTTCCATGGGAACTGCCACGCCATCTGTACCATTATGAGCGTGCCACGCTGACGCGGGTGTTAGAGGCGGCGGGGTTTCAGATTGAGTCGGTCGGTACCGGTTTGGGATCGCTCTACTTTATGGCAAGCCTGGACCGTTTGTGTACGGAACGGTTCAAGCGAGCGGTGCCCTGTCGACGGCTGATCGAGAAAACGCTCATCCGCCCGTTCTGTTTCTGCGTCGGGCATCTGGGGTATGGGACTGAATTGAAGGTGTATGCCAGGAAAAGTCGGAGCGCGGGCTAGACGAAGTACGATCTGACCAGACGCGACCATGTTTTGACGTTGTAGGGCTCGTGGCGCAGGGCCGACTGGAACGCCTGACGAGCCGCGGTGGGCGTGTGAGCCTTTAGGTGGTGTTTGCCGAGGTCGGCATAATAGACAGCCCAATCGTGCGACAGGGCCGCGCCTTCGGGGGTGCCGGGTCGGCAGGAGACGCCGTGTTTTTCGAGGAATCGACGTCGACCGTCCAATGCGCGCAATGAGGGGATATCCCGCGACGCATTGTGCCCGTAGAGCCGGTGCCGATAGAGCGGTTTGGAAAGATGGATGAATCGGCCCGGACTGTAGAGCCGGATGATCAGGTCGATGTCTTCCCAAATGGAAAGGGCCGCATCGTAGCCGCCCACGGCATCGAAAGAGGTCTTGCGGAACAGCGAGCCCGATGTGGCGGCGTCGTGTCCGCCCCGCAGCAATTGCGTGATGCTGCGCTGCTGTTTCATCGCGGCATCGTATTCAAGAATCTCGTTCCGTTCATTGACCTGGTATCCGTCGCAGTGCACGAGGGCGGCCTGCGGAGCGCTCTCGAGGATGCCGAGCGTCGATTCCAGGAAGGTGGGCTCCCACAGATCGTCCTGATCGAGAAATGCCAGATAGGGGGTCTGGGCCAGGCGCGCGCCGGTATTTCTGGCGGCGGCTTGTCCGCTGTTCTGCGGGTGACGCACGTAGCGGACCTGCGGGATGGCTTGCACCAATGTGCCCGTGCCGTCCGTCGAGGCATCGTCCACGATGATGATCTCGGAGGCGGCCAGGGTTTGCGCGCGGACGGAATCGATGGCCTCCTTCAGATATCTGGAGGTGCCGTTGTAGGCGGGAATGACGACGCTGATCTGTGCCACGGGCGTGAGTTCCTTGGAGGCGTTAATCGGTAACATAGGCGCTGAACGCAGTCAACCGGCGTGGTTGCACACCTATTCAGGCCATGTTCATCGGGCTGCCTTGACTTGCCGGGTAGGCTGTGATTCCATGCGCGCCGATTGCGTGCGGGTGGTTGTGCGTGATGCCATCGCCCCTGATCGTTCGTGTGACGATGCCTGTGCGTGATCGCGAGCCGGTCCTTTCCTCCACCATAGGTCTATTCCGCGCAATCTTGTGAAGATCGTCATTGCCGCATGGCACCTCAAGAATCTCAATGTCGGGATCGGGCGATATGCCCGGGAACTGATTGAGGCGCTGGGGCGCGTCGATCAGACGAATCACTACGAGATACTGATCCCGCACGCGGAGCATCCGTTCACCGCGCGTCCGAATATGCGATATCGCGTGATCCGGTTTCCGCTGTTCCGTCGCCGGTTCTGGGAGCAGGTGGCTCCGCTCCTGGTCGGCCCGTATGATGTGCTTCACTTTCCTTACGATTCCTGCGTGGCCTGGAAGCGCGGAAAGTTCGCGGCTACCATTCACGACGTCAAGCCGGTGCTGTTTCCGGTGCTCCGTGCCCGCACCAATCTCAACAGTCGCATCGAACAGTGGCTGGTCGGGGATCGCTGGAAAAAGCTGGACCACGTCATCACGATTTCAGAACATTCGCGGCGCGATCTTCTTGCGCACGTTCCACTTCGTCCCGAGCAGGTGACCGTGACGTCGCTGGGCCTCGATGCCGAACGATTTCGGCCCGCCGAGCATCGGAGGGAGGGCAAACCCTATGTTTTCTGTGTCGCCGGGGCCGATCCGACTAAGAACGTCGGCCTCCTCATCGATGCCTTCGCGAAGCTTGCCGAGCCGCTACGTAGCCGGTTCGATCTGCTCCTGGCCGGCGATGTCTGCAAACGCCCGGATATCCGCGCGGCCGTCGAGCACAATGGCATCGGCGCTCACACCAAACTGGTCGGCATGGTGTCCGACCGGGAACTCGTCGCCTATTATCAGCAGGCCACGGTGTTTGTGTTTCCTTCGCTCTACGAGGGGTTCGGGCTGCCGGTGTTGGAGGCGATGGGGTGCGGCTGCCCGGTGATCTGCTCGAACGCGTCCTCTCTGCCAGAAGTGGCCGGCGATGCGGCGGTGCTGGTCGACCCGCAGGACGGTGTTCGATGGGCCATGGAACTCGAGCGTGTTTTGACCTCTCCCTCGCTACAAGGTGAATTGAGAACGCATGGATTGGCGCGGGCGCGTGCATTCTCCTGGGATCGCACCGCGGCTGAGACGGTGGCGGTCTATCGACGTCTAGTAGGCTGAGGGTGTGGCGTTCGAGGCACTTGCCCGATCGGCGGCAAAAAAGGATGGTGCTCGACAGGCTCCAGCTCCTGTGTTGTCATAGGTCTCGGTGCGGTCCTTGCCTGGTGTCGAGGAGAGGAGCGGATATGGTCGAGGAGACCTGTGATGTGTTGGTTGCCGGGGCCGGAGTGATCGGCGTGGCCATCGCGAGGGAACTCAGGCGCCGCTATGGCGTCAGGGTGGTCGTGCTGGAGAAGGAAGCCACGGCCGGCTGGCACGCGAGCGGTCGCAACAGCGGCGTGTTGCACGCGGGCGTCTATTACAAGGCAGGAACACTCAAGGCGCGGCTGTGCGTGGAGGGGAACCGGCGGTTGCGGGCCTATTGTCGGGAGCAGGCCATTCCCCTCAACGAGCATGGCAAGGTGATTGTGGCGCGCAGTGAAGCGGAGTTGCCGGCGCTGCGTGAGTTGTACGTCCGATCCCAGGCCAATGGAGTCCGTGTGAGCCTGCTCGATGAACAGGCTCTGAAAGAGGTGGAACCCTGCGCGAAGACCGTCCAGCAGGCACTGTACGTACAGGATACTGCGGTCGTCAACCCGCAGCGGGTCATGGCGGCCATGGTGGCGGAGGCCGAGCGCGAAGGTGTCGTGTTTCGCTACGGTTGGGCGTGGCAAGGGCGGGAGGGTCATGCGGTGGCGCGCACCGCTCGAGGCCGCGTGACCTACGGACATTTCGTAAATTGCGGCGGACTGTTTGCCGATCGAATCGCGCATGCCTACGAAGTCGGCTTGCATTTCAGGATCCTACCGTTTCGCGGACAGTTCTATCAGCTGCGTCCCGGCTCCGCAATGCAGGTCCGCGGCAACATCTATCCGGTCCCGGACCTGCGAAACCCATTCCTGGGCGTGCACTTTACGCGACGTCCGGAAGGCGATGTGACAATCGGACCTTCGGCTCTCCCGCTGCTGGGTCGTGAGCAGTATCGGGGCCTGGCCGGGGCCACGCTCGGCGGTACCGTCACGATGCTGGCCTATTTGATGCGACTCTTCGGCCGCAACCGGGACCATTTTCGATCGATTGCCTGGACCGAGATGGTCAAGCTGACGCGCACGGGTTTTTTCCGCGAAGCGGAAGCGCTCGGACGGGGGTTTGAGAAAGCCGATTTGCTGCCGGGTCAAGCGCCCGGTATTCGGGCGCAGTTGGTCGATACGAGAACGGCCGAATTGGTCAGCGATTTTGTGATTGAGCCGGGGGCGCGCTCCACTCATGTGTTGAATGCCGTCTCGCCGGCGTTTACCTCCTCACTGCCTTTTGCCGAGCACGTCGTCGACATGATGAGATTGGCGTAGCCTTCCCGGGCGGTATGAGCGAATTTTCTGGTCTGGAGCCGGGGCGAGACGATACGATTCGGTTGAGGGAGGCTGGTGATGTCTCTCTACTCAGGCCAGACGGTCCGCCTTACTCGATGATCTTGTGACCGTGGGGGTGATGGATGAAGGGTGTCGTACTTGCCGGAGGGCTTGGTTCTCGATTGCTGCCGCTCACGAAGGTGACGAACAAACATCTTCTGCCCGTGTATGACAAGCCGATGATTTATTATCCCATCCAGACGCTGGTCAACGCCGGCATTACGGAAGTGATGTTGGTGACGGGCGGAAACAGCGCCGGGGATTTCCTGAAGTTGTTGGGGAACGGGCGCGATTTCGGCCTCAAACATCTCAGCTATACGTATCAGCAGGGGGAAGGCGGCATCGCCGATGCGTTGCGGCTGGCGGAACACTTTGCCGACGAGGGGCCGATCTGCGTCGTGCTGGGCGACAATTTAATTCAGGGCAATATCGCAAAAGCGGCGGAGGCATTTCGCGCCCAGAAGAAGGGTGCGAAGATCCTTCTCAAGGAAGTGAAAGATCCGCAGCGGTTCGGTGTCCCGTATCTTGAAGGGAATCGGGTGCTCAGTATTGAAGAGAAACCGGCGCATCCCAAGTCTTCGTATGCGGTGACGGGGATCTACTTTTACGATGCACGCGTGTTTGAAATTACCCGGACGTTGAAGCCTTCCGGACGCGGTGAACTCGAAATTACGGACGTCAATAATGCGTATATTGCCTCCGGGGAACTGACGTGGAATGTGTTGGACGGCTGGTGGACGGATGCCGGCACGATCGAATCATTGTTGGCCGCCAATCAACTCGTGGCACAGACCGGGGCGAACAGGATGGAGTTCTGAATGCGTATTCTCGTGACGGGCGGGGCCGGCTTTATCGGGTCGCATCTGGTGCGTCGCTTGATTGAGAGCGGCCGCCATTCGGTGGTGAATCTGGATGCGCTCAAGTATTCCGGCAATCTGGAAAATCTCGCCGATCTGGCCGGCCATCCCAAGTATGCGTTCGTGCATGCCGACATCTGCGATCAGAAGGCCGTGCATGCCACGCTGCAGGCACACCACATCGAAGGCATCATCAATTGCGCGGCGGAAACCCACGTCGACCGGTCGATTCTCGATCCCGGAGCCTTTGCCCGCACGGATGTCGTGGGCACCGGTATCCTATTGGAGGAAGCGCGTCAGGCCGGGGTACAACGGTTTCTCCAGGTCAGTACCGACGAGGTGTACGGCAGTGTCGAACAGGGCAGTTCCACGGAGGGAGATCGGCTGGAACCACGGAGTCCCTATTCCGCGAGCAAAGCCGGAGGGGATCTGCTGGTGCTGAGTTATTGGACCACCTACCGTTTTCCTGTCGTAGTCACGCGTGGCAGCAATACGTATGGACCCAACCAGTATCCCGAAAAATTCATTCCGCTGTTTGTCACTAACGCGATCGACGGGGAGCCATTGCCATTGTATGGCGACGGCAGGCAATGCCGGGATTGGTTGTCGGTCTATGACCATGCGGCAGGGATTCAACATGTGTTCGAACGGGGCGAGGCGGGAACCGTCTACAATGTCGGCGGCGGGAACGAACGGGAGAATATCACAGTGGCCGAACAGATCGTGATGACCCTCGGGAAGTCACGCTCGCTGATTCGTTTTGTGCAGGACCGCCCGGGACATGATCGTCGCTATTCGATCGATTGTCGCCGCTTGCGTGCCTTGGGTTGGTCGCCGCAAGTGCCATTCGAAGAGGGTCTGAAGCAGACGGTCGAGTGGTATCGCACGCATGAAAGCTGGTGGAGGACGATCAAGTCCGGAGCGTTTAAGGATTATTATCAACAGCAGTACGCGAAGCGATTACAGCAGGGGACAGCGTGCGGATCGTAATCACCGGGGCGCAGGGGCAGCTGGGCACGGATCTCCAACAGGTCTTGCAGGGGCATCAGCTGACGTTGCTCGATCTGCCCTCGTTCGACTTGACGCAGCAGGACTGCGACCGTGTGATTGTCGAGGCCGCGCCCGAAGTCGTGATTCATGCCGGGGCGCATACGGATGTGGATGGGGCAGAACGGAATCCGGCCTTAGCCCTGGCCGTGAACGCCGAGGGGACCGAGCGAGTGGCCCATGCGGCCGCCCGGGTCGGAGCGCGACTCATCTATATTTCCACCGATTATGTGTTCGACGGACGGGGCACACGTCCCTATCTTGAAACGGATCCGACCAATCCCGTCAGTGCCTATGGCGAGTCGAAACGCGCGGGTGAGCAGCGGGCTCTGGCCGTTTGTGAGAGTACCTTAGTGGTGCGTACCGCCTGGCTCTATGGTCTGCACGGCCGGAATTTCGTCAAGACCATGTTGCAACTGGCTTCCGAGCGACCCTGTTTGAAGGTTGTCGCCGATCAGCGTGGGTGTCCCACCTTTGCAGGAGACCTCGCCGGCATGATCGAAAAGCTCGTGACGCATCCGGCACAGGGTGTGTTGCATGTGACAAATGCCGGGGACTGTACCTGGCATGAATTCGCCACGGAGATCGTCCGGTTGGCAGGCAGTTGCATTCCCGTTGAGGCGATTACGACGGCTGATATGCCGCGACCGGCGAAACGACCGGCCTATTCAGTCTTATCGGCAGACCGCCTACATCGTCTCGGGTTCAGCATGCCGTCCTGGCAGGATGCCTTGCAGCGTTTCATGAAAGCCCTGCCGACGGTGACCTCGGCGGTTTCATAGAATCTCGCTGCCTATATCTGCTTGTATCGGGACTTATCCTGCCGGCAGGTCGAGGTCATGAAGCTTCTTCATTCTGCTCTCCGCATTCGGTTCCCCTCCTCACGAAACGCTAATCGGGGCGCATCGCCATCCACGTTGCCTTATTTTGCGATATCTCCCACGCCGATTGTGTCAGTAAGACACATTTCTTGTGCAACCCCCGCGATTTCTCTATACTGCGGTTCCGCAGCGCCCTCGTAGCGTTTCTCGTGACGATGCCCGGTATACGTGGCCGGTGAGTTCGAGCCTGTGTGCGTGCCTGCTCAGTCAAGCCGGTAAACGGGTGATCCACTTCATGCATGAATACCGCATGCCGATCCCAGGCCAGCGTGGGGCGAGAGCAGGTGCTCCTGTGCATGAGGAACGGGCGTGCCGCTCCGCGTCATTGATTGCGGTGTATGAACGTCCCGCCTGAGGGAGGGAGTGTATGGATATAGTTCGCAGTGCCTCTTTTTGTGACAAACGCTTCTGATGGAATGAATGTTGTGACGTCGCCGCCCGCCGATTCCCCTCTCCGGTCCGTTCACACGGACGCGCGATCCGTTTCCGGCCATGCACTCTTCTGGACATTCCAAGGGTATGTGATGGCTGCGGTCGCCTGTTCGAGCTTTTTTCCGATGCTGTTCCGCTATCAGGAACATGTCGTCATCG
>JBEIQG010000218.1:0-5996 GCA_040376625.1 Nitrospira sp. | reverse complement strand
CGGCGTTGTGACAGCTCACGCAGACTGACGAGACAGCCAGATCCGCATACACGGCCTGGAAATATCGCGCTCCTCCCTCCGTGATCTGGCCCTTAAACGGCCGCTCGGGATGTGCCATGACCGCCTCGAGCGCCTTGCGCTCGAAGTCGCTCTGAGGCCCGCTTTGTTTGTTGATGGGATTCAAACTGATCAAGCGGTAGCGCACGCTGCTTCCCGTGAGTGCGGCAAGGCTCGATGCCTCCTGAAAGAATTGGGCCGGAAGCGGGAGGGCACTGACCTCACGCCACTTTTCCGATGATTCGATGACCCCTCTTCTCTGCATTCGTTCCACAACATGAACGGTGTAAAACGTCCGATCGGCCTCCAGTACCGAGTGAAGATAGTCCGCAACCGTTTCCAACGGAACACTGCCCGCCGATGATTTCTCGGCCAAACCGTTGCCCCACCATCCGAGCACACACATCAGAGCGCTCAATCCTCCGATAAGGCCCTTCCTGATCGACATGCTGTCCTCCCTTCGAAACGGCCTCTCCGGCCCGGAGACCTCCGCATGATGCAGTGTGGAGAATCCATCCCGCCCCTGCTGTTTTCTCATACCGTGGAGGCCTCCTCCCCGGAGATTAACCTGGACACACACCATCCGTCATTTCACTCCACCGGCGAATCCACATGTCCAGCATCGCTCTGCTCACTCCGCTTGCTGTTTGAGCGAGCGAATGTAGGCGATCAAATCAGACAATTGAGGTTCTTCAAACGCCCCCTCGTACCCGGTCATGGCCGTGCCAGGCCGGCCTTCCAAGATAATTTTGCGCAGCTGCACATCGGTCTTTTCCTGGGTCGCCCTGGCGGTGAGATTGGCGGGCGGCGGCGTCAGGTAGGCCGCCATGTCGCTGTCGCCTTTTCCCGTCGGTCCGTGGCAATTCTGACAACTTTCCAGATAGATTTTCTTCCCTGCCTCAGGATTTACCCTTCCCTCAGCCCCTCCTGCCGCTTCACCCAGGAAGACGTTCACGGCAATCAACAGAAGCCCCCCGCCCACGACTGCCGCACCGCGACCTGCAGCGTTCATCGCTCCCTCCTCTGGATGAGGCTATTTGAATCTCATCATGTAAGCTGTGACGGCGTAGATGTCCTCATACGGCAGCGGCGGTTCTGGGATATAGGCCCCGCTGTCCGGCTCGAAATCGTTGGGATCCAAGTTGAAGCGGTAGACCCAATCCGCCTTCAGCCGCTCGCTCAATTTGATGAACGAGGTACCGGACATTCCTCCGACATAGCCCCTCGGGGAAGCAGCCGGCGTAAAATGACAATTCTGGCCCTTCGCTTACTGTTCACGGCACCAGCATTGCGACAGCCATGCCTGCGAGGAGGCTGAGCAAGATGAGAAGTGGTTGGGTTGCAACCTATTGATTGGGCTCACAGACAAGACAGGGTCGCGGGAAGGGATGGGAAACGGGTCTGCTGACAAATGCTACTGGATAGAACGGACACTGGTGCGAAATGCCTCTCGGCAGCTCAGCGACCCGGATGCCGCAAATTTCCTGTCGGCAACGTCAAGTCTGCCGTTTGAAATGTCGCAGTGAGATTTGCTGCGCGCCCTATGATCGGGCGATACAAAGGCCCCCTTGGCTTGGACGTTAGGAAGCACGCTTTAAGCTCAACATATAGCTGGTCAAGTCATTGAGCTCTGTATCGGTGAGCGGGAATTTAGGCATGAGCGAGCCTGGAGATACGGATTGCGGATCGCGGAAATGCTTGAGATGCCACACCCGATCCGGCCTCCTATCCTCGATCATGGACAGATCGGGGGCGACGGCGCCTCCCTCGCCGTGAATGCGGTGGCAGCCGACACAGCCGAACCGGGCATAGACGGCTTTCCCCCGCACGACAGCGGGATCGGTCCTTGGCACAGCGTAGAGATTCTTGATCGAAATGCCCAGTAGGCCGAATACGACGAGCAAAAACAGCAGACCACTCACCAGCGCCACCGGCCTCCGGATGGGGTTGCGAACCGGGTTACGATCGATGAAGGGCCAACAGAACATGATCAGTATCACGCAAAGAGGCAGGACCCAGGTCGCCAAGGGCTCCAGCGGTCCGTGTACGTATTTGAGCAGCTCGTAGTAGAAGAGAAAGTACCATTCGGGCACCGGCACGAAGCTCGTATCGGAGGGATTGGCCTTGTCCGTCAGGGGCAGGGGAATCCCGAAGGCCAGCGTGGCGACTACGAGAAATACCAGGGCGATGACCACCGCATCCATGTAGACCTGCCGGGGAGCGAAGGTCTCGCTGCCCAGCGACGCCCGATCGTCGGTCCAGGGTCCGGCCGGCCCCACCCGCCGCAACACGAACAGATGCAGGGCGATTCCGCCGATCAGGATGGCGGGAAGGAATAACACGTGAATCGCAAAAAACCGCGAGAGCGTCAATGCGCCCAGGATTTCCCCTCCTCGCAAGACTCGCGAGAGGAAATCGCCGATGAACGGAACCGTGCCCACCATGTTGATGCCGATCTGCGTCGCCCAATAGGCGGTTTGATCCCAGGGCAGCAGATAGCCGGTAAAGGCGAACGTCATTACGACGAGGAACAGCACGACTCCGACCATCCACATCACTTCGCGCGGTTTTTTGTAGGCACCATAGAGAAACGTCTGCAGCATATGGAGACCGATTGCCACAACCATCGACGACGCGCCCCAGTGGTGGAGCCCACGCACGAACCATCCGAAGGTGATCTCGGTTTCTATGAATCGGACGCTGTCGTAGGCGTGGTCCGGCGTGGGGGCATAATACAGCGCGAGGAACATGCCGGTGACGGCCTGCAGAACGAAGAGAAACAGTGTCACGGACCCGAACACGTAAGTCCAGCTGGCCCCGCCGGGAATCGGTTCGTCGAGCAGCGTGCGCTGAACCGGTTTCAGATTCAGGCGGCTGTCGAGCCAACTGTAGAGGCGAGTGGGCATAGTCCTCATCGGACGCGAACCGAGACAGGTTGCGCATCTTGCGGCGCATCACTCTTCTCCTCTGTCCAGCACGCAACGTTACGCTTCGACACTCTTTGACAGTCCTGATTTGAAGTCCTGATACATGACGAGGAGCCGGCCGCCCTCCACTTTCGACGGCAACACATCCAACGGACGCGGCGCGGGTCCGCCGAGCACCTGCCCGTTGATGTCATAGGCGCTCCCGTGACAGGGGCACAGGAACTTCTTTTCTGTGTCGTCCCAGCGATACCCGCATCCCAAATGGGTGCAGATCGGCGAAAAGACCTTCACCTCGCCTTGCGCATGCTTTACCGCCCATACGGCCTTCTGGGACCTCGCTTCCAGCCAGCCATCGCGGACGGTCGTCACATGATCCAATTGCGTGGGGCGCCCCGCCGGCAATGTATCCACCGGGCCGACATCGACCCATTCACGTTTGCGTCGCGTAAACGCCGGTGACACCAGCGAACCGAGCAACGGCACAGCCAACCCCACCCCCACCACCGCGGCCGCAGCAACGGTCATCCAGTGAAAAAACGTCCTCCGAGATCCGACCGGCGTCGAAAGCCCTGCCCCCTCACCCCCCTGCATATCGCCGGAATGGCTCACGTTCGCACTCGATCGTTAGTGGTGATCTTGGAAAAGAAAGGAAACGGCAGCAGATCCACTACCGTTTCCTTCCGCCATCCGAATGTTTGAAGCGCACTCGCTACGCCGTCTGGTTCTCGATGTCCAGCCCCAGGCCGATCCAGGCCCGCAGCAAGTCGTGCCGCGTCAGAGTATACCTGACCGTTCCGTCCATCTCGACCGGAAGATTGAGCAGCCGTTTCTCTTCCATGATTCGAACCGCATCTTCGATCGGTGTCTCCCCCGTCACGGTGATCCGGTCCTTGACCATGACCTGTTCTGCCGTCAGCTGATTGAGATCCTGGTTCGACCGGAGTGCTTTCAATAAATCGAATTCACTGATGAATCCGATATACTGTCCCGCGTCATCGACCACCGGCGCCCCGGGTGTATGAGTCGTCAGCAACTCCACCGCAATTGCCAATGCGCTCTGATTACGGTGAATGCGCAATTGATTGGTCCCCACGATCTGCCCGACCGTCCTAAATCCGCCTACCGGTACACCCGGTCTCACCATCGTCGTCATCCTGTCCTCCTTCGCGCTATTCCAGTGACGGAATTGCCACCGGCACTCTGCGGACCGTTCAAGGTCAACAGTCCTCACACCCTACAGAGCAACCTGCCGTCTCAGGATTTTTTACCCGCTCCCGCCGGGCAGGTATTGATACCCAGCAGCGTCCATACCGGGCAAAACCCGAGGGCGCCCGTCACCAGCGCAATGGTTCCCATCGCCAGCGCAATTCCCATACCCACAGGCGGAAGCCCGCCAAAGGCACCGAGTCCGATCAACAAGATCCCCAAAACAATCCGGACCGGGCGCTCGATTCCACCAACATTGCATGCCATCACAGCACCTCCTTCGTTGCAGTCATGCGATCAACCCCGAGATATCTGCCTTCACCTGGTCGGAAGGGCAGTGGCTTGATCGCTCTCAACTGATATGAGTCATCGTCGTCAAAATGGATTCATCTTTTCCCGGACGTTTCCTCTCCGAGTTTTCAGCTGCCCCCTCAGCTCTCAACCGGTAGTCGAACCTGCGCGCCGACGGCTGACCGCTACTTATCCGTTCCAAACCGATACATGTCGTGGCAGGCGGTACAACGCGCAGTCATGCTCGACAGGCGACTGAGAATTTGAACAGAGGTTTCCCCCTGCGCAATGCCGTCGGCCAGATGATCCATATCCTTATGAATCGACATGCCCATTTGTTTAAACGGCAGGGGCAGTTTCAGCATGATGGCGGGATTGACGTCTGCCGCCATCGCCATGCCTGCCGAACGGGCGGCGGCTTCTGCGGCCTTCGGGTTCTGGTCTTGGCTCCCCAATGCCGTCACCACTCCATGTACCGACTTGAGCAATTGCCGCATCTCTGCCAGGATCAGATCGCGCTCCGCCGGCGCCAGCACAATTTCCGTGCGCCCATCAGCCCCAGGCCTGGTATGCCCCTGGACGAAGAAAGTGGCGATGACGCCCATCGTGACGATCCATAACACTGCAGTTCCCAACCCAAGGACACGCCATCTCATAGATGGATCCACTCCTCTCGCTTAGGGGAGCTTGTGACTGGCACTACTCCCGAGCACTCGTACGTAGGCCGTGACATCACGAATTTCTTCATCGGAAAGGACAAATTTCCAGGCCCCCATAGCAGTATTCTTCCGGCCGTCGTGAATCGCTTTCATCAGGGACGCGTCCAAT
Source organism: Nitrospira sp. (assembly GCA_040376625.1). Taxonomy (GTDB): domain Bacteria; phylum Nitrospirota; class Nitrospiria; order Nitrospirales; family Nitrospiraceae; genus Nitrospira_A. Next base: position 687 of record JBEIQG010000218.1, on the reverse strand, counting down.
TGACGTTGCACGGCCGGAGAGCTGAGATCGGCGACCGGAGGATTAAACTTCATATAGGCGTCGCCCTTCCCATCGACTCCGTGGCAACGGATGCAGAGATTGGTAAACAGCACTTTGCCTTTGGCCACACTCGCCCCGGCCGCATACGAACCACTGCCCACTGCCGCAACGAAGGATATCGATAGAAGAATCGTACCGGTGGCTCTGGCGTTCATCCTCTTCTCCTTTGCAAGGAGTTGACGCGCACCCATAGCACCCACATACGATGGCGAGAATGCGATCCTCGTGCCAGTGATGCCGACAGGCTGGGCAGTACAAATGCGTTGAATGGGCTGCTTCGAGGAAGGAAAGGGAGCACAGCCGGTCGAACTGTGGAGAAAATTACCCCAGCACCCGCCCCCGGCTGGCGCAGGATGCCCCAATCCGGAGCACTAGGCGATGGCGGGCTCGAGGGCGATGCGTGTTTTCATCGAATTCGAAATCAGGCAGTTGGCCTCTGCCTTCTCGATGAGTTCCTTGGCTTTCGCCGCGTCACTTCCCGACTGCAACGTAATCCGTGGACGCAAGGTAATCACGGTGACCTGAAACTTGCCCTCGACAAGTTCCAACCGTCCTTCCGCCTCACAGTGGTACGACGTAAAGGCCAACCCGGCCCGTTCAGCAATCGCCAGAAATGTCGTCATCAGG
>JBEIQG010000161.1:0-8703 GCA_040376625.1 Nitrospira sp. | reverse complement strand
TCCGCGAGGGTCAATCGTTCGGCCTCCAGCCAGTCTTGACGGTCGTACCCGTCCTGCCGCCCTCGTTGCTGATAGAGCTCATAGGCCAGCTTCTCGATCCGCGTCCTGATTTCCTCGGTCGTCGCTTCGCCACCGGCCTGCTGTGGCGGCTGCTCAGGACCCGACCGTTGTCGGGCCGAGCTTTCGCTCTCCATTGTGGATCGACTGGGCATCCGGACGCTGTCTTCAATGGCCCTTAACCGGCGCTGTGCCATGACTGAATCTCCCTGTTGAGTCCGAGTGAGTGTTGTTCTTTTCAAGATGAGCGCATCACGTCAGGGCTGCGCGTACGCATGGAATACCGAACGTTGCTCGCAGCAGTTCCTCGACGCGATTGTGCACGGGCGGAATCTCACCACTTGCGCGAGCGTCGATTGGGGTGGAGAGGGCATCCGACGCGTCTCGCATCCGTTCGGCGACTGTCAACACCGGCGCGTGGGGGCAGAGGACGTTGAGTGCCCCGAGGGTGTCAAATTCAGCGGTCCCCCGTTTCTCATCGCAAGAGTCTGAGCTCAACAGGATGGCCTCCGGCTGTATCTCCCCGAGCTCGGTGAGCATGGATTGAAGGTCTCGAACGAGGACCGCATGGTACCCATTAGTTGCGAGGCAATCTGCCAGTTTGAGTCCGAATTGCCATTCAGGATCGACGATCATGACACGGGATCTTGCGGTCTGTTTGGTGTTGTTCATCGTTGCGCTCATGTGTCGGCCTCCCCTGTATCTCCCCTAGGAACCATAGGTATTTCGTCGGCTCTCCGCTTCACGCCTGCCGGGATTGAAGTGGTGCAAGTGTTGTGGGTGAAGAGACACGAGAGAAACCAAGTATTGGCAGCGAGCGCGGGGTTGGAGAGAGAGCGTGCCCTCACGCGACAAGGCATCGACCGCCATGAATATCTGATTCCAGGTGCAGGCGGGAAATCTGTAGGCCAGTGCATCCAGTGTGCATGGCCCCTGCCGTTCCAGCTCTCCGATTATGAGGGCTTCTGTCTCGTAGAATTCGGTCATATCACCCGCCTCTGTCCGGTTAGCAGCTGAGTGATAGGGAGGGGTCAGGCCACTCATGCCGTCCGATCATCTCGTGTGAGCAATGGTGCGAACTGTCTAGCAACCAGCATGCCGCGACCGTGCTATCTCTACCGGAAGCAGGCTCCGGGCAGCATCGCCCTTTACGCAATTTACGCGTCGCCGTTTGACCGATGGAGTCTGTCGCCGTTTGTGCTACGAAGAGAGTCTGTCGAAGCAGGGAAAATTGACAATGAGGAACGAATGATCGCTCATCATTTGATGAGCCGGTTCACGAGGTGGTGTTCAATCGCGTAATGCGTCAATTCGGTGTTGTTCTTTAGCTGCATTTTTTCGAGAATGCGCGCCCGGTAGGTATTGATGGTGCTGATGCCGACGCACAAATCGTCCGCGATGTCTTTCAAGCTTTTTCCCACAGCGATTAAACACATGACCTGGTATTCGCGATCAGACAATTGCTCGTGCGGAGGTTTCTCCCAGTCACTCTCCAGATTTTGTGCCAGGAGTTCCGCCACTGCCGGACTCACGAATTTGCCGCCGCCGAGGATCTTCCGGAGGGCTTGCACGAGTTCGTTCGGCGCACTGTCCTTCGACAGATAACCGGCCGCGCCTGCTTTCAACATCCGTAACGCCAGTTGGTCTTCCGGATAGCCGCTCAGCACGAGGACGGGGAGTTTCGGCCGAGCCTGTTTGAGCTCTTTGAGCGCGTCGAGCCCGCTCTTCCCTGGCATGCCGACATCGAGAATCACAATGTCCCAACTGTGCTTCCCAACCTGCGCGATCATCTCATCCGCGTTTTGAGCATCGCCAAGAACGGCCCCATGGAACTGTTCGCTGAGAATTTGTTTGACACCCTGTCGGACCACGGCGTGATCATCTACGACGAGAATTCTTGTCACCGGGGTCCTCCTTGCGTTACTGCGTCTATGCGCTGAACCTGCAGTGCTCCGTGTACTGTTCCGGCGTCGGGACGACTACGGCTGACCAAGAGGAATCCGGACCCTCACCGCCGTGCCCGTCCCGGGATTCCCTGTGAAGATGGTTTCCCCTCCCAGGAGCAGGGCTCGCTCCCGCATCCCCACCAGGCCCAGGGAATGGGGGTCGGCCAATTCAGCATCGGTGACGCCACGGCCGTTGTCGCGCACTTCCAGCACAAGACTGCCGGCCTGCTCTTGAAGGGTAATGTGGACGACGGACGCTCGGGCATGGCGAGCCACATTGGTCAGGATCTCCTGAAAAATTCTGAACATGGCCGTCGAGCCGGCATGAGACAGCGTGACAGTGCGGAGATAGACGTCGAGCGTGCATTGAATCCCTGTGCGTACCTGAAATTCATGGGCCTGCCATTCGATGGCGGGGATGAGGCCGAGTTGATCGAGGACGACAGGGCGCAACTCTGTGGCGATCCGTTGAACCGACTGGATCGTGCCGTCGACCAACGTGGCAATCGACTCCAGCCTTTTCAGCAACCCGGGAGCGGCCACGGATAGCTGGTCGCGTAACAGGCAGAGGTCAAGTTTCACCCCTGTCAACGCTTGACCCAATTCGTCATGGATCTCACGGGCGATCAGAATTCGCTCTTCTTCTCGCACCGACTCGAGCCGTGCGGTCAGTTTTCTGAGTTGATCATGGGAGAGGGTGAGCTGTTGCTCGGCCCGTTTGCGCTCGGTGATGTCGAGAAAAACCACCACAGCTCCGATGATCTGCTCTTGTTCGATGATCGGAAACGAAGAGTACTCCACCGGAAAAGCCGTCCCGTCCTTGCGCCAGTACACTTCCTCATCCCCCTTGAACCCTTTTCCGCGCTTGAGCGTCTCTTTGATCCGGCAGGCCGCACGGGGATATGCGGTGCCATCCGGGAAGGAATAATGGATGCATTCATGCATATCCTGACCGAGGAGCTCGTCGGAGAGAAAACCCAACATGCGCGCTGCAGCTGAATTGATGAAGGTGCAGCGGCCCTGGCGGTCAATGCCATAAATCCCTTCCCCGGTGGACTCCAGCAGCAGCAGACGATCCTTCGTGAGCTGTTGTCGGGCTTCTTCCGCCCGTTTCCGGTCCGTAATATCGGTGGCGATGCCGCACAAGGCATAGCACCGGCCATACGCATCGAGCAGGGGAAACTTGACGACAACGCTGGTGTGGAGGCCGTCGTCATGGAGCACCGCTTCTTCGAATTTCATGGGCGCTCCGGTCTCCAAGACCTTGCGGTCGTTGTCTCGAAATACGGCGGCTTGTTCCGGAGGGAAGACTTCTTCGTCGGTTTTGCCGACGAGGTCACCGGGGGCCAGATGGGAAATAATTTCAAACTGACGGTTCGCCTGGAGATAGCGCCCGGCAAGGTCTTTGATGAAAATCAGGGCCGGACTATGGTCCATGATCGCCCTAAATCGTTCTTCGCTATCTCGCAGTGCCGACTCTGCCTGCCTGCGCGCGCTGATATCGCGAATGATGCCGGTGATAAAGAGTGTGGACTTGGCCGTCCAGGCCGCCAGGCTGAACTCCAATGGAAACTCGGTTCCGTCTTTCCTGAGACCGGTCAGTTCAAACATGTCTGCCTCTAAGGTCAATCGGCCGGCTGCGGCAACCCGTTCGACGCCTCGTTGGTGCGCTTCGCGGAGTCGTGACGGAATAATACGGGTTACCGATTGCCCCAACATCTCCTCGGCCGTATAACCAAAGATCTTCTCAGCGCCGCTGTTCCAGAAGGCCACCTGCCCCCGGGTATCCATCAGAATGATCGCGTCGCCGGTTGATTGCACGATCGACCGCAACCGTTCTTCACTCTCGAGCCGCGCCTCCTCCGCCCGTTTGCGGTCCGTGATGTCACGGGCCACCGCCTGGAACCCGACGACCGAGCCCTGTTCCAAGAGAACTTGCACATTCTGGCCGATCCACACTTCGCTGCCGTCCTTGGCCAGGGCGAGAAACTCGTAGTAGGTGCTGGGCCGTTTACGGATGAACTGTCGTCCGTAGAATCGTTCCGCCGCCGGCTGATGATCGGGATTAATCAACTCGATGAATCGGCGCCCCAACAGCTCCGGTTCCGCATATTTCATGATGCGCATGGCGACAGGGTTCACAAAGGTGAACCGGCCCGATGCGTCCGTTCTATAGATGATGTCGCTGGCTTTGGTGACGAGCTGTCGATACCGTTCTTGGCTGTCCCGGAGCGCTTCATCGGTTCGCTTTGCGGCGGTGATGTCCCGAAAGACGGCCACCCCTCCGCGGATTTGCCCGGTGTCATCCAGCAATGGCCTGGCCGTGACGCTGAGCCAGGCCTCGCCGGGCCAATGCGGCCGTCGAAAAAAGATCAAGACATCGGTCACGGATTCTCCACGGATCGCTCTTGCCAGGGGTAATTCATTTGGCGGGAACGGTGTTACCCTATCCGGTAAGAATAGAGCGTAATGTTGGGACCATTGTCCGATTCCTCTGTCGGCAGGACCGTTTCCGATGATACGTTCAGCGGCCTGGTTCCACACCTGGAACGTTCCGCTTTCATCGGCCATCACCACGCCTTCGGCCATGTTGTCCAGCACGGACTGGAGAAAACGCGTTTTCTGCCGCAGGTCTTCCTCCAGCCGCTTGCGTTCGACTGCATACTTCAGGGCGCGTGCCAGGAGCAGGGCGGTCGTCTGTCCTTTCACGAGATAGTCCTGGGCCCCCGCTTGGATGAGCTGTAGTCCTAATGCCTCATCTTCCTGTCCGGTCATCAGCACGATCGGAATACCCTGGGCCGCCGCGTGCATCCTGAATAGTGTCTCGGCCCCTTGGCTGTCGGGCAACGAAAGATCCAGGAGAATGATGTCGAACGCGGCCTGAGTCAGGCATTGGATGGCGGCATCGAGCCGCTCGACATGCCTGAGGGTGAACCGGTCGGCGCCGGTTTCCGTCAAGAGTTCCCTCAGGAGGCGAGCATCGCCGGCATTGTCTTCAACCAGCAGGATATGTGCAGGAGCGGTGCTCACCTGATTCCGTTTTGCGGTGGGATCGGCAACACGACGATCCCGAGCCAAAAGTCTTCGATGGATCGCACCACCCGAATGAATTGATCCAGATCCACCGGCTTTGTGATATAGCAATTGGCGTGCAGGTTATAACTCTTCAGGACATCCTGTTCGTCTTCCGAGGTCGTCAGCACGACCACCGGAATGCGTTTCAACGGCTCCTCGGCCTTGATCTGAGCCAGCACCTCCCGGCCGTCTTTTCGGGGCAGATTCAAATCGAGCAGGATCAGGTGGGGTCGCTTCGCGTCTGCATAAGGACCCTCTCGGCGCAGATAGGCCAAAGCCTCTTCACCGTCTTTCATCACGGTCAGATGGTTCACGACCTTGGCTTCCTTCAGCGCTTCCATCGTCAAGCGAACATCGCCCGGGTTATCTTCAACCAGCAGAATCTCGATGGGTTTGACCAACTCGGGAACCATACAACTCCTGCTCCTTCCTTCAGCGATTCAGTGTCTGCGTCGATGTGTCGGATTCCTCATCGCGCAAGGTAAAATAAAACGTCGCTCCCTTGCCGAGTTCCGATTCCACCCACATACGTCCGCCATGGCGTTCGATGATCTTCTTGCAAATGGCCAGGCCGATGCCCGTTCCCGGGTACTCTTCTCTCGTGTGGAGCCGCTGGAAAATGACAAAAATACGATCCGCATATTGGGGGTCGATTCCGATGCCGTGATCGCGAACGGAAAACCACCATTCACCATCGGCTTGCTTTGCGGAGATGTGTATGCGCGGCGGTTGCGCCCCGGCGAACTTGACGGCATTACTCAGCAGATTCTGGAGCAATTGTGCCAATTGTTTGTCGTCGCCCATCACCGCCGGCAACGGATCATGGGTGATGATGGCCCGGCTCTCGGTAACGGCGTTCGTGAGATTGTACAACGCGTCCGTTAGAACCCTCGCCATGGCTGTGGGTTCGAATCGTCGGCCTCCCGTATTGACTCGCGAATAGGCCAGGAGGTCCTGGATGAGCCGTTGCATGCGATTGGCGCCGTCGACGGCGAAGGCGATGAATTCATCCGCATCCGCATCGAGTTTCCCCTTGTAGCGTTTCGCGATGAGTTGCGTGTAGCTGCTCACCATGCGGAGGGGTTCCTGCAAGTCGTGCGACGCCACATAGGCGAACTGTTGGAGGTCGGCATTGGAACGGCCGAGTTCTGTCACGGACCGCTCCAAGTCTTGCCGCGCTTTGATCAGGTCGCTCCGCTCCCGTCCCAGTTCCCACGAGGCCCAGATGCCATAGCCGGTGAGGGGGAGGATGACCAGCAATCCGATCCCTCCCACCATCCAGATCAGTCGATCAACCGGAGCATAGACCTGATCACGGTCCAAGCGAAACAGGACCAGCCAGTCGAATCCCTGAAAGGTGCGATACCCTCTGGTCCACGCATAGCCGGTGACGACGGCGTTTCCTCGGCGACTGTGGGTTTCCTGCACGAAACCGGGATGCTCCCGGTCAATGACGGCTTGGGCTTGCCAAGGCAAATCTATCTTCACCGGACCGCCGTTCAGGGCCGGGGATGGATGTTTTTCACCAAGGACCGTTCCCTCCCGGTCGAGCAGCAGCCAGTCATAGGCTCTCTCTCCGTATCGCAGCCTGCCTTCTTGCTCGAAGATCGACTGAAGATGATCAAATGGCACTCGGGTAGCTACCACTCCATGAAACTCTCCTTTTGGACCATAGATGGGCGCCGTAAATCCGATATTCATCTTTTTGTGTGATGCAGGGGAGGGCCGCATTGCTTCGAAGTGAACCTGTCCGGTCCTGCGCACCAGCTCGAACGACTCGGGGTTCAAGCCTTGGGTCCCCTGTGCGGGCAGCGGGTCGGTGGCGGCGATGAGTTCCCCCTTCTCATCGGCGACGCCCAGCCAGGAGTAGTATTGGTAGAGTCGTTTGTAGTCCAGGAGCCGGGTGGTCTTTTCGGACCCGGTGCCGGCCCGGAGCATGCCGTCATTCGCAAATAGCTGGATATCGCCGAACCGTTCGAACATGACGCGGTCGAGGGTATCTGCGACTGCGGCGGCATCCATGGCTAATTCTCGCCCACGTTCCGAGACCAGCATCGTTCGGAGGAACGACAGCGCATAGAGTCCCAATGCCGTAGCGATGAAAAAACACACAAGCAAGACCAGCGGGAGTCCTCCTTTGGACGATCTGCGTCTATGCGCTACCAAGGCGGCGGTAGCGGGTGCGTTGTTCTGCGCAGGTTCCATCGCAATCTTGTGTCGTGGAGTAAAGGGTAAAACCTTAGTATCATACCCCGTTCATGGATACACTTCTATCAGGCAGGGAGGGGCGTGTGACCGGGAAAATGTCCGAGCGAACAGGGTGTGCGTGCTCGCGTGATTGACTCTCGCCCCGCCTCCCGAGTACGTTCTCGTCACCGTCAGGCGTAGAATCTAACCGCTATGTTGTTCATTTCACAGCATGTGATCATCCCGGACGAGGAGATCGAATTGACCGCTGTGCGGGCACAGGGCGCCGGTGGGCAGCACGTCAATAAGGTTTCCTCCGCGATACATCTTCGATTCAATATTCTCGCGTCTTCCCTTCCGCCGTTCTACAAGCAACGGTTGCTGGCCTTGCGGGACCACCGGGTTTCGCGTGAAGGCACCATTATTATTAAGGCGCAGGACTCTCGGAGTCAGGAGCGTAACCGTGCGCTGGCCTTGGAACGTCTGCAGGAATTGATTCGGTCAGTGGCGGTGGTGCGTCCGCCGCGTCGTCCGACGAAACCGACCAAGGGATCGACTAAGAGAAGATTGGACAGTAAGACCAAGCGGGCGCGTCTGAAATCGCTGCGGGGAAAGCCGGATGAACAGTAGCCCCGCCCGACACAGGACAAAAAAGAAGGGGCGCTTCAGTTGAAGCGCCCCTCGGGAGACGAGACGAATCTCGTGACCTCTTAGAAGCGGCTGCGTCCGCCGCGGTTTTCACCGCCGCCGAACCGTCCACCCCCGCCGCCGCCGCCACCGGAGCGAGCTTCTTGCGGCTTCGCTTCATTGACGGTGAGCTGCCGGCCATCCATGTCCGATCCGTTCAACGCCGTGATGGCTGCCTTCGCTTCATCTGCCGTAGACATGTCCACGAAGCCGAAGCCGCGCGATTGCCCGGTGAACTTGTCCGTGATCACGCGCGCCGATTCAACGGTGCCGTGAGCGGAAAACAAGTTGCTCAGTTGCGATTCAGTTGCAGCATACGGCAGTCCGCCGACATACAATTTAGTACCCATAGGGGTCTCTCCTTTTGAATGGTGACATTGTCGGCGACGCGAGAACAGGCATATGAGGGGAATGAGCGGGCCGAAGACGCGATGATTGAGGCGACTTGGGTCTGACTTCCGATCAACTTCTCGGTAACAAACAACATCGGTGATGAGCCATCAGAAACCATGATTCCCATGCGGCCCGTCATGAGATCACGCTGCATCCTAACAGATGAATAGGGGGATTGCTACACGATTCACGGACAGGGAAAAAATAGTTTATATCGGTCAGGGCGGTCGATCGCTGCCCGGAGGGGGGCCACGCGTCTCCAGCCGGATCCCTGTGGTGGCGATGCCGTCGTTCCTCGGCGTGGCACACAATGGGTTCAGTGACCGGAAGAGGCCGTCCTGAGCGAGGAGGCGAGGCC
>JBEIQG010000288.1:0-3538 GCA_040376625.1 Nitrospira sp. | reverse complement strand
TTAAAACGATCGAGTATCTTGAAACTGGCATCGGGGAGAATTTCAGCCAGCACCATATGAATCGAGTTGGTCCCAATGTCGATGACGGCGAGCTTAGACACAGAAGTTTCCTACGATGGAAGAATCGTTGGACCTTAATGAAAGCGAAGGCGCCTGTCAACAATCAGCGTGTAAACTGTGTGTGACAAGCATAGGCCAGAAGGAGAGCATGGCGGAGTGGGATGCCTATTCGTTGACGACGAAATGGACACTCCTGTTTCTCCGTCTGCAATCGTCGGAATACTCAAAACACAGCGGACGATCTTTCCCGTAACTTGTTGTCGTGACATCGATGGAGAGCCCCAGTTCCCGAAGGTAGGACTGTACATTTCGTGCTCGGCGTTCGCCCAGCACGAGATTATACGCCGACGTGCCGAAGTCATCCCCGCGCCCTTCCAAAAGGAGGCGGGTCGCTCGGTCGTGTTGCAGGTGTTTGGCGTCAGCGTCTAAGGCACGCATCGCCTCCATCCTGAGTGTGTCTTGATCAAAATCGAATAGGACGTCACCAAATGTCTCATGGGCCAGGCCGGTCGCGTTTCGAGAGAAAAGCTCAGACTGCATGGCCGGGCTGGTTCGGGAGTCAATCAGGTGCCTGTCGTCAGGAGGTATCACTTTGATCACGGGCTCCTTGATCAGTTCTGCTTGAGCCTGCCCCTCTTGCCCCGATTCCGATCCCCACCACCATTTTGCGGCGCACCCCTGGAGTAGCAGCATGACGAGGACGAACGTGCTTGATGCCATGACACTGCGAACCTGTCTCATAAATCCTCCTCCTCAGGAAGGATGAGCCGAATGTTACCGAGGCAGCGTCAGTGCCGCTTCATAGATCGGCTGGGTATCTCTGATCGGTTCCCATCTCAAGATCGCCAATGAATCCTCAACGTACTTTGGTGTCCGCATACCGTTCAACACGCAGGTGACTCCAGGCGTACTCGTGAGGAGCCACAACATTTTTTGAGAGAGCGATGCGGTGCGGTGTGAGGCTGGCAACAGAGGGTCGATCGTTTGCGCGACTCGTTCCGTCTGCGCGTGGCTTCTCAAGATTGCTTCGCGCCGGAATCCACGCAGCAGCGTCAGGAGCTCAGGAATATAGCGTTGACGCCAGCGTTCCCATTGTTCGGCTCCATCTCCGGAAAGCTGGCGTGCGAGCAGCTGTAAGACCTGGTTGATCTGTGGAGCGATCATGTGGTGTTCGATCTGTTCCCAATGTTCGAGCCCCTGTATCTGCGGATGAATGCGATGCAGTTCGGCTGACCAATTGAAGTATTCGGCCGGTGCCGTCCCGGTTCCGGACGAGGGAATGTTGGGTGCGAGAGCAGTCCGGTATTCCTGTTCGAGCGCACCCACCGTGCTCAGCTGTTGATCGATATCGATGGGCGGATCTTCGAGCGGGAGATTTGCCAGCCGCAACATCCTGTTTGGAGTCACCATGGCATTCAACGGCCGGTTCACGAACACCGCGATCCTGTTCTGGCTCGCATACTCAAGCACGGTCTGAAGTTGAGCCGGGCCGGTGTTGGCGGTCCTGGCGGCGCCGGCCTCGAGAAGATTCATCGGACATTGAAGCACACGAAAATGATGGGCAGACGCACCGACGGTTTGTGCTGCGGCTTCAGCGGCTTGCACCATATGCGCGAGCGAAGTCGATTCCGGATCGTCAGCCGCAGAGGTAACGGTGTTGGACGACACGCCATAGAAGCGGAGCCGTCCGGCCGAAACCTGTGTTTCAAAATAGGCAAAGGCTCGTTCAATTCTCGCATAGAACTCCCCGCGAAGCGCGGTGAGATCAGCTAGACCACGATGCCTCGATTCCGAGAGGAAATATTCAGGATTATGCAGAAGGCAGAGATCGAGTGTCGCCAGCCCCAAACGATCGAGAGACAACGTCAGCTGGTCCGCCAAGAATTCAGGATGAATGCAATGCCAGATACCCTCTCCGTACTTCACCAGTTCAGGGTAGGGGCGGCCGGATTTGTCCTTGGCTTCGGCAAGTTTGAGATTCTGCCCCTGGAGATACCCGATTTTGGAGACCACGATGATTTCCTCGCGGCGAATCTCACCCGAGGCAGCCAGCTCGGCCAGCACGGAGCCAACCAATCGTTCGCTGTCGCCATCTGTGTAATTTGTCGAGGTGTCGATGAGATTACAAGACGCTCGCAAGGCCTTTTTCAACGCGTCGCGGTAGTCGGCATGCTGCATATCGACGCGGTATGTTCCGAATCCAAGCCGTGTTGTGGTCAGCCCGGTCGACCCGAGCACCGCAAAGCCCTGTGCCAAGCCTGCGTCGCCGTCCCGCGCCATTGATCGCGACGCATAGGCCGCCGTACCCTGGACCGTGGCGTGCCCTGGAAGGCTGATCCCTTGCAACAGCGTTGGTTCCGTTCCATGCTCCCTCGGCGCAGTCTGGTCAGCCTGCAACGCCTCCGAGACCACACGGGGATCGGTGATCGGTTGCCGGCAGGTGTAATTCCGACAGATGTACAATGTCGGCTTGCCGGAAACGGCTGGACGGTCTCGCAAGAGTGGAAGCGAAGAGGGGTGCCCTGGAGAACCCGTTGCCACGATGCGGTTGGGAAGATAGCAATGTGCCACCGCCTCACGGATGGCGCGAAAGTCATCGTGCGACTCATGACCTACGAGGGCCAGTTCCACTGGTCCTTCGATCAGAAAATCGACCACGGCAAGACTCTTCGCGAAGGCGCGCGGATAGCGGGTCAGTTGCCGACCGTAGGCGCGTATGGCAGCGATGGCGGCGCGGCGCCAATCGTCACGATCAAAGTGAAAGGACAGTCGGGCAAGTGCGGACGCAGCGACGGCGTTGGCGCTGGGTGTGGCTCCGTCCGTACCCTCCCGGTGTCGGAGAATGAGAGATTCATGGTGTGTCGCCGTCGTGAAAAACCCGCCTCGTTCATGGTCCATAAAGTCACTGATCAGGTACTCCGCCAGTCGTGCCGCTGCCTGGAGATACGATTCGGATGAACCGGCTTCATAGAGATCCAGCAATCCCTCTGTCAGGTATGCGTAGTCTTCAAGATAGGCATCGAGGTGGGCGCGATCGCCCCGTGAAGTGCGCAGTAAGCGGCCGTCGGGCTTGGCATGACTGCGGAGCAAAAAGTCGGCTGTCCGTTGCGCGCTCTCGAGATAAGCGGCGTTTCCAAAGACCCTGGCGGCCTCGGCCATGGCCGACAGCATCATCCCGTTCCACGAGGTGATCACCTTGTTATCCAGACCCGGGGGGACACGATGTCGGCGTGCTTCGTACAACAGGGGCTTTGCACGGAGCGCGATTTCCATCAACTCGTCGGTGGTCAGGTTTAGTTGTCTGGTCACGTCGTCGAGAGGTCGCAGCCGATGGGGGATGTTCGTATGTTCCCAATTGCCTGACTCCGTGATGTCGTAGAGTGCGCAGAACCGCCGTGCGTCCTCGTTGTTCTTAAGGACGTCATGTACCTCGGTGGGGGTCCAAACAAAGAATTTTCCTTCGACGCCTTCGGAGTCG
>JBEIQG010000038.1:0-21578 GCA_040376625.1 Nitrospira sp. | reverse complement strand
GATGCGGCTACTCCCAAGGGGAATGCAGGGGGTAAGTGGAGGGAGCATTAGATCTTGATGCGCGGCCTGAGAAGGCCCTCGTTGGACGACGCGCAGTGGGGGCTCACTCAGGCCGCCCCCCTTGAGGGAGTGAGGGGGAAATGGAAAGAGCATTAGGCACGGCCGGCTCACCGTCTCGCCGGCGTGCGCAAATGTGACGCTCCTTATTCGTCGCGTCGCGTTCCTCGCGCAACGCGCGGCTTCTGGAGGTCCTGGTTGGACGGCGTGCAGTGGGGGCATACTCAGGCCGCCCCTCGAGGGAGCGCGGAGGAAGTGGAAGGAGCATTGTTTTTCCCCATCGCCTAGGCTGGAAAGCGAGCCTCGATCCCCAGGCGCAATTTCGTTTTCTTGCGAGGCGTTAGTTCTGCCGGTACACTTCCGTCTCATGAAGCGCGTACTGTTTATCTGTGGCCAGAATCGGTTGCGCAGTCCTACGGCGAACAGTTGTTTTCGTCGTGGCCTGGGATCGAGGTGACTTCAGCGGGGCTCAACCATGATGCGGAGAATCCAGTCACACCAGAGCTGCTTACATGGGCTGATCTCATTTTTGTGATGGAGAAAACGCACAGGAATCGGCTCTCAAGGCGATTTAGGCAATACTTAAATTCGGTATGAAGAGTGTGTCTGAACATTCCTGATGAGTATGAATATATGGATCCGCCCCTCGTTCACTGACTGCGCGACCGGTGTCACCGTTCTTGCTCAAGATGTGAATCGTGAAAATTGAAACGCATACTATGGCAATTCCTGCTGGTTGACACTTTCCCCCAAGGATCGGTACTCTCAGAAAAAACGGGAGGGTTTGTGATGGCACTTCTTCTCGCGTTCTACCTCATCTTTTCCGCAGTCATTCCCGCATCAGCGTTAGCGGATTCTACGGCCTCCGCCGCATTGGTCATCAAGGCCGATGTCTTGTATTGGGAAGAGGGCGAACTGGTCGTGAAAGAATTCTCCGGTCACGAAGAGCGGTTGAAGGTGACGCCTGAGACCAAAATCGAGGGCGTGGTGGGCGGTCGCTTGAAGACCGGCGACAAGATCGTGGCGCAGATCACCGATGACCGTAAGGCGCTCTCCATCAAGTTGCAGGTTCCGGACGGCCGGTAGGGGCCTCCTCTCCGAATGTTCCGATGTAGGCTGTTCAGATAGCCCGTCCAGCAAGGCTGCAGCAAGCGAAGAGGCGAATCGTACTCGTGCCATACGGTGAGCCTCTGAACGAAGCGCGAACGCTGCTGGCGGGCTGTATCAACAGCCGTTAGTCGAGGATCGAGAAGGCGCCGATGAAATACGGCCCGTTCGCCGCCTGCGCGCCTCTGATCCGCACTTCAGTCACGTCTTGAACCCATCCGCCGACCAGCCAGGGATTGGGCGCCAGATTCGACCAGTACCACCAGCTGCCGTTCGATTTCCTGAACCAGAATTGAATCGGCTCGGTGCCGGCCACTCTGATGATCGGCATGTCGAACACCCTGGGCTGATGCGTCACCCGGTCCTCCATCCAGATCTTGATCCAGTGATCCTTGCCATGGGTGCCGAGGGTTCTCGGTTCATGGATCCAGTCGGCGGCGACGCAGTCCTCACCGACGACTCGTCCGTAGCCCCCTCCCGGCCCATCGCCGGGATCGAAGAAACAGGGAGTGACCAGGCTGGGGCTGTCGAAGACCAGATGGATGTGTCCATAGGTCATATCGTCCACGTTGATGTAATTGCCGAAGCAGCGATGGCGATAGGTCCAGCAGGCCTGATGGGTAGCATTACAGGGCTGCAACTCGCCTGAATTGTCGATGCCGGTGGGGTAGCCGAAGTTTCCTCTGGCCTGTCCGTAGATATAGGTCAAGGCGAACGTATTGTCGAAATCCACGACACAGTCGCCGAGCCAATCGTGGGCATCAGCCGGCGTTGATGTCAGGAATAGCCCGCCGAGAACGAGTGTCAGGCACAGTACCAGCACCCTGCCGATGTGTTTCTGGTTCATGATCCCTTCCTTTCTTGCTCTGACCCGGATCGCGATGACAGAATCTGTAGGCTTGACGGCGGGCCGTCACTTCGCAGTCGAGCCCGGTCCCGCCGCCTCGCGTAATCGTTGAAAAGCGTGAGCTCGCTCGGCTTCCGGCAGAAGCAGGGCCGCATGGTGATACCGATCCACCAAACGCTGCTTCTGCCGAAAGTTTGTGGCTTGGGTAATCTGTGTGAGCAGGCCGTTCAAATCGACTGGCCCCGCTGGATTTGTCTGATGCAGTGACGATTCCGCCAACATGGCGCGCACTTCCTCATCGCTCGCTTGCCGCGGTCCTTGCACGGTTTGTCCGGCTTCGCCGAGCGGCCCTCCCGGCACGAATTGGTGAGGCGGAGGTGGAACACATCCGTAGAGAATCAGCATCAGCAGGGTGATCCGGCGCATCGTTTCCTCCTTGGTTTCCGCTGTCGATCCTGGAAGTGCGGCCAATAGGTTTGCCCGGTAGGAGAATTGGCCGACTAGCATACAGGACGCAAACTCTGCGCCATGGAACTGGGATGAAGCCTCTGTGCGTAATAACAATCGCTTGGGTTCAGCAACTGACTATGCCGGGATGTGTGCGAGGCTGGGGCGGTATCGCATCGGATACAGCTCCGTATCCCATCCGATACCACTACGTAGTGCGGTTCAGGGCGGCGTGAACTATGGACGGGAAATGATTCCGCCGATTGAAGGAGCCGGCAGGGGCTTTCGGTTTGGAGCGGCCGGTGCGGATTGACAGACAGTCCTGAATTACGTAGCCTGGGAGACCATTCTACCTGCCCTCCGAACCACGGCAGTCGCTGTTCGTCAGGAGGCCGTCATGTTCACTCCGCCGCCGCTTCGCGTACTGGTCTCGATGGCAATTCCGGTTTTCGCCGGCCTGCTCGTCTCCTGCGTGTCCTTGGAATTCGACCGTATGACGGGAACGACGTTTCCTCCGCAACATACGGTGAATGGCCAGCCCGTGACGTTGGAGTCGATCTTCGACGATGCAGGCATCAAATTGACGGTGGAGCAGGATGACACGGGGATTCAGCCGCTCAATATCGCCGAGGATGAGTGCATCAGCGATGCCGAATTGTCGGCGTTGGAGAACGGCCATCGCCACCTCTCGCTGTTTCCCACGGCCGCCTGTCCCTTTGACTTCTGCAATACCTATCACCTCTATGGTGCGGTGGTGAATCACTACGGCGAAGTGCTCGATGTCTGTCTTCCTGAATTCATCCTGGGCAAGATGTGGCAGGGACATACCAGGTCGGCCTTCGCCATTTTTTATCGCATGAACAGCATCCAGTCCGGCGGTCCAGAATATTTGCGCACGACGGCCCACGAGATCGGTCATGCCTTCAATCTCCACCACAGTGACGGCGACGGCACCTCGCTCATGACCCAGTCGGACGATCTGACGGGCGATCCGGTGTACCGCTTTTCCGAGCAAAGCAGGGAGCATCTGGCCAACCATCCGGGACAGTGTAAATTTCCCGGCGCCATCGGGGCTGCGCCGTTCACGTGGGTTTCCAATGACCATGCGGTTTGGGTGCATCCTCTGGAAGAATTAACGATTACCGATTGTCAGTGAGGCTGAAGGACGGCCTATGCACCTCGATTCTATCGCGCGCCTGTCCAGGAAGGTGTTCCTCGTCTGCGTGATCGCGCTACTGTTTCCGGCGGTGTGGTCAAATGACGGTCTGGCGCAGGAAGGTCCCGGCTCCGCCACGCTCGAGCTCACGCTCGACATGGGAGAGTCCGCCCTGAGTCTCGGAGAGCCGGTCTATGCCACCGTCCGCCTCGTCAATGCGGGGACGAAAGCGGTGGAAGTGTTTAAACTGCTCGACCCGCAAACCGGCGCGATCCAAATTGAAGTGTCGAGTTCGAATAGGCCGCGGTTCGTGTTCCTGCCGTTGTTTTACGCGGATGCCGTGCACCCCAGGATCGCGCTGGCTCCGGGCGAGGCAGTCGTAGCGATCTTTCCGGTCTTTTACGGCGCGCTGGGATGGACGTTCGATCGACCGGGGACCTATCGCGTGACGGCCGAATACCGTCCTCAGGGCGCGCCTCAACAGGACCGGATACGGTCGCCCGCGGCAAGCGTGACGGTGGCCGACGAGCATGGCGTCGGCGCTTCCTTACTGACCGGCTCGTCCGCAGGTGAGGAAGCGGCAAAATTTCTGCTATGGCAGCGGGGCGACCAATTGCAGGCGGGACAGGCGCTGTTGACCGGACTGCTGACCCAACATCCCGAATCGCCGCTGGCCGACTACGCGCTACTGGCATTCGGGAGGAATCTGAGCCGGAGTTTTCGTAATTATGCCGTTGGGAAAATCCGTGAAGCGGACTGTGAGCCGGCGTTGAGCTATTTTCAGAGAGTCCGCTCAGACCGGTTGCCGGTCTTCTTGCAGATTCAGCAAGGGCTGGATGAAGCCCGATGTCTCATCAGGCTGTCTCGGCCGGCCGAGGCTCGAGCGTCGATGGAGCGGGCCGAGCGGTTACGCGCCGGTCGGCCTGAATTCGCTCTCCTCTTCCAACAGGCGATACGGTTGGAACCGGCGCTGGGCCGCAACTCTGACATCCACACACCGCACCGGTAACCCTGCTCTCTGAACCTCGACGACTGTCTTTTTCGCGCCGGCATCTATGCGCTCGTACCGGTTCTCGTCGTTTCGACGAATTGTTCGGTGGAATCGTCCAAGGCCCGGCCCTTGCGGCCCTGGGCACGATGGATGTACAGCAGATCCGGGCTGATCTGTTGTTTCTGTGCGGGCGGGAGCGGCATCTGGTACGCGACGGCCCTGGCATGATCGGCCAATTGAAGCTTCGGATCGTACACACTGTTGAACTTCCACAGCATCTTCACGAAATTTGTCTGGCCGCGCAACAGATGTCCGGCTGCGATCCGCGCCGTCGATTTTAAGGCGTTCCATCCCAGGTGCTTCTGATTCAGGATCTGCTGCGTCTTGACCAATTCTGCATAAAATTCCGGCAGCGGCAAGGTGGTCGGGAGGACGGCATGTTGAATGTCGTAGAGGCGGTAATCCCGTGTCGTCACATGCCGGGCTTCGGTATGCCACGATTCGGTTCCGGGGTAGGGCGTGTTCACGCTGATGTTCACGATTTCGGGGATCTCCAGACACCACTGCCGGACGATCTCGAAGCGGCGTCGATCCCAAGCGGGATCGGCGATCAGGTTGATGGCGACCGTGATGCCGAGCGAGCGGGCGAATTCGAGCGCTTCGAGGTTCTTGCTGATCGTGGTGCGTTTACGATGGTGTGCCAGCCCCTCTTCATCCATCGCCTCGATGCCGATGAACATGTAGGCGAGGCCCAGCCGTTTCCACAACTGAAACACCTCTTTGTTGCGAAGCAGCACGTCGCCTCTCGTTTCCAGGTAATACTGCTTCTTGATTCCTCGTCTGGCCACGGCCTCGCCGATCGCCATGCCCTGTTTGGCTTGAATAAAGGCGACATCATCGACAATGAACACGCCGGGCTCTCGAATGGACGCCAGATCATCCACGATCTTCTCGGGGCTGGCAATGTGGTAGCTGCGTCCGTAAAAAGTCCAGGCGCTGCAGAAGGAACAGTCCCAGGGACAACCCCGGGTGAATTCGATGGAGGCGCAGGGATCGAGCACGCCGATGAAATATTTGCGCCGGTGCCGCAGCAGGTCGCGCGCCGGATGCACATCGTCCAGGTTGGTGATCATGCGGGCGGGCGGACCTTCACCATAGCGCGTGACGGTGCCGGGGACCTCTGCGAGTGCCGACCGGTCTTCTTGGATGGCCGTTAACAGCGGCCCGATGGCGCTCTCCCCTTCGCCCTTCAGGACACAGTCGATCGCGCCGTCCGCATGCTCGAGCATGGCCTCGGCCACGAAGGATGCGCTGTGCCCGCCGACGAAGACCGCACTATGCGGCAATTGTTGTTTTGTGAGCCTCGCCAGGTCCACGATTTCGGGTACGTTTGCCAGATAGTTACAGGAGAAGCCGATCGCATCGGGACGACGCTCCTTCAACAACGTGACGAACTGCGCGTGTGACTCCACTTGCAGATCGATGAGCGCGACGTCGTGACCGGCCCGGCGCGCGGCGGCTGCGACGAGCTCAAGTCCCAACGGTTCCAGGCGCAGATAAATCTTGGTATACATCAATGGGCTTGGATGGACGAGCAGCAAGTTCATACATTCCCTCCCCCGATGGTGGTTTGGTGGCTGACTATAGGATGTCCGTGAAATGATGAGGACTAGGGAGAGTCCTCATTCTCCCGGGGGCCGTCTAGGAGGCGTCCAGAATTCCGGGCTGGGAACCAGCCAGGCGTCGGAGTATTCTCACTCGGATATGTCTACTCAACGCTTCAGAAGAATGCCGTTCCGGTCCGTGCTCGGCTGGTTGGTGGTTTCCAGTCTCTTCTTGGGTCAGTCGGGCCTTCCTGATTCCGTGGGGGCAGCCGTCACGACGTTCATCGCGGAAGACTATGCCTTCACCGGCCCTGAGCAGCTCGAATCCGGTTGGCAAACGGTGCGGCTCATCAACCGAGGCCGGGATGTGCATCAGATTCAGTTCCTGGCCCTCCCCTCGGGAAAGACCATCACCGATGTCGAGCGGGCGTTGGCTTCCCGGTCGCCAAGCTTGCCGAACTGGCTGCGGCGTCATGGGGGAGTGAATAGTGTCGCGCCCGGCGATGAGGCGTCCGTCGATATGCAACTTGAACCGGGAGACTATCTGTTACTCTGTGGCATTCCAGACGTCGCGGGCCGTCCCCATGCCATGCGCGGCATGGTACGGGCGCTTCGGGTGCGGGAGGCCGCGCCTTCCGGCGAAGCAGCGCCGCGGGCTGACGCGACTCTGAGACTGAACGATTTTGCCTTTGCGTTGAGCGGTCCGCTGCATGCGGGGTCTCGAACCGTGCATCTCGTGAACGAGGGCCGGCAGGCCCACGAAGTGGTGCTGATTCGTCTCGCCGCAGGAGCATCGGCGCAGGACTTCATTGAACGGTATCGACCCGGAGGACTTCCCAATTCCGCAGGTCGGGAAGCCGGCGGTGTGACCGGCATCGATCCGGGTCGGCAGGCCTATCTGCATCTCGAGCTGGAGCCGGGGCGGTACGGTCTGCTTTGTTTTCTTGCGGACCCGGTGACCGGAGCCCCCCATTTTTCCCGCGGGATGTGGATGGACATGGAGGTCAAGCCGGCGGTGACTCCGGCGGAGGGTTCGTGACCTATCGAGACTTGATGCGGCTGGCGAACGGTTATGCGGAGTCCAAAGTGCTGCTCGTGGCCAATGAACTCGGCCTGTTCACGGCAATCGGAGGGGGCGGCAAGCGCGCCGACTCACTCGCCACCGCCTGCCGCGCTTCGCACGAGGGAATGGAACTCCTGCTGCAGGCGCTGGCAGGGCTCGGCCTGGTGCGTCTGAAAGCGGGGCGTTATTGGAATACGACGTTGGGGCTGAAGTATCTCGATGGCCGAAGCCCGACGGCGGTGACCAATCTGCTGTGGTTGCTGAACCACCACTGGTTGGATTGGACGGGGATGGCGCGCGCCATCCGGAGGGGTCGTCCCGGCTGGGCACCGGTCACAAGGACCGCGGCGTTCCGGAAACGGTTTGCCCTGGCCATGCACGAGCGCAGCTATGTGTTGGCACCGCTCACAATCGATCGCATCCGGTTGCCGCGTGGAGCGACGCGCCTTTTGGATGTGGGCGGCGGGTCCGGCGCCTACTCCATCGCGCTGGCGCAGCGGCATCCCGAGATTCGCGTGCTGCTGGTGGATCAGTCCGTCGGGGTTGCCCGGCGCCAGATCACCAAGGCCGGCTTGGCGAACCGTGTCGCGGTACGGCAGGAGAACGTGTTGACTGCCCCGCTCGACTCAGGGTTCGATCTGGTATTGATCTCCAACCTGCTGCATGATTTCAGCGAGGCGGAAAATCGAGACCTGTTGAGACGGGTGCATGACGCGCTGCGACCCGGAGGGAAGCTGGCGATCGTGGAGTATTTTCTCAACGCGGCCGGCACCCTCCCTGCCGAGGCGGCGGTGTTTTCGCTGTTGATGTACGCGTTCACGCCGACCGGGCGAAGTTATACCTGGAACGAAGTCGAGGCCTGGCTGAGGGCCGGCGGATTCGGACGGGTTCGTCGGCGGATGGTGACCGACAGTATCGGCACGCTGGAGGCTGTCAGGCTGTGACTTCCACCGGAGCAGCAGCGACGGCACTCAGCCGCGCATGGTAGGTCTGTAGATGTCGCCTGACCGGGATGAGTAATCGTGGGGGGATGTGAGGACAGACTTCACGATCGATGGAGACCGCTCGTTGGTAGCGCTTCACTCCGAGTGCGGCTTCCGCCAGGGCCCAATACAGATTCTCAACCCACCCGGAACGGATCACGGTGTCCAGATATTTGTACAGGACTTTCGGCGATCGCACGGCGCCTCGATAGGCATCTTTGATTTCGTTCAACAGCTGCTCTTCCTTCACCGTCCGCTGATACAGGCCCTCCACGACATGGTTGAGTGAGAGGAAGTCTTGCAGGTCGAAGCGGGCATCGACCGGTTGCGTCTGCGCTCGATAGAGCTCCCAGTCGGTCGTGAAGTGGAGCCGCTCCAGCAGGGGCAGCAGGTCCTGCAACGTGATTTCCTCCACCGTTTCACAGGAGCGGGAGAGGCGGACCTTGATGAAGGTGCGCCGATCGTACGTGTGCTCGGGAAAATAGTGCGTGCCGGAGAGTTCCGTCAATCGACCCGCCTGGTCGCGTTTCGGGAATTGCCATTGCCATTGGTCCGGGAAGTGAACCCCGGCCGCCTGTAATTCCGCCCTGTAGCAGGGAAGCAGGTGGTCGAAGAAGGGGCCTCCTGCGTCGTCCAGCGGCGTTTCCGGCAGGCTGCCGACTGCCAGAGTGAGTCTGGCGAAGGGCATGCGGGTATAACCATCATCGTCCACGACAAAGTTGAATCCGCCCCACGGTCCGATGTCCAGCAGGGTTTCATGACCCTGTTCAGCCAGCCAGGTTTCGGTGTCGAATGCCAGATGGCGCCAGAGTTGGATCAAGGTGCCGATGTGTACGTGGCGATTGCGGAACAGCGGGACAGAGTCGGGATGATGGCCGTTTGTGCTGCGAAGGCGAGTCTGGAGTTTGAGGGTTTCCCACTCGATCGCTTGAGCCAAGGTTCCCTTGTGGATGGACAGGCCGGAGAGATCGCGCCGGCAATCCGCGGCGATTCCGGCCCAAAGGTCCGCTCCGGGCATGGCCGTGGCCGCCTGTTGCGTGACGTGGTCGATCAGGTTGGAAATACCCGGCGGGGCATGAGCCGCTGCCAGATTCTGAAGGGACGTCCGGAAGTGGCCGATGGCCCGGTCCGAGCGACGCTTCCAAACGGCGCTGAACGCGTTCATGTCGGATACCCTGCTCGTACAGGCGTCACACATTACAAGGACTGAGCTCCCGTTGCTCCGCCGGAGATGTGCGACGCTGTTCTGCAGCGGTCGATCACGTCGCTGCCCTGTCATACGGTACTCGGATACGGGGCGGAACTCGTAAACCCCGAAGGTCTTGGCAAGAAGATTACGAGGGAGCTGAGAACCGTGAAGATTTGGAAAGGTGGAAGGGGCCATCACCAGAAAAGCGCCGGCTCTGAATGGGGCGAATCCCGGTCAGCGAACGGGGATGTGCGGTGCGTGAAGCGATGCCCGAGAGGGAGGACGGTGGGCGCCTCGATTGAACCAGCCTGTGCCCGGCGACGGCGGAAGTACGGCGTTAGCGACGTTTTCGTACTCGCACTGGCTGTCGCCGCTGGATCCAGTCCCAGATGAGGGTGCCGATGACCAGAACGGGGAGCGCCAACAGCCAGACATACCAACTTGCCCAGAGCGCGGGGTCGTGCATGATCGTTCCTCCAGCGTGTCTGGCAAAGGATAGAGCAAGCACCATACCGTCACTCATTGCTCTGAGGGATTGTCCTACAGTCAGGGGAAACCGCTTGCCATTCGCGTAGATGCGACGTGGAGGCGGCGATTGCTCCTGTGGCAACGCGCGCCAGGCAAATTTTGCCGTCGCATAAACCTCACAATACGTGACGCCGTTCCCACAGCTGTTGGATCGAGGCCGATGACAAGCGGACATGATGTCACGAGTGCTTCCGGAGAACCCCTTGTCCCACTCGTCCGCAAAGAGTAGCCTTTTCCCAATTGTTCCCGTGACGATCGACGAGATCCGCAATGAGGACTATCTCCACGCGTTGCTGCATTGCCGGCGGAGGGCCGGCCGGGATGATGCTGGGCCTGCTGTTGGCTCGCGCCGGGGTTGACGTGCTGGTGTTGGAGAAACATGCCGATTTTCTCCGGGACTTCCGCGGCGACACCATCCATCCTTCTACGCTCGACGTGCTGCAGGAACTCGGACTTCTGGATCGATTTCTGGCCTTGCCTCACCAGAAGGTTTTCCGCATCAACGCACAGTTCGGGGACCTGGCGTTCACCGTCGCCGACTTTTCGTCCCTCTCCACGCAATGCCGATTTGTGGCGTTCATTCCGCAATGGGACTTTCTGGCGTTTCTCGCCGCCGAAGGAGCGCGGTATCCGACGTTCCGGCTGATGATGCGGGCCGAGGCGATCGACCTCATCAAAGTGGGTGACCGGGTCATCGGGATTCGAGCCATGACTCCGGAAGGTGGGTTGGAGGCCTATGCCGATGTGGTGGTGGGAGCGGATGGTCGGCATTCCGTCGTGCGCGCCAGGGCCGGCTTGGCAGTAGAGGAATTCGGAGCGCCGATGGATGTGTTGTGGTTCCGGCTTTCGCGGCGATCTGATGATCCGGTCGATCCGATCGGCCGATTCGAACAGGGGCGCATCTTCATTATGCTCAATCGCGGAGACTATTGGCAGTGCGGGTTTGTCATCGCGAAAGGCACGCACCAGCAGCTTCAGGCCACCGGGCTGGCGGCGTTTCGTGAGAGTGTGGCACGGCTGGCGCCGTTCGCCGCGGATCGGGCGGGCGAGTTACAGGGCTGGGAGCGGATCAGATTGCTCACCGTGCAGGTTGATCGGATGCAGCAGTGGGCGCAGCCGGGGTTGCTCTGTATCGGTGACGCGGCGCATGCCATGTCACCGGTCGGAGGTGTGGGGATCAACCTCGCGACTCAGGATGCCGTGGCGGCGGCGAATCTCCTGGCCGCCCCGTTGCGCGTGGGACGGGTGACGTTAGACCAGCTCCGTCAGGTTCAGCGACGGCGTGATTGGCCGACCCGGATGACGCAGCGCCTGCAGCTGCTCATTCAGGATCGTGTCATCAAGCCGGTCTTGGGGGAGACGGGTCCCTTGTACGCTCCCTGGCCATTGCGCCTCTTGGTGCGGTTTTCCTTCTTGCGGCGCATTCCTGCGCGTCTCATCGGGGTTGGGTTCCGTCCCGAACATGTGCGAACTCCCGTTGTATCCCAGCCGTGAATGGCGACGTTGTTTTGCGATCCCGGTAACAAAGGGTGAGGAGGGTGCCGGGATAGAGGCCACGTGATGACTGGGCGGATGAAGAAGGCTACAATCCTGCCCTTGCCTTTCCTTCCACGGATCCCAGAAGGAGGTCGCACATGCCGATCGTTGCGCTGCTCGCCACACTGCTGCTTCTTCTGCCCGCCGTCACTCAGGCCGATCTGAACGAGGATTTCGCGGCCTGCCGCAGAACGATTCTCCAGATCGGGTCGAACCCGAGATCGCCCGCCGATCAATATTGTCTCGGTTTGTCCCACGCCTTCGCGCTCAATCACAAGAAGGATCGGGCTCAGGCTGCGACCTGGTTTCGGAAGGCGGCGGACCAAAACCATGCGTCGGCGCAGGCCGTGTTGGGCTATCTTTATGAGCGCGGTGACGGCGTGAAGGTCGATCCGGTTGAAGCGGCCAAGTGGTACCGCAAAGCGGCGGAGCAGAACAATGCCGATGGACTGCTGAACCTGGGGCGTGCCTACGAACAGGGGATCGGTCTTTCGAAAGATGTGGGGCAGGCGCGAAGCTACTATCAGAAAGCCGCGGCAGCCGGTTCCCGCGACGCGCAGCAGGCGCTCGCAGGTTTGGGCAGTGGGCCGGATCCGGTCGCGCCGGGCCAGGCTCAATTCGACGAAGGGGCGAACCTATACAAGGCCAAAGACTTTACGGGAGCCGCCAGGCTGTTTCAGAAGCTGGCAGACCAGGGCAATCCCAAGGCGCAGCTGCAAATAGGCTATCAATATCAGCATGGCGAAGGTGTCCGCCGGAACAACGAGGAGGCGGTGCGGTGGTATCGCAAGGCGGCAGAGCAGGGCAATGCCGTAGCGCAGAGCAACCTTGGAATGATGTATGAAGAGGGCCGGGGCGTGAGGGAAAACTGGAGCGACGCAGTGCAATGGTATCGGAAAAGCGCCGCGCAAGGACATCCCGAGGGCCAGTTTCGGCTTGGCCGGATGTATCAATTTGGGATGGCGGTGGCGCAGAGCCGTCAGGAAGCGATTCAATGGTTCGACAAGGCCGGCGATCAAGGGCACGATCAAGCCAACTACTTTGCCAACCATCTCAAAGCGAGAAACAGTTACGTGGGGTTTCGTAACGAGGAGGAGCAGGCGGCGGTCGTGGGGATGAAGCTGCGCACGGTCACGTTGAATATCGAGCCGGTCGGGAGAACGTTTAAGAATTCCGGCGAGCGCATGACCTATCTACGCCAGGCGGGAAAACAGGCCGACTATGAAGAAGCCATGCGGCGGTGGGAGTCGAGAAATCGTGACTACAAGGCCTGCCGCGAGTCCGGGGGATCCGGCTGTATTGGGCCTGGTCCTCAGCCGTAGTGCGATCCTCTGTCGGGGATAATATCCGCCGGCTCCACACTACTTATATCGGAACCAGCTTATCGTCTTGGCGCCTGCAAAAAGAATGTCCATGTTGGAACTTCGAACCTGATCGTCCCAGTACAAATGACTTCCCGCGAACTTTGCAAGATTGAAGACGTGAGTACTCCTATCCTCGCGCCCTATGAATACCATGCCTTCCGAATTATTCGGCATACGTTTCAGGACTTTAACGAATTCATCCGTTGTGACGGGCACCGGCCACCCTTCGGCCATTTTTTGTAAGTCACCGGGACGTCCTGTCAGTGGGTCCTTCGTGTTGGCGCCGCCGAAGTGTTGCTTGAGTTTGTCATAGACTTCATTCCACGTCGGCTGTTTTGTGCGCAGTTGATACGATGGGTCACCAGTGGCGTTGTGCAAAGTTCGCCAAAAGCAATCCTCCCGAGCGGGGGCGCAAGCGTTCGATCCGGGAGGGCTCATATTGCGAATATCCCGCCATCGTGCGCCCGCTTCTTTTGCCTGGTCGGCCTTCTTCTTCATCGCCGCGCGCTGTACGAGCGTCCAGTGTTGGCAGACTGCGCCCGTGGCGCGTCCCACCAGGAAGGAATCCGCTATTTCTGCGATCGTGATGTGGGGATTGTGAAGCTTCGTCCTGAGGGCTTCTTCCGCCTTTTTTACCGCGCTCTCCACCTGTCCATAGAGATACCGATGGTTGGCGGCGGTATCGTTCCTCATGTACTCGGCGACCATTTGCCCGGCCTTGACGGCCGCTACCGGCGCACGTTCAATCGCACGGTTTGCCGTCCGCGCCGCCTTCGACAGCATGCCCTCGTTCGGTTCCGTCAGGTGGTGCAAGTGCCCCGCCAGGAGTTTCCCCAACGCGGGCAAGGTCAAATCGGTGATGTAGCCGCCGCCGGCTAATGCGCGCAAGAGTTCGTTTCTTTCTTCGTTCAGACTCTGGATGACGTGCGAGTCGATCTTCGGCAGACAATCTGAGTCGTCGAGTGAGTCTCGATGGAGTGTTTGCTTGGGGTGTTTCGACGTGACCACCGGCGGGCCTTCGTCTGAGCCGGATGATTCAGAATTGAAGACATCTCCCTGACCCTGCGGCTGCGGGTGACGAAGGACCAGTGGTTTGTCCGGCACTCGTGTGGGGCCCTTGCCTCTGTTTTTGTCAGAGGGTGAAGGTGGCTTTGGGACCGGCTGGGTTTGAATCTGATCGCTCGGAAGGTTGGCGCCCTCAGTAGAGAACGTATCGGAGCGAGGGAGACTCTGACGCGTGGCTTGATTGAAGC
Organism: Nitrospira sp.; assembly: GCA_040376625.1. Classification (GTDB taxonomy): domain Bacteria; phylum Nitrospirota; class Nitrospiria; order Nitrospirales; family Nitrospiraceae; genus Nitrospira_A. The sequence continues at coordinate 7,453 of JBEIQG010000038.1, read as the reverse complement.
AATCGATGAAGGCGCGAATCTTATTCCCGCGAAGTGTGATCTGCTTCATGCCCTTCCTGCGGAGCGCTGTGATTTGAGCACTATCCAAGCCTGGTTGTTTGGCTTGGGCGTAGAGGGCAAAGGCCGTTTCTTGGTAAGCCTTGGCTTCATCAAGGACCGAGAGGCAATGACCGGACTTCTCTTTTGTTTCCGTCGAATGGTTGTCGTACCAGCGGTGCGCATCGCCGACGGCAAATCGATCGTACCCGCCTGAAGTGCTGAACATGTCCGAACCTTGCGGTTGGGTGTGGGCGGGCTGCGCAATCAGCAATGCGCACAGGGCAGCGGACGAGACGAGAGTGAAAAAGGGATATGAGGCCATTGGGGATCCTCCATTGTCCGCGTGACGGCGAGTCGAGGCCGATCGCTCAGGCACCGCGAGCGCCCCAAAGCGTACAGGCCTGTGTGGGAATCAATCAAGCGCCTTGGAGGGCTCAGGGCCGAAGCCGGAGCCAGAGCCCGCATGGTGACGAAGAGCTTTCATCGCTATGTATAACGAGACAGCGGTCCTGCCAGGTATGGTGGACTTTACCCCTGAAGCAGCAAGCGGGTGAGCTGCGGGAGCCATGGGAGCAGGGCGACGCCAAGGCAGATCGACAGCGCAACCATGGAGGCGACCAGGTCTTCGTCCAAGCCTGTGTCTGCGGCGAAGATCACGGCGATGACGGCGGAGGGCATGGCGGCGACGAGGATGACGATCGCCCGCTCCATCCCGGTGAGGCTCAGGACCGTCACGGCTCCGAAACCGAGGAGCAGCCCGCCGCCCATACGCACCAGCACGCCCAACAACGCCACGGTCAATGTGCGGCGTCTCACAGAAAAACTGATCGACAGGCCCAGTACCAGACTCGCGAGGGGTGTCGTGGTGAGGTGGATGGGGGTGAGTATCTCGCGCACCCAGCCGGGCAGATGGATTGCGAGTAAGGTGAGCATGAGGCTGCAGCCGAGGGCCCACAGCGGCGGCGATGAGACAAAACGGACCGCGACGGATCGAATGGTGGAACGTGTGGCCCCGTGCCAGACCGCGATACCGTAAATCAGCGTGAGTGTCAGCGTGGTTTGGCCAAGGTCGAAGAGAATGGCTTGGACCAGCCCCGGCTCACCAAGAGTGGCGAGGACGACGGGATAGGCGAAGTACACGGAATTGATACAGCCGGTGCCGAGCAGAAATCCACCTTGCGTCGATCGAGACAGATGCAGGAGTCGGGCGAGTTGCCAGGAGCAGAGCAGCATCACGACGGTCACCAGGCAGGCGGCCACAGGCAGTTTCCAGAACGTGGGCGCGAAAGGCACCTGATCCAAGGACACGAGAATGGTCGCGGGCAGGCTGATTGAAAAGACAATTGAGGCCAGTCGCTCCGCATGGACCTTCCCGAGCAGGCCGGAGGAGCGGAGCAGCGCGCCGAGAAAGAAGATGGCGATGAAGACTTGCAGGGTGGCGGGCATCGACGGGAGCGTATCAGAAAACCGGTGGCAAGAGGAGGCGCGGCCCCGGTCGAATCCCGCCCACTGCTTCTATACGCCCGGCCTGCGAGCCTGTTACGATGGCGCACCCCATGAATCACCCGCATCGTTCAACGGCACCGCGGCCAGCGGCGGTCTTCTTCATCCTTGTCACGGTCGTGCTCGACATGTTGTCGTTCGGGATCATCATCCCCGTTTTGCCGAAACTCGTCGAGCAGTTTCTCGGCGGCGATACCGCGCAGGCCGCGGAGATCTACGGGCTGATGGGTACGTCCTGGGCCTTGATGCAGTTCGTCTGTTCGCCGATTCAAGGCGCATTGTCCGATCGCTTCGGCCGGCGGCCGGTCGTACTCCTGTCCAATTTGGGGCTCGGTCTCGATTTCATCCTCATGGCGTTGGCGCCCGGACTTGCCTGGCTCTTTGCGGGGCGGGTGATCTCGGGTATTGCGTCATCGAGCTTCAGCACGGCCGGCGCCTATATCGCCGATGTGACGCCGCCGGAGAAACGCGCCGCGGCATTCGGCATGATGGGAGCTTCGTTCGGCCTCGGGTTTGTGTTGGGTCCGGCGGTCGGCGGACTGTTGGGCGCGATCGATCCCCGCTGGCCTTTTTGGGGGGCGGCGGCAACGAGTCTACTCAATGCCTGTTACGGGTATTTCGTGCTCCCGGAATCGCTCCCGCCCGAAAAGCGGGCGGCGTTCCGGTGGGCAAGGGCCAATCCGGCCGGCGCGTTGATTCTCTTGCGTTCGCATCATGAGCTGTTCGGTCTGGCCACCGCGAACTTCCTGATGAACCTTGCGCACGGGGTGTTGCCCAGCGTGGCGGTGTTGTATCTGGGGTACCGGTATGGGTGGGGGCCGTCGGCGGTGGGGTTCACGCTTGCGGCGGTCGGGGTCTGTGCCATGATCGTGCAGGGCACATTGGTCAGGCCGATCACGGCGCGGCTGGGGGAGCGGCGCACGTTGATCACGGGGCTGCTCTGCGGGGCCACCGGGTTTGCCGTCTATGGACTCGCCCCCACGCCATTCATCTATTGCTTAGGCATTCCGGTGATGGCCTTTTGGGGACTCGCCGGTCCGTCCTCGCAAATGTTCATGACGCGCCGCGTAAGTCCGTCCGAGCAAGGACAATTGCAGGGCGCCATTGCCAGCCTGACCGGCATCGCCGGTTTGATCGGTCCCACGCTGTTCACGCAGACCTTCGCCGCGTTCATCGGCCCGCAGGCCGACTGGCACTTGCCGGGTGCGCCCTATCTGTTATCGACGCTGTTGTTGCTGATCGGAGCGGGCATCGCCTGGCGGGCGACCAGAGCCGTCTGACGGCTAGCGGTTTCCATGCACGGACAACTCACGCTTGCGGTAGATCGCCAGCGCATGTGTTTCCGCATCCTGAGATTCCGTGACCTGTCCCAGTTGCCCGTAGAGATCGGCGAGGAGCGACCAGGCTTCCGCCTCGGCGGCGGTATCGTGGGTGGTTTGCGCAATCACCAGGGCCCGTTTTCCCCGGGCGACACGATCGTTCAGCGAGGTCTTGTCCGCATCCAGTCGTGCGAGTCGCAATTGCATCATGCCCTCGAACGGCAGGTGATGTTCCGCCTCGGCCAGGCTGAGCGCGTCGAGATAGGCGGCGCGCGCGTCAGCGGTGCGCCCGAGTTGCCAATGAGCATCGCCGAGCGCGACCGTGGCCGTGAACTGTTGGTCCGCGTGCCGTCTCGTCCTGGCCTCCTCCGCGGCTTGCTGCAACGTGGTCAGTCCCGCGCTGCTCTCTTCTTCTGCGATTTGCAACAATCCCAATTGCACCATCGTGTCGTTCCATCCCCTGGCATTTCTCACCCTCGTGAAGAGGCCGGCGGCCCGGGTGAGGGCGTCGCGCGATTCGTCCGGCAACCCCAACTGCGCCGAGACGCGACCGATGGCGAGCAGCGACTCGGCATGGGCGGATCGATCCGAAGCCTTGGCGAACAACGAGACTGCTTCCTTGAGAGCAGTGTATGCCTGCTGCAGCCGGCCTTGCCTTTCATTCACCCGTGCGATCTTGACCAACGTGGTGGCGATCCCCTGGGGCTGTCGCTTTTCCCGGAATCTGGACAGGGCCAGATTGTAATAGGTCAGCGACTCCGGGAAATGTTCCTGCTGGTCATGGATCGTGCCGATGCGAAGGAGATCATGGCCTGACAGGGTATTGGGAGAGGCGGCGGCTGTAACTGGTTCCGCGGGGAACACCCGGTCCGCTCCAGGGCCGGGCGGGCACCAGAGCAGGAGGAGCGAGCAACTGATGAGGATGCGGCGGTTCATGACGGTATCGGGCAATCACAAGGGAGTAATGCGTGAGGCATGCCTAAACATGCACGTGCCGGTTGCTAAGGTCAAGTCGCGGCGTTGCGTCAGCCGGAGCTTGCCTCGCCTGGTCGGGAGGGGTAAGATCGACCATCCCGCCATACAGATAGGAGGTGCCATGTCTACGACGCGCACGACTCCCAAACGAGCCCGGATCTCCCTCGACCGCAGCATCGAGCGCTTACGCAAACAATTGGCGGATCTGGCCGCCTATCTCGGGCGGGGCTTTCCTACCCGCAGCCTGGAAGAATTCGATCGGGACACGGAGGACCTCATCGCAGAATTGCTCGGGGATACGTCGGAGCTGCTCGAGGCGTATGAATATGCGGAATTCGGCGAAGCAGCCGGTCTGGTAAACCTGACGGATGAAGCGCCGGAAAGCGCCGGCGTGGAGAGTCAGCGGCAGCGGCTGTTGCAACGCGGCCGGGTGTTGGAAAGTTGTATCGCCGAGCTCGAGTCCCGCCGCGCTATGGAGCCGAAATTCTCCCCCGCCAGCCGGCAGGCCCTCATCGGTCCTCAGGTCGCCGAGCATATGTCGTCCGAGATCCGCAGCCTCTCTCAGGATGCCAGCCTCAAAGAAGCCGGTCAGGCCATGGAGGCATGGAAACTCGGTTCCCTGCTGCTGACCGACAATCAGGCCTATGTCGGATTCATCACCGACTCAGGTCTTGCCCGGGCGGTGGTCGCCAAAGGGATCGATTCCGCGACGCCGGTCAAAGCATGCATGCGAAGCCCGGTGCCGTCGATCGCCGGCGATCGTCCGATCATCGAGGCGGTACGCATGATGAAGGACCAGGCAACGCGGCATCTGGCCGTGACGCAGGACGGTTCGATCATCGGTGTGGTGTCGGTGTCTAATATTTTGCGGTACTACTCGGGAGTGGTGTAGCCGGGCAAGCAGAGCGGATAGCCTATGGCAGATCACTGATAGCCGGAGCCGAAGCAACGGGAGCTCGCGATATCCAAGGGAGGTCGGAGATGGGACCCACCAAAGTAATCGTAAAAGGGCAGTCGCTCCATGAGGCCGTGAGCGGCAAACTGATACGAGACGGATTTACGAGTCAGCAGGCGATGGAGGATTACGTGCGGCAGCACTATATCGCCATGCCGGTACGCGACAATGCCGGACAACCCTGGCAACTGGATGGAAAGCCGATCTACTGTCTGCACGGGGTGCGATACGAAACGGTCGATGACCAGAAGGTGCACCTGGCACGTTGTCCGGATTGCGGTGGAATGGGGATCAGGGCGGATGAACTCACGGTGGAGTCCGACTGTATCCGCTGCACGGCCTGCGGCCATGAATTTGATGCGCGGCTGGAGATGATGGAGACGTAACAGACTCCGGAAACAGGTGGTCCTCATCCGCCGTTGGTGACGCGTCGCGGGTCCGTCACCATCAAGAAGCTGATGGTGTCTAGCGCATAGCCGAAGGCCGGAAAGAGGCAGAGGATCGTTGCGGCCAGCTATCGGCCATCAGCCGTAGGCTCCGAGGCCCCACGCCTCGGGTTTGACGCGTCCGCCTTCCGGACGAACAAGAAGAAATTCAGCGACAGGAATGATAACCGGTTATACTCAGCGGCTGCTCCTCATGAGGGGAGGCCTGTGAGGTCATACTAGAACCGGAAAGGGACGAAGGACATGGCAGGTGCAACGGTGTCTCGGCAACGCAAGAATGCTCCGCAGCAGAACAAGAAGGCGCCTGCGGGAAAATCCAAGAAGGCTCGTGCGCAGGAGCCGTCCGGCGCGGTGATCGTGCTGTCCGGAGCCACGCCGCTTCGCCGGCAGAAGGCTGCGGAGGTCTTGGCCGAAGAACTGCAATTAGATCTGGCCAGCGTGGATCTGTCGGCGGTGGTGAGCAAACACGCCGGCGAAACGGAAAGAAATGTCAATCGCGTGTTCGACATGGCGAACCGCCATGGGTCGATTCTTTTCTTCGATGAGGCCGACGCGCTCTTCGGCAAACGGACCCAGGTGCATGATGCCCACGACCGGTATGCCAATGCCGAGCTGTCCCATCTGATTCAATGCATCGAACAGCACCAGGGCCTCGTCATTCTCACGAGTAACGGAAAGCGCCGCATCGAAGAAGCCTTCTCGCCTGAGAAGCCGGTGATTGTGCTGGGTGGAGCCTCAAAGAAAAAGGCCGCCGCCAAGCCGAAGCCGGCAGCCAAAACCGCCGCCAAGCCCAGTAAGAAAGCGGCAAAAAAGAAGTGAGGCGGGGGAGAAGGCGAGGGCGGTTTGTCGCACCCGGCTGCAATGCAGCTGCGGCTTGGTGAGTGTAAACGTCCGCCTCTGAGAAATCACGACATCGATGCGATCAGCGCTACCTTGGCGGCGCGATCCAGTGACTTGATCGCCGCTTCACGTTGCAAGGCGGCCCCTTTGCTGTCGTGTGATTCGGTATACCGCAGGGTGAACGGCCCCCGCCGTGTGGTGTATTTCGCCCCCTTCCCGGTCACGTGAGCCTTCATGCGCCGTTCCAAATCGTTCGTGATCCCGGTGTAGAGACTGCCGTCGGTACACTCGAGAATGTAAACAATCCAGGTCGCAGGTTGCTGCATCGCAAGTTTTTTGCCTGTTCACTCCGCCCGCCGGGCGGATGATAGCGAATCTCCGGCAAGGGAACAATGTAAAGGCGACGCCCATGTCATAGGGCGTGCTTCCTCCCGTTTTCATTGACAGCTCAAGCGACGGCCACGTAGCGTAAAAGGGTCATGTCTCATGTCACGATGATCGAGCGAGAACTCGCCGCGGCGGAAGTTGCGTGGCAGCAAGGCCTGGAAGGCAAGGCACGGGTCTGCGCCAGGCGGGCGGTGGGGCTGGCTGTCGAAGTCTGCTTGGCGCAGTCGGTCCAATCGTTCCGGAGCGGTGATGCCATGGAGCGGTTGCGTCGGATTCAGCGGCAGGAGACCTTTCCATTGCCTGTCCGGCAGGCGGCGGAACGACTGACGACCGCCGTGACCAGGCGGCAGGAGGCTCCCTTCACGAACGATCCCATCGGTGACGCCCGTTTGATCGTGGGGCACCTGGCCGATTTGCCGAAATGAATCAGCGGCGAACTATCATCGCCGCTACGATGCCGAGGACCATGGTTATTCTGGTAATGGGCGTTTCAGGAGCGGGGAAGACGACGATCGGCCGCCGTTTGGCGAACGAATTGGGCTGGCAGTTTTCGGACGGCGATGACTTCCACCCGGCAGCGAATCTCGAGAAGATGCGGAACGGCCATGCGCTCACGGACGCCGATCGCCGGCCATGGCTGGAGCGGATGCATGCGGCGATTGTCGATTGGATCAGCCGGGATCAGTCGGCGGTGCTCGCCTGTTCGGCCTTGAAGGCGAGCTACCGGGAGATCGTGGTGGAGGGGTGTCGCAAACACCTCCGACTGGTCTACCTCAAGGGCAGCTTCGATTTGTTTCATGAACGTCTGACCCGCCGCCGGGATCATTTCATGCCCCGGGAACTGTTGGCCAGTCAGTTTGCGGTCCTTGAAGAACCGGTGGATGCCCTCGTGATCGATGCGGCGCTTTCGCCGGACGAGATTGTCCGGCAGATCCGTCTCGGCCTTCCGTCTGACGTGGAGAAACAGTGAGGACTGCCAGTTTGCGGGG
>JBEIQG010000225.1:0-5804 GCA_040376625.1 Nitrospira sp. | reverse complement strand
CGTGTAGAACGGCGCCTCCTGGCACTCCTTCAGCTGCTTCTCCATGTTCTCTTGAATCATATGCATCGGCACATGGCCGGGACCTTCGATCATCACCTGGACATCGTGTTTCCACGCGAGCTTGGTGAGTTCGCCCAAGGTCTCCAATTCGGCAAATTGCGCTTCGTCGTTCGCATCGGCAATCGAACCCGGCCGTAAGCCATCGCCCAGACTGAAGGACACGTCGTAGGCCTTCATGATTTCGCAAATCTCTTCGAAGTGTGTGTAGGCGAAGTTCTCCTGGTGGTGCGAGAGGCACCACTTGGCGTGGATTGAGCCGCCGCGCGAGACGATGCCGGTCATGCGTTTCGCCGTCATCGGCACATATCGCAGCAGGACGCCGGCGTGGATCGTAAAATAGTCCACCCCCTGCTCAGCCTGCTCGATCAGGGTATCCCGGAAAATTTCCCAGGTCAGGTCCTCGGCCTTGCCGTTGACCTTTTCGAGCGCCTGATAGATCGGCACCGTGCCGATCGGTACGGGCGAGTTGCGGATGATCCACTCGCGTGTCTCGTGAATGTTCTTGCCGGTCGAGAGATCCATCACGGTGTCGGCGCCCCAACGGATCGACCAGATCATTTTTTCGACTTCCTCTTCAATCGAGGACGCAACGGCAGAATTGCCGATATTCGAATTGATCTTCACGAGGAAGTTCCGGCCGATGATCATCGGCTCGGTTTCCGGGTGGTTGATGTTGTTCGGGATAATCGCGCGTCCGCGGGCCACTTCGTCGCGCACGAATTCGGGGGTGATGAGGTTCGGAATACGCGCGCCCCAGGCTTGTCCGGGATGCTGCAACACGCCGCCGCCATGGCCGTTGGTCGAGGCCATGAGTTCTTTGGCCCTCGCGCGGGACTGATTCTCCCGGATCGCAATGAATTCCATTTCCGGCGTGATGATGCCTTTCTTGGCATAGTGCATCTGGCTGACGTTGTGTCCGGATTTGGCGCGGAGCGGTTTGCGAATATCCGTAAACCGGAGGTCGGCCAATTTCGGGTCCGCGGCTCGCTGACGGCCGTATTGGGACGTGACCTGCGGAAGCTCTTCCGTATCCTGGCGACTCTCGATCCAGGCCCGTCGCAAGGGTTGCAGGCCGGCGCGCACATCGATCGTCACGTTCGGATCGGTATAAGGACCGGAGGTGTCGTAAATCGTGATCGGCTGGTTGGGCGTAGGGCCCTGGCCGTTGGCTGACTGCGTGGGGGTCAGGCTGATTTCCCGCATCGGGACCCGCACGCCCGGGAGAGCCCCGTCAACATGCACCTTGTGCGAGGCCGCAAAAGGAGTCGTGGTGAGTCGCGCGGTCGAGGGCCTGGAGCCGTGACCGTTGCTGGAACCGTTCTGTGTATGGGCCTCGCTCATAGCGGACATCCTTTCGTCGGAGGTGAGCGTCTGACAGCCGAAATAAAAAAGCCGCATCCAGCGAGGGTGCGGCTTGAAGCGATCACGAAGCCAGTCAACCGGTCGCTTCCCTACGCTGGTATTACCCAGGTCAGGTTGTGAGGGTCGCCCGAGCAAGTCGGACTCTCAGCCGGATGGCACCCCTAGCTGTCGAGGATGATCGTACCGACCTGCCGGGGCGAAGTCAATCTTCCGGAAGGCCTAGAGACGGCGCGGCTTCCCGGCCGGGCAATGTCGGTACGGGCGCGTGATGCGGCGGGAGATTCGTCGCGGAATGTTCAATGCACAACGAGTCCTGCTCAAGGGATGGCAGGACGCCGGCGCATTCAGGGTGAGAAGCTGCACGCCCGCGCATCGTCGGAGAGTACCAATTGCAAGCAAGAGCGAAGAGGGGCCGCGTCGCGATGACGGTTTGTATCGCATCAGATACCGCCCTCGTATCGTATCGGATACGAGAACGCCCGCTTGTTCGCCGCAAGATTCCCGTGAAGTCTGCGTCGCGCTTTCGCGCCCGCCGTCTCCCTACCGATCGCCGCAAAACATTTCGCGAGGTTCTAAATACTTGTTTTTATGTCCTGACCGCTCTGCAGGATCAGCAGCTGCACCCGGTACACCGTTTGCTTTTGACAGGGAGCACAGCAGTGTAGGGGGACCTCTCCCCCAGTCAGTCTTGATCACCCCACAGCTCGGACGAGGTGGCTCGTGTTGCTGCACATCGCTCTGCAAGAGGGCTTTCATCATGACGAGGTGCGTGTGTCGGTGGATGCCCGGGAGGCGTTGGCGAATGCGGACCTCACGACGCGGCGACAAACCGGATATGCCGGTTCCGTGGACGTGGATGTGACACACAGTCCGGTTGTGGTGGAGGTGGTGCTAAGCAAGCGGGGGTTGGCTCAAAGCAAATCGGTGTCGGTGGATCGTCCGACCTATGTCGGCGTGTCCCTCACGACGGAAGGGGGACTGGCCTGGAAAACCTCACACGAACCCTTCGGGTACCTGTGACGAGATCTACCGAAACAGCGTGATGCCTGAAGGTTGCGACCTATCACAACAGGAGGCAGCGTATGAAAGAACAAGACCACATTGATCAGGAGTATCTTACCGAAGCCGCGGACATAGCCCGTCCCGGCGTAGAGCCCCTCATCCCTATCTTCCCCTGGCCGCCACGTGTCCGAGTGAGCGGGTTGTACGTCGCATCCCGGATCGTAACGCCGCCTATTCCGGCGCCCGGCCCCTTGCCGATTCAGCCCGTCCCGATCCCTCAGCCGCTGCCGGGCATCGTGCCCACATCAGCCGGGCCCTGGCAAATTGAGGAGCTCCTTCCCTGGGGCTTGCTGCGCGAGGAACTACGCCTGGATGTCGATGGCAGGTATCCGCAGATGATGGCTAGCGGAACGCTCTTTGGCGTGTTGGCCAAACGTGTGCACTGGATTGCCCGTCTCACCGCATCCGGACCGAACGCCTGGGCCGGTTCGATCTGGTTCAAGGACGGCGATGTCGCCGGCTTCCCCTACACGACGGTGGAAATCACGACGACGGCGACCTTTCTTTCCAGCCAGCGCAGAGCCGTGGTCCGACTGTCGGGAGGCGGCACGTCGGTCCGCACGAGAACGCTGTCGTTCAAATCACCCTACTTCAGGCAGGTCGAATTCGAGTTCGATTGCGCCACCGGCGTCACCGCAACCACGCGCATCGGCACCCACGACCATCCGAATCGTCCGGCCACCTTGCCGAGCGAGACGCTCAGTATCGAGGAAGTCTATCGAAGGGTCGGGTTCGAGGTGATAAAGTCCGGCAGCGACAACATGGTCCCTATCGGCGATGCGGGCACGAATGCGCGCTGGAGCGACAACGAAATGCACGACGCCATGCAGGTCTACTGGTCGAGATTTTCCGGTAAGGCACAATGGTCGCTCTGGGTATTTTTCGCCCGCCTGCACGAGCAAGGCACGAACCTGGGCGGCATCATGTTCGACGACATCGGGCCGAATCATCGCCAGGGGACGGCAATTTTTAACGAGTCGTTCATCTCCACGGCACCGACCGGCGATGCCCGACCGGCGGCGTGGGTCGAGCGGATGCGGTTCTGGACGGCGTGTCATGAAATGGGACACGCCTTCAACCTGGCGCATTCGTGGCAGAAACAACACCCGCCGGACTGGGGCACCCCGTGGATTCCCTTGGCGAATGAGCCGGAAGCTCGGAGCTTCATGAATTACCCCTATAACGTGTCCGGCGGACAGACGGCGTTTTTTTCCGACTTCGCCTATCGGTTCAGCGACAACGAGTTGGTATTCATGCGCCACGCGCCGGAGCGGTTTGTGCAGATGGGGAATGCCGATTGGTTCGATCACCATGGATTCGAGCAGGCGAGCGCTTCGCCGGAGCCCGCGTTGAAGCTCAACCTTCGCGTCGATCGGGCCCAAGCCACCTACCAATTTCTTGAACCGGTCGTGCTCGAGCTCAAGCTGACCAACATCGGTTCGCGTCCGCTGGTGCTGGAAAAGGAATTGCTGTCCATGACGGATCATATGACCGTCATCGTCAAGAAGCGGGACAAGCCGGCCCGGCAGTACCTGCCCTTTGCGCGCTATTGCCACGACATGCAGGCCCAGGTGGTGATGCCCGGGGAATTTGTGACCGATTCGCTCTTTATCTCTGTGGGGCGGAACGGCTGGGATATCGCCGAGCCGGGATATTACACGATCCAGATAGCGCTCCATATGGAGACGGAGGATATTGTCTCCGATGCCCTGACCATTCGTGTCGCTCCTCCACGGGGCTACGACGAAGAATTTCTTGCGCAGGATTTCTTCTCCGATGACGTCGGGCGCATCCTCAATTTCGACGGCAGCGCCATACTCCGTCGGGGGAACGACACGCTCAGGGAGGTGAATGACCGGCTCAGCGATCGCGCCGTGGCCTACCATGCGCGTGTGGCCCTGGCTGCCCCATTGGCAAAGGATTACAAGGTGCTCGACATGGGAGATCGAATGGGAGAAATGGCCTCGGCAAAGGAGGCCGGAGGTCGTCTCCGTCGCGCCGCCCCTCATATTGAGGAGGCACGGCAGCTTTACACCAGCGCGTTGCTCGAGAAGAAAGAACAGGCAATCGCGACCTTGGGACGGACCGACTATGAATATTACCTGGGCCGATTCAGAGAGTCACTGATGGAGCATGGGGCGGTGTTGAAGAAAGAGCCGCGCGATGTCAAACGAGACGCCAAGCGCGAAAAGAATGGTGATATCGAGCACACGATGAGGGTGATTAAGGAGACACTCTCCAGCCTCAAAGATCAGGAGCCGGTTTCTCGCTAGGCCGGCAGGGCGATAGAGGAGCGGGCCGATGCCGGGAGGTTTCGGCCCGTTTCCTGTTGGCAGCAGCCGACAACAGCGAAGAAGCCACCCCGGTTCTCCGGGCCTGCTTCTGCACAGAGATCGTTGAGGATAAAAATCCGGGCCAGCGACAGGGACGAGAAGCTCGGATAGAGCCGTGCGGATCGCCGCATCTCCCTGATGCGCAATGAACAGCGTGGACTCTCTGTTCGAAAACCGGGCGAGCAGGAACGTCCGCGCCGGAGCAGGTATTCATGAATAATCCGGGCTAGAGGACGCCTCGTTCGATCTCTTCCAGATAGAGAAAGTCCGGCGCTTTCACGCCGGCGGCTCGCCTCAATTCAACCAACTCCGGCGACTCGAAGAATCGCCGGGCGCTCTCCAAGGACGACCAGGCCGAGAAGTGGACGAGGCGGTTGGCATCCTGGTCGTAGCGCAGCAGTTGGTAACTGATCTCCCCCGCACGTTTCCTCAGATCCGCTGCGCCGTCGAACAGGGCTTTCCAGGCTGGATAGGCTTCGACTTCGTGAATGATCAACACGTGGGGCATGTGAACTCCGAAATGAATGGTGCGGTCCAGTGTACTGCAAAGGCAAAGGGGGATTCAGCACGAGAGAGGCGAAGGGGAAACAATAAAGAGGCTATCGGATCTGCCGGTTTTGGATGGGAGAGAGTGGTGGAGCGATAGCCGTAATCGGGGTCCCACTTAGCGAGCGGCGCGTTCAGGGCGCTGGCCTCGTTCCCTTAGGCCCCGGCCCCTTCGACTCATATCCCAACCTCTTCCTAGGCCCTCTTCTCATGGCCGGTTTCATTGATTGTGCGGGAAGGGGTGTCGTAGAATCAGACAGTGTAAGTTCCCTCGTGGTATGGTTTTTTCAATCAACCGAAAGGCTGCAGGTGAAAACGGTCGCCACGCTTCCCCGTCCTATTACCGACTATCAATCCTTGTCTGCCGATGAACTCTTCGAACGGACCTGCGCGGCCAAACGGGCGCTGGGCGACCGGGTGATGATCCTCGGCCATAATTAT
>JBEIQG010000044.1:0-19358 GCA_040376625.1 Nitrospira sp. | reverse complement strand
GGGTCGGTATCGGCCTCTATTGTGTGTGCAGCTACCTGATTGCATGGGCCGGGCTCCTGTGGTTTCAGAAGACACGGAAGGCGTTTGCCGATGTCCTCTGAGTGGGCTATCCGCGTTCACAATCTGTCGAAAACCTACCGGTTGTTCGATCGCCCGGGCGACAGGGGGAGGCAGTGGATCCTGCCTGCGGTGCAGAAATGCCTCGGACGCAAACCCGCGCAATATTACCGGGAGGTACATGCCGTCGAAAATGTGTCCTTCGAGGTGAAGAAGGGGGAGACGCTCGGCATCATCGGCCGGAACGGATCGGGGAAGTCCACGCTGTTGCAGTTGATCGTGGGGACCTTGAGTCCGACAGGCGGAACGATCGAGATCGATGGTCGGGTTGCGGCGTTACTCGAACTGGGAGCGGGCTTTCATCCGGAGTTTACGGGCCGGGAGAATGTGTTTCTCAACGCGTCCTTGCTCGGTCTGTCGCGAGCGGACATCGACGCGCAGTTGGATGACATGCTGGCGTTCGCCGATATCGGAGCCTCGATCGATCAGCCGGTGAAAACCTACTCGAGCGGCATGGTAGTTCGCCTGGCCTTTGCCGTGATGGCGCATGTGAAGGCAGACATTCTCGTCATCGACGAGGCATTGGCAGTAGGGGATGCATTTTTCGTTCAGAAGTGTGTCCGATTTCTCAGGACCTTCATGGAGCGGGGCACGGTCCTCTTCGTGAGTCACGATTCCGCGGCGGTGCTGAGTCTCTGCCGGAAGGCGCTCTGGCTGGAGCAGGGGCGGATCGCCGGTATCGGTGAGGCGAAAACGGTGTGTGATGGGTACCTGCACGAGGCCCCCGTAGTGTTGCCCGCACCCGGATCTAACGTGATTCAGTTAAGGCCTCGTGTGATACCTGAATCGATGGGCGAACAGGGCCTGCAGCATGCAGAAAATGTCTCAGATCCAGAGGATCGCCAAGCGCGGATCGAGAAGATTCTGTTCGCCAATGCTATGGGCAGCACGATTCATACGGTGAGCAAGCGTGAACGTGTGTCGCTACGAATTTGGTGCCGGACGTCCATATGGCTGAGGAGTCCGATCGTCGGGTTTCTCGTGCGGGATCGATTGGGCCAATCCCTCTTCGGCGCCAATACCTGTCTGGCCGGGCAGGGGATATCGGATGCGGTGGCGCCGGGGAGCAGCTTTGTCGCGGTGTTGGAATTTGTGATGCCGGTGCTTCATCCGGGCGATTACGCAATGAGTGTTGCACTTGCCGACGGAACGCAGCAGCAACATGTGCAACATCATTGGATCCATGATGCCCTGGCATTCACTTCCGCGCCGACGGAGCCATGTTTTGGCCTCTTCGCGGTTGAATTAGTGCATGCTGGTCTACGCCGGATTTCCACGCAGGATGCTCGAGATGAAAGCGCCAATGACTCCGTTGCCCTGTAGAGTGTGCGGAGGCGATGCCTTTGTGCATCACGACGTGTTGTGGAGCGACCTGATCAGCCAATGGGGCCTATCGGCTGCTGAGGCGGACTATATCAATGTCCAGCAGGGAACCTCCTGTTCCACCTGTGGCTCAAATGTCCGATCGATTGCGTTGGCGGATGCCCTGTTGCGATTCACCCACGCGAGCTCCACACTGAAAACATGGGTCGGATCTGATACGGCTCGCGCCTATACCGTGCTGGAGATCAATGAAGCCGGTTCCCTGAGCAGTGTCCTTGCCACCATGCCCGGCCATCGGCTCGTGCGGTATCCGGATTACGACATGATGGCATTGCCGTTCCAAAGTGGATCGTTCGATCTCGTGGTTCATTCCGACACCCTGGAACATGTGCCGGATCCGGTCCGTGGATTGCGGGAGTGCCGACGTGTTCTACGGCGCGGAGGCGCCTGCATTTTTACCGTCCCCGTGGTGGTGGGACGCCTGACGAGGAGCAGAAAAGGATTGCCGCTCAGTGTCCATGGCAGCAAAGGCTGTCAGGACTCCTCACTGGCGGTGCACACTGAATTCGGCGCGGATGTCTGGTGTCAGGTCTTGGAGAGCGGATTCGACGAGTGCCGGGTGGTGCCGTACCGGTTTCCTGCAGGCATCGCAGTGATTGCGGGTCTGTCTGAGTCGGCGGCGACGAAAGGGGGCCAGCGGTGAACGAGACAGGCCACGTGTTGCCGGAGCTCGAGGCAACCGGTGAGCGATTCCTGCCCGAGATGCAGGGAACCATCGCGCTGGAGCATTTGCACCGGTACGCCCTGGCCCGGGACTTTGCGGCCGGGAAGGTAGTCCTCGATATTGCGTGCGGTGAAGGGTACGGGTCGGCCGTCCTTGCCGGGGTGGCTGCGCATGTGTACGGCGTGGACATTGCTCCCGATGCCATCGCCCATGCACAGGCGAAATATCAGCGATCCAATGTGGAGTTCCTCACCGGCTGTTGCGCGAACATTCCGCTCGCCGATGGCGCCGTCGATCTGGTGGTCAGTTTCGAGACCATCGAACACCATACCGAGCATGAAGAAATGTTTGCCGAAATCAAGCGCGTCCTGCGACCGGGCGGCCTGATGATCATGTCCAGCCCCGACAAGCGGGAGTATACGGAACGTGCCGATCATGCCAATGCCTATCATGTGAAGGAACTCTATGCGGAGGAGTTCCAGCGGCTGGTGGAGGGCTACTTTGCGCATGTCGCCATTCTTGGACAGCGTGTGTTGTATGCGTCGGCGATCCTGCCGTCAGGACGCCTCGGGGAATCAATTCATTATCACCGCGAGCATAGTGCAGGAATTCAGTCGGTACATGGATTGGTGCGGCCTTGCTATCAGGTCGCCGTGGCATCGGACGCCGCGATACCCTCGCTGGCTGCCAGTCTGTTCGAGGAGATCGGTGAGTCGGATCCTGAAATCGGATTGCTCCGGTATCAGTTGGACCATGCCCGGCAGCGGATTGCCGGCTTGGAGGATGAGGTCACGGGACTCAAGAGGGCGATCGACTCCATCCTACATTCACACTCCTGGCGTGCGACTCGGCTCCTCCGTGCGGCAGCCAATTTGCTTCGGGCGATCACCGGCAAACCAACTGAAACGGAGCCGTAGGTCCTGTTTCCAATGACCGTATGAGCCTTGTGACCCAACGATTGGCGAAGTCCTTCCGCTTCGCGAAGTTTTCCCTCGTGGAAGGCCTCTCCTGGTACAGACGGCACGGCCGCTTGCCGAAAGGATCGGAGTGTGCCGACCTGTTTCGAAAAGCGTTTTTCCGGTTCAGAATCCTCGCGCATCGAGCCGCCCCCGCTCCCAAAACGATTGAACAGGTTCTGCCGCCCTACGAGGCGTGGTTGCGGGTGAATGCGTGGAATACGCGGATGCGCGACGACCTGCTCGATCGGCTCAGCAGGCAGGCGGGCTCGCTGCCCACGATCTCGATTGTCATGCCGGTGCACAATCCGCCCATTGAATTTCTTGAGCGAGCGATCGAGTCGGTGCGTGCGCAAGTATGCGAGGGATGGGAACTCTGCATCGTGGATGATGGCAGCACGAACCAGAATGTGCGTGCTGTGCTGGAACGGTGGAGCGCCGTGGATCCTCGAGTTCGAGTCGCCTTTCTGGCGCAGAACGTCAATATCAGCGCGGCCACCAACAAAGCCGCCGCGTTGGCCGGCGGCGAGTTTCTGTTGTTTTTGGATCACGACGATGAGTTGACGCCGGATGCCGTCGGGGAGATCGCACTGTTTCTGGCTGAACGGCCTGGTGTGGATGCGGTGTATTCCGACGACGACAAGATCGACGTGTCCGGCAGGCGGTATGCGCCTCAATTTAAACCCGACTGGTCGCCTGAGCTGCTCCTGTCCTACATGTATCTCAGTCATGTATTTGTCGTGCGCCGGGCCCTGTTCGAGTCGGTCGGCGGTATGCGGGTTGGTTTTGAGGGCGCTCAGGACTACGACCTGGCCTTGCGGGTGGCGGAGCGGACATCTGTCTTCGGACACATTCCAAGAGTGCTCTATCATTGGCGGGCTTTGCCGGGGTCGACGGCCACCAGCGGTGCGGCGAAGCCGGCCAGTCTCGAAGCGGGCCGGAGAGCGGTGGCCGAAGCCTTCGAACGCCGGGGTATCGCTGCCCGTGTGACTCAGCCGGAGTTCGCCGCCAGGGGCAACCTGGGTATCTACTCTCATGAGTTCCCGGACGATGGCCCCGCGGTCACCATTATCATTCCAACGAAGAATCAGGCGTCGATCCTCCGTCAATGCATCGACTCTCTACGTAGCACAACCTATCGGAATTACGAAGTCGTCATCATCGACAATGAGAGCGACGATCCTGAAACTCGTGTATATCTGCAGTCGCTGCCGCATCGTGTCATTCGGATCCCGAATCCATCCGGGCGGTTCAATTATGCTGCCATCAACAATCGCGCGGTGGAAGCCGTGACCGGTGAGTTCGTGTTGTTTCTGAACAATGATACTGAGGTGAGGGCTCCGCGCTGGCTGAGCCAGATGGTCGGATACGCGCAAATGCCCGGTGTCGGGGCGGTCGGGGCGAAGCTGATATTTGCCGACGGCCGCATTCAGCATGCCGGTGTGATCCAGGGCCTGTACCATGGGCTCGCCGGGCCGGCGTTCAAGCTGATGCCTGCGTGGGAACACGGCTACCTGGCCTATGCCTCTGTCGTCCGCAATTATTCGGCGGTGACCGCTGCCTGCCTCCTGACCTCGCGGAAGCGGTTCCTGGAACTCGGCGGATTCAACGAAGCGGAATTCGGCGTCGCGTACAACGACGTCGACTATTGCTATCGCCTCGTCGATCAGGGGTATCGCTGCGTCTATTGTCCTGACGCGCAGCTCACACACTATGAGGGGTTCTCGCGCGGGTTCCGCGACGATCCGGCCGAAGTCGCCGCGTTTAAGCAGAAATACAAACGCCGAAGCGATCCCTGGTATAGCCCGTCGCTGTCCCTCGTCGATGAGAGTTTCCAGCTGATCCCGCGAAAATTGGCTGCAGGCCGGCAGAAGCCGATCCCGGTCGTTATGATCGCATTAAGTCTCAATTGCGAGGGGGCACCCTGGAGCCAGTACGAACTGACCAAGGAACTGGTGAGGCGGAAGATGATTCAGCCCATCGTGTTTTCTCCGCAGGATGGTCCTTTGCGTGCTTTGTACGAAGAGCAGGGAATCTCCGTGATGGTCGATCGGCATCCCCTCTGGGGCGTGACGAACCTCACGGAGTACGAACGCGCCATCGCGGCCTTCTCCTCCAAGTGTCTCTCGTGGGGGGCGGAGCTGGTCTATGCCAATACGCTCCAAAGTTTCTATGCCGTCGCGGCCGCGCACGAAGCGAGATTGCCCTCGGTGTGGAATCCGAGAGAGAGCGAGCCCTGGCAGACCTATTTTGATTATTTGCCTGACGGCGTCATTCAAAAAGCCTACGATTGCTTTGCCCGGCCCTATCGGGTGGTGTTTGTGGCCGATGCAACACGCGATGCCTATGCGGCACTCAGCACGCGCCACAATTTTACAGTGATTCGCAACGGCTTGGATCGGACTCGTATTGCGCAGGCTCGGATGGAGTGGACGAAGGCAGAGGCTCGTGCATCCATCAGGGCCGGTGATGGTGAGATCGTGCTTCTCCTGGTGGGAACCGTTTGCTCACGAAAGGGACAGCAGGATCTGGTCAACGCCTTGGCGGCAGTGTCTCCTGAGCTACAGGACAGGATTCGTTGCTATATCGTGGGCGATCGGCCGAGCGACTACAGTGTGGAATTGCACGGCCTGGTGAAGCAGTTGCCCGCTTTATTGCGCAACCGGATCCATATCGTGCCGGAGACGCGCCAGACGACACAGTATTATCTGGCAGCCGACCTGTTCGTCTGTACCTCCAAATTGGAGAGTTATCCCCGGGTGGTTCTTGAGGCTATGGCGTACGACCTTCCGATCGTTACCACGCCCGTGTTTGGCATTCGAGAACAGGTTCGAGAAGGCGTCAATGCATTTTTTTATGAGCCGGGAGACAGTCGTGCACTGGCCGCGCGATTGGAGAACCTGATTCAGGATGAGTCGCTCCGCTCCCGCATGGCCGGGAAGAGTGCCAATGTGCTCGCTCTGGGGACGGATTTCGAAGAAATGGTGGAAGCGTACGGAGAGATCTTTGCAGAAGCCTGGTTGACCGGCGGAGAGCGACTGTCATGAGTGCGAGGTTCAATCTTGAAACGCCCGCGGGCAGCAGCCTGGGGACAATCAACCGGTTGTCAGGCTGGTATATTCCTGATCACGGCCGTCGTCCGGAACTTTATGTCGCCTGTAACGGGAAGCGCGAGGCCGCGTTGGAATGGGGAAGTATTCGGCCCGATGTTTCCTCAGTCCACCCGGCACAGCCTCAGTCGATCATCAGCGGGTTTCAAGGCGACCTGTGGGTAGGTGGATCTCTGCAGGGCCAGGAACTGGATGTCGCAGTGTTGGATGCGGCTGGGCAGGATCGGGAACTCTTTCGGCGCACCTACGTCATCGGGTCCTCCGGTGTCCCCGCCACACGGGACCGCTCGTTCAACCTCTTCGATCTTCTTGTGTGTCCGGAGTGCCGGTCTCCTCTTTCGAAACTGGATTCAGATTGGGGCTGCCCCAGGTGCGGGATGCCTGTGCATCTTCGGGCCGGTGTGCCGCATTTTCTTTATGAGGAGGGGATTCCCTGTCTTCATCTGAGCGAGCAGACCAGCACGCATCCCTATTCCTCCGATGTACTCGATATCCTCGGCCGCCATCGCGCGGGGCTGGTGCTCGATTTCGGGGCGGGCCACACGCCCAGGGAATTGTTGCGCCCCCATGTGGTCTATCTCGACGCCGTTCAGTACCAGTGGACAGATCTGGTCTGTACGCGCGGACGGTTGCCCTTTCGCGATCACACCTTCGATGCCATCGTGAGTCAGGCAGTCTTCGAGCATCTCAAGGATCCGCATCAGACCGCGCGTGAGCTCTATCGTATTTTAAGGCCTGGCGGCCTCATCCATCTCGATACGGCCTTCATGCAGCCGCTGCATGGTGATCCCTGGCATTTCTTCAATATGACGCAGCACGGACTGCGGCAGGTCATGGCCCCGTTTGAGGAAATTCGGTGCGGCATCAAGAGTTACCAATATCCGTCGGCCGGTTTGTTGATGCAACTCGAGGCCATCACGCCGTTTATCACGTCCAGGAAATGGCGCAAGACCATCACCAAATGGCACAAGGAATTGCAGGCGGGAGCAGGGGAGTTCGACGACTCGCTCGGGGAATTCGGGCGGACCACATTGGCCGCCGGGTTTTACTTCGAGGGCCGGCGGCCTCCCTCGGCCGTACGTTGACTCTTGTGCCCTGCTGCCACGAGTCACGGATTCATACCGTCAGGGATTGCGTCTTCCCAGCCTGCAAAGTCATCGCCGGTGCGGACACATGACATATCCGAACGGTACCGATTAGGGAGGCCTGTGGTGCGAGATATCCTCATTCCTGGAATCAGGCGCGTGTTCCGTGGCTTGGAACGGGTCCATACAGCACTGGGGCGTCGTTTATCGCCGCAGACGGCGACATTCACGAGTGTCGGCGAGCATCGCGTCTCCGACTACTGGGGCAAGCAGTTCGAGGCCATGCGTACGGACAACTCCTACTGGCTCAACAACAAGCTTGTCGAGGAGTCGACGTATCGCCTGATGACCGGTACCCCCAAACATTGGCTGGGCTGGCTGCTGAACGACTATTTTTCTCAACGTACGTTCAACCGCTCGCTGAGCGTCTGTTGCGGGGACGGGGCCCACGAGATTCAGCTCTACGCGTCGGGTAAGGTGCGATTCGTCAGCGGGGTTGATATCTCGGAGGGGGCGATCAAGCAGGCGAACGGGCGCTTTGGGGCGGTCGATGCGCCACCGGATCGATATCGGTTCGAAGTGCGGGATGTGAACACCCTGTCGATCGACGGCACGTTCGACTTGATTCTTTCGACAGGAGCCTTGCACCACACGACTAATCTTGAAGCCCTACTGGGGGTGGTGGAGCGTGCGCTGGAGCCGAACGGCTATTTCATCGTGGTGGAGTTCATCGGGCCGAACCGATTCCAGTGGACCGACCGGCAGATTGAAATCGCGAACCAGGTGCTCAGCGTCCTCGATCCATACTACTTACGCGACGGCAGGCGGACCAAGTTCGAGCGGCCTACGGTCGAAAGCATGCTCGCGAGCGATCCATCGGAGGCGGTACGATCTGACGAGGTCTACCCATTGGCGAAGAAGTATTTCGATGTCCGCTACGAGCGGTTTTACAACGGTACACTTCTCCATCAACTCCACCCGCTCCTGAAGTCCGAACTGGCGAATCGCGGGCAGCGCGACTTCGATTCCATCGTGAAACTGATTCTTTTGATGGAAGACCTACTCATCAAGGGCGGCGTATTGCCGTCCGATTTCGTATTCCTCATTTGTCAGAAGCCGACGCCTGGCACCCGGCGATCAGCATAGAGGGGAGGTCCCGGCGCATGTGCGGCATTGTCGGCCTATGTGATCGCATGGAGCCCAATGAGGCCCGTCGTCTTCTGCGCCGGCTGTTGGCGACCATGGAGTCGCGCGGCCCTGACGGTTCGGGGGAGTTTGTCGAAGACCACATCGTGATGGGAATGAGGCGGTTGGCGGTGATCGATGTGGAGGGCGGAGCGCAGCCGCTTCTGAGTCGTGACGGACAGGTGGTAGCCTTCCAAAACGGGGAGATCTATAACCACGTCGCTCTCCGCCGTGAGCTGGAACAACAGGGTGCAGTGTTTCGAACAGCCAGCGACACGGAGGTCCTGGCGCATGGGTACGGACATTGGGGAATCGACGAGTTGCTGGCGAAGCTCGACGGAATGTACGCCATTGCGATCCTCGATCGCCGGAACCAGCGATTGCACCTTGCACGCGATCGCTTCGGGGAAAAGCCGCTGTACTACAGTGCGACGTCGAATAGGTTTGCCTACAGCTCAAATACGAAGGCGCTGGCACTGTTGCCGTGGGTCGATTGCGACATTGCAGCCGGCAGCGTCGATCGCTATTTGGCGCTGCACTATGTGCCGGGGCGCCGGACGATTTTCAAGGGGATTCAGCGTGTGTTGCCCGGTGAGCGGCTGACGGTCTCCTTGCGATCGTTCACACTCCATCATCAGCGATACTATTGTCCGGCGCTACGGCCGATTGCACCCATGGACACTCCCACGTTGTTGGAGCGGATCGAACAGGCCGTTACCAGCAGGTTGGTGGCCGATGTTCCGGTCGGCGTGTTTCTTTCCGGTGGAATCGATAGCTCCATCGTCGCATCCATCGCGGCGCGGCACCATCCGGCCATCGACACCTTCTCCATGGGGTTCAAGGATGCGCGGTACGATGAGTCTCGACATGCCGAGGTGGTGGCTCGCGCGATCGGTTCCTCCCACCACCATTTCACGTTCGATGAAACAGCGTTCCACGACTTATTGCCGACGGTGGTTGACGGCCTGGATGAGCCCCTCGGCGACCAGGCGTTACTGCCGACCTATTGGTTATGCCGGGAGGCAAGGCGGCATGTCACGGTGGTGCTCTCTGGAGAAGGTGCCGACGAACTGTTTGCAGGATATGACTACTACGGCCCTATGTCGTCTCGTCGCTCCTGGCGTGCCGGACTCAGGGAGTGGGCCTCCGGCCGCAGAGCGGCCGGTGCGGCTCACAGTCTGTGCGACAATGCATGTCCTATAACGCCGTCCGGATTTCCTCTAGTGATGGATTCGGGTGGGCGCCGGGGGCTCCTTGGAGAGCCGGTGCACGATCCCGATCCCTGGGAAAGGTCACTCTTGTCGTCTCTGGACGACGCAGATAATCTCCTCCAGCGTGCCACTCTTGCCGATGTTATGACGTGGTTGCCCGACGATCTACTGGTGAAGCTTGATCGGATGGCTATGGCCAACAGTCTCGAAGGGCGCGCCCCGTTCCTGTCGCCTGATTTAGTCGATGCCGCGCTCCGCCTGCCTGAAGTCCAACGGATGACCGGGACAGAGACCAAGATCGCCCTGCGTGAAGTGGCCGCTCTGTTGCTGCCGCAGGCTATCGTCCGGCGAAAGAAACAGGGGTTCATCCTTCCCATGGCCAAGTGGCTCCAGCAATGGTTGGGGCGAGTGGGGGACTTGCGGGACTATTTCAACCTGCATCGCATCAAGGAGTTCGATGTGGCTGCCGCAGTATCCCTGGTGGAGCGGGAGCTGGTTGCGGATCGACCGAACGAGCGTCTCCTCTTCTCGCTGGTGATGCTGGCTGAATGGCATCACTCCTTCTTCAGGCGGATGGCTGCCGACTTCAGGGCATGATGGTCGGCCGGACCTGCTGCGGCTGAAACCGCCGCCGTCTGCGCGTGACGCACCCCCTCCCATTCCATCCGTCAAAAACAACGAAAAACCTATCCTTGCGAGAGAACTCCGGTACTATTTGAGCAGTTGGCTATGCGCTCGCAAGCGACTGATATTCCGACACCACCTGGCAGAAACACGTGCAATGACGGTCACGTATTTCTCGAAGAGTTCGAGCATCGGCCCCAGCAGTCGCTACCGCGTCTTGCAATTCCTGCCTCATTTCCGGGCAGCAGGGATCGACTGTCACGTGGATGCCCTGTTTGGAGAGACCTACTTCTCGATTCTGAAAGTACGATCGTGCCCGCTGCGGACCCTGTTCAAGATTCCCTATGTATTTGTCTGCTTCCTTCGACGACTCTGGACGTTGTTGAACCTGGGCGGGCAGGACTTGATCGTGATCGAGGGACAGCTCTTCCCCTATGCGCCTCCGTTGGCCGAACGGCTGCTGCTCTGGTGCCGGTACCGAGTGGCAATCGAAATGGATGATGCGATTTACTTGACTCCCGGACATGAAAAGAAAATTGCCGCGCTCCTCTCAATGGCCACAGGCGCCATCGTCGGAAACCATCGGCTTGCCGCCTATGCGAAGCAGTTCTCGCCTCGGGTCTGCACGGTGCCTACGGTTGTCGATACCGAGAGATTTGTCCCGAATCCGATGAGCCTCGATTCATCCGAACGCAACTCCGATACCATCACAATCGTATGGATAGGCCTGGCCTACAATCTGAAGTATCTGGATGTGCTGGCGCCCGCACTTCGCGCGTTGCAATCCAAGTTTCGCCTCATGCTCCGTGTGGTCTGTTCACAGCCGCCGCACATGCCTGGCGTCGACATTGAATTCAGACCCTGGAGTTTTCAGCGAGAGGTGGCAGATCTGCAAGATGCCACGATCGGCGTAATGCCGCTCGAGGACACGGAGTGGGCCAGGGGCAAGTGTGGCTTGAAGCTCCTACAGTACCTTGCGGTGGGGGTACCCTCGGTGGCCTCACCCGTCGGCGTGAATCGCGACATCATTGCGGACGGAGAGAACGGGTTTCTCGCCGCCACCGAGCAAGACTGGTATGAGCGCCTCGAGGCACTCTGCCGAGAGCCGCAGTTGCGCGCTCGAATGGGGAAGGCCGGACGTCGGACCGTAGAGGAGCGGTACTCCCTGACTGTGTGGGGGCCCCGCCTTGCCGACGTGTACCGGACATTGGCAGAGAATGAACATTCGAACGTGGTGCACCGGACAGTTCACAGCTCTGTGTCCGGCCACCGTCGTTCGACAGGAACTTGATGATTCTGCTCACGCTGACATTTGTGGTCGCGATGCTTCTTTCGATCTATGGCGTGCCGATCGCGCGTCTCGCGGCCCTGAAGTTCGGCATTGTCGACAACCCGGATGGCCGGCTGAAGCATCAGCGCGAGCCGGTTCCCTATCTGGGAGGACTCGCCATCTATCTCGCGTTTCTCGTGAGCCTGGCTTTTACCTTCGAATTCAGGCAGGACGTGCTCGGTATCGTGCTCTCCGGAACACTGATCCTCATGCTGGGGCTGATCGATGATTTCGGGGTGCTGTCGCCGGGAACCAAGCTCGCAGGCCAGTTTCTGGCCGTGTTCGTGTTGATCAAGAGCGGCATTCGCATCGAAATCGCCTCCTTGCCGGATTGGGTCGATATCGTGCTGACGGTGTTCTGGATGATCGGCATCATCAATGCGTTCAACCTGCTGGATATCATGGACGGGTTGTCGGCCGGTGTGGGCCTTATCAGTGCCGCCTTTCTGTGTGTGGTAGCGATTGTAAATGGTGATCAGGCTATTGCCTTCATGCTGGCGGCGCTCATGGGGAGCCTGCTCGGTTTCCTGCGATACAACTGGCGACCGGCTTCAATTTATATGGGCGATTCCGGCGCGATGTTCATCGGCTTGATGCTGGGCGCCCTGTCGATGATCGGCAAATACACCGCCGGCCATTCCGTCTCGCTGCTGACACCAGTGTTGATCTTAGGCATGCCCATTTTCGATACCCTCTTCGTGATGTACATCCGATTCCTGCGCGGGTTGCCGGTGTTCCTCGGGAGTCCCGATCATCTTGCGATTCGTTTGCGGCATTGGGGCCTGTCGGTGACGCAAGTCGTCCTGCTCAGTTATCTCGGTGCGGCGTTGCTGGGGGTAATCGGGCTACTGGTCATGGCCGTGCCCCAGGATCTTGCCGCGGTGCTCAGCGGTGTCACGGTGTTGGGCCTGTCGGTGGCCGCCGTGGCCTTGACGCGTGTGAATGTCGCGACCGGAACCGTTGCCGTGATTGCCGAAGCGGCCCCGGCACGTTCGACAGAAAGGACCGGCGGGGTATGATTTTGATCGTCGGAGCGGGATTGGCTGGTCTCAGCGCGGCCTATCATCTGCGCGGGATTCCCTACAAGATTCTGGAGCGGGAACGAGAGGTCGGAGGGCTCTGTCGTTCGTACGTGAAGGACGGGTTCACCTTCGACTATACGGGCCACCTGCTTCACTTCCGGCAGACCGCGATCAAGGCGCTGGTCGAGAGCCTGCTCTCGGATCGACTGCAGCGGCATGCCCGCAAATCCTACGTCTATTCCCATGACACCTACACCGAATATCCGTTTCAGGTGAACACGCATGGTCTCCCGCCGGAAGTGGTACGGGAATGCCTGTTGGGATTCATCGCCACTCTGTCGAATCCGTCGTCCAAGCCTCCGGCGGAGGGCCGTTCGTTCAAACAATGGATCGTCGAGAGCCTGGGGGAGGGGATTGCGAAACATTTCATGGTGCCCTTCAACGAGAAGTTGTGGCAGGTGCCGCTGGAAGAACTTACCTGCGACTGGGTGTCGTGGCTGGTGCCGAAGCCGGACGTGAAGGATGTTGTCAACGGCGCCTTGGGAATCAAGGACAAGGCCTTCGGCTACAACCCGTCGTTCCAGTATCCCGCCAGCGGCGGCATCAAGGTCTTGCCGGAAGCCTTTCTCCCGTCGGTCGAGAACTTGTCGTACGATTCGGAGTTGGTGGAGATCGAGACGGGCAGGCGGAGAGCCGTGTTTCGGAGTGCGCATGGAGAACGGACGGAGGCCTATGATCGGATCGTCTCGACGATCCCCCTGCCTGATCTGGTGCGGCGTTGTGTGGATCTCCCGGCGTCGCTGCGTGATTTGGCTGCGTCGCTGCGATGGGTCTCCGTATATAACGTGAATCTGGCCGTCGCGCGCGAGGGTATTTCGGACAAGCATTGGATCTATTTCCCCGAGCACCGGTATCCGTTCTATCGAGCGGGGTTTCCCATGAATTTTTCTCCGGCGATGGGGCGACCGGGCTGCAGTTCCCTCTATGTGGAAATCTCTCACCAGCCGATAGAGCGTGAATCCGATACCTCGCTCATTGAGCGTGTCCGTCGGGGGTTGGAGCAGGCGGGGGTGCTCAAGCCGAGCGACGAGGTGGTGATGTCGGATGTGAAGGATCTCTATTACGCATATGTGCTGTTTGACCGGCATCGTGGCCGTGCCGTGCAGGAGCTGCTGGCCGAACTGGAGCGACGAGGGATCTCCTCTATCGGGCGGTATGGATTGTGGGAGCACACGTCGATGGAGGATGCGATTGCCCAAGGGCAACAGGCGGCGGCGCGGTTACGGATGAAGGCCGCGGCCTGAGCGCGTAAAGGTCATGCACGTAGTCTGTCACGTCATTACGAAACTGGAGTTGGGCGGCGCGCAGGAAGTGGCGATGCAAGTCGTGTCGGGTCTGGACCGCAGACGATTTCGTCCCGTGCTTCTCGCAGGGCCTGGAGGGATGCTGACCCACGACGCGCATGCGATGGAGGGTGTCGAAGTAGTTACGGTCCCCTCGCTTGTGCGAGAGATTCGTCCTTTCCATGACCTGCGCGCATTATGGGAACTGGTCGGCGCGTTTCGACGACTCCGGCCAAAGATTGTGCACACCCACAGTTCAAAAGCTGGTATTCTAGGGCGGGTAGCCGCCTGGCTCGTCGGCGTCCCCTGTATCCTGCACACGATCCATGGCTACGGCGTGACGCCCGCGCAGCCGTTCTGGAAGCAACAAGCATTGATCGCGCTTGAACGGATGGTGGGCCGGGTCACCACCCATTGGATTGCCGTGTCGCAGATCGATCGCCGGCAGGGTCTCGACTGGGGTCTCTTTACCGCATCCAAGGTATCGGTGGTGAGGCCTGGAATCGATCCGACGGCGTTTGCGGCTCGAATCGAGTCTTCCGAACGTGACCGTCTTCGGGCTACACTGCAAGTGGGCCCTGATCAGCTGCTGGTGGGAACGGTCTCGTGCTTGAAACCGCAAAAATCTCCCGAGGACTTTGTCCGCGTTGCGGCGCTCGTGTGTCGGCGGGTTCCCGCTGCACGCTTTGTGCTCGTCGGCGACGGAGCGTTGCGGCCCCGCATCGAAGCGTCGTTACTGGCGCAGGGGCTGCAGGATCGTGTGACTTTGCTCGGTTGGCGCCGCGATGTGGCTACCTTGCTGAAAGCATTTGATGTGTTCGTGCTGACTTCCCATTGGGAAGGGTTGCCATGCGCCATCCTGGAGGCTAGAGCCGGCCGGATTCCGATCGTGGCCACGCGAGTGGGCGGCGCTGCCGAGGCGATCGTTGAGGGCATTCAGGGTACGCTCTGTCCGGCCGGCGACGTCCGGGCCATGGCTGAGCGGGTCTGTCAGATTTTAGAAGACGAGCGCTTTCGCGAAGACCTCAGGACTGGAACGCAGGAATTTCCGGAAGAGTTCACGATTCAAGAGACGATTAAACAGTATCAGTCGCTCTATACGTATCTCCTGCATGCCGCGCGTTCGAGTAAAGATGTCATGAAGTTGCAGCCTAATCGATTGTAGAAGGGGGAACCGGGGGATACGATGAACATTCCGCTGCTTGATCTCAAAGCCCAATATCAGTCGATACGCAGTGACATCCTGGCTGCGATTGAGACCACCTGTGATGAGCAGGGCTTTATTCTCGGCCCGCGAGTGGTGGCATTGGAGCAGGCGGTTGCGACGTATACCGGCAGTGCTCACGGCGTCGGAGTCGCTTCCGGCAGTGATGCGCTGCTGCTGGCGCTCATGGCTCTGGGTGTGAAGGCCGGTGACGAAGTGGTCACGGTGCCTTTTACGTTCTTCGCGACCGCGGGGGCTATTTCCAGGCTGGGGGCCAAGCCGGTGTTCATTGATATTCGCCCTGATGATTTCAATCTGAATCCGGCGCTGTTGGAGCGCGCCATTACGAAACGGACCAAGGCCATCATCCCGGTGCATCTCTTCGGTCAATGCGCCGACATGGATCCGATCAACGAGATTGCCCGGCGACACAAAATCGGCGTGATCGAGGACGCCTGCCAGGCCATCGGTGCCCGTCAGAACGGTCGGCATGCCGGGGTGCTGGGCGATGTGGCCTGCTTCAGCTTTTTCCCGTCAAAGAACCTCGGAGGGTTTGGAGACGCCGGTATGGTGACCACCAACGACAAGATGCTGGCGGAGTCTATTGCCATGTTGAGGGTGCACGGAAGCCGGGTACGCTATGTCCATGAGGCGATCGGCATCAACAGCCGCTTGGATGCGTTGCAAGCGGCAATCTTGTTGGTGAAGTTGAAACATCTGGATCGTTGGGCGGAAGGCCGACGCAGGAACGCCGCGCGTTATGTGCAGCTGTTCACGGAGGCAAGCCTGACAGATCGTCTCACCCTGCCTGCGGTGGGGGCCAACAACTTTCACGTCTTCAATCAATTTACGGTTCGAGTCCCCAAGCGAGACGAGTTGCGGAGTTATCTGAAGGACCAGGGCGTGGGCTCGGAGGTCTATTACCCGTTGCCTTTGCATTTGCAAAATTGCTATCGAGACCTAGGTTATCAGAAGGGTGCGTTCCCGCAATCGGAGCGTGCCGCTGAAGAAGTGCTCTCGCTTCCCATCTATGCGGAACTGTCCGACGAACAGCTCCAATACGTCGTGCAGACGATCGCCTCCTTCTATCGCAAACGCTAGCCTTCGTGTAGCCGTCCGGCGTCGGTATCTTTCCGGGGCCGGACGGGTCAGTCCCACATTCTCACAGATGACAGTTTCATAGCCCTCCGCCGGAGAAGCAGCGTCTCCCGTTGTGTTTCCCTGAGACTGTGGTTGCCTGCCGCCCCTTATGACGTGGCTGTCCGACGGTGCCTCACCCGGCATGGTGGGCGTCGCGCACGCCTCGCCTCCGGTCGTCGAATCGACGACAAGCACTGAGATAGAGGGGCGTTCAACTCTGAACAACGACGAGGCGGAGACGTACACCGGTGGCCGCTGTGGGGTATGGGCTTGCGCTGAATGGGATTCCCGCGACGCCAACGATCGGCCCGATATCGGTACCGGTCGCTGCGAGGGCAATCCTGCCAAGCGGCACCGGTCAAGGTGTAGCGCCTTCCTCATATATTCTGTACTCCGTCAGCCTTGTTTTCTGTTGCGATTGAGGCCTAAAGGCGGTGCAGAGGCATAAGGATTGCTCCCAGGGAGGAAAAGGAGAGACGCCACGTCGTTGTACGTATGACAAGACCTTCTTTATCCTCCCTCGGCCTGTCCCGTAGCAGCTACTCTCGCTTGGGAGTGGCCCTGGCGCTGATCGCGGGGATCGGCGCCATCGATTGGTGGCTGCCTCTGGGCCTGACCATCACGACTCTCTACGTAGTGCCGGTTCTGATCGCGTCACGGATCCCTCACCCTCGTATCACGTTCTGGGTGGCCGCCCTGGCATCTCTGGTGACGATTCTGGATATGTTCGATCAGCCGTTCTTTGCATTGACCTGGGTCAGTGCCGTGAATCGTGCCTTTGCGCTCATGGTGATATGGGTCACGGCGCTGCTGTGTCTGCGTCGACAACGCGACGAGGCCGAATTGTTGCGCATCAACGAGGATATCGAGCAGCAGGTGCAGGAGCGCACGGCGGATCTGGCTGCCGCCAACCAGGAACTCGAAGTGCTGCGCGCGGAAGCGGTGTCCGAGCTGGTCGCGATCGTCAAATCATCGGACGATGCCATTGTAGGCATGACGCTGAACGGCATGATTCAAAGTTGGAATCGCGGAGCGGAGCGGGTCTACGGGTATAGCGCCGAGGAGGTGCTCGGCAGGCCTATCTCTGTGCTGTGTCCTCCGAATCGATTGGATGAAGTGCCGACGATGCTCGACCGGATCGCGCGCGGCGAGCATGTACGCAATGTGGAGATGGTGCAGCGCCGGAAACAGGGGGAGCGCATCGATGTGTCGTTGACGATCTCGCCGGTGAAGGATGCGGATGGGTGTGTCACGGGCGCGTCGGCCATCGCGCGCGATGTCACGGTGAAGCGGCGGATCGAGGCGGCTTTGCGGGAAAGCGAGGCCCGGTTTCGCATGATGGCGGACACGGCGCCGGTGATGGTGTGGATGGCCGGACCGGACACGCACATTACCTTTGTCAACAAACGCTGGCTGGAATTCACCGGGCGCACCGTCCAGGAAGAGATCGGGGACAACTGGTTTACCGGGATTCACGCCGACGATCTGGATCGCTGCCGGAAGTCTTATATGGGGGCGTTCAAGTCGGAGCAGCCGTTTTTCCTGGAATATCGGTTGCGGCGTCACGACGGCGAGTACCGGTGGATCATGGATACGGGTGTCCCCCTGTTCGACGAGGAGGGGCGGTTCGGCGGGTACATCGGTACCTGCATGGATCTGACCGAGCGCAAGGACATGGAAGACCGGCTTCGCCGGATGTTAAAGGAAAAAGAAAGTCTGCTGCGGGAAGTGCACCATCGGGTCAAGAACAACCTGCAGGTCATTTCCAGCCTGCTGAATTTGCAATCGGCCTCCATCAAGGACCCGGTCGTCAACCAGCTGTTCCGCGAATGTCAGGTGCGTATCACCTCGATCGCGCTGCTTCACGAGACATTGCACCGCTCGCATGATCTTTCGCGAATTAAAATGGGCGACTACATCCGCACGTTGACCGGCCATCTCTTCCGATCATACGGGGTCGATCCGAACGTCATTTCGCTGGAACTGAACGTAGACGATGTCGAGTTCAATATCGACACGGGGCTGACCTGCGGGTTGATCATCGATGAACTGGTCTCCAATTGCTTGAAACACGCATTTATCGACGACGACGGCGGAACGGTGCACATCGATCTGCTCGATCATGTCGACGGCACGTTTACCTTGTGCGTGAGCGACAACGGGATCGGAATTCCCAAAGACGGCGTATTGAACAATCCCGATTCACTGGGGTTGGAACTTGTGACGCTGCTGGCGGAGAAGCTGGACGGCAGCACGGAACTCCGCAGCGGCGCCGGCACCGAATGGCAGATTCGCTTTCAGCAACTGCAGTATTCAGAAAGGGTGTGAACGCCATGGAACCAGCCAGCATCTTAATCGTGGAAGATGAGCCCGTTGTGGCAAAGGACATTCAGCTGAGCCTGCAACGCTTAGGTTATCGTGTGCCGGCTACGGCAACCTCGGGAGAGGAAGCGATCCGAAAAGCTGATGATATGCACCCAGACCTGATTCTGATGGATATCGTGTTAAAGGGGAAAATGGATGGAGTCGAAACGGCGCTGCAGATTCAGCGTAAGCAGGATGTGCCGGTCATCTACCTGACTGCCTACGCCGACAACCATACGCTGGAGCGTGCCAAAG
Organism: Nitrospira sp.; assembly: GCA_040376625.1. Classification (GTDB taxonomy): domain Bacteria; phylum Nitrospirota; class Nitrospiria; order Nitrospirales; family Nitrospiraceae; genus Nitrospira_A. Next base: position 365 of record JBEIQG010000044.1, on the reverse strand, counting down.
TGACGTCTCCGGCCGGCTACATGTTGAAGCCGTATCAGGCACACGAACTGAGGCCTACGATTGAACTGGCGCTGCATCGTGCCGAGCATGAGCGGCACACGCGCGAGCGCTTGCGGTGGATTGGCACCACGGTGCGCTGTATCGGTGACGGCATAGTGACGACTGATCGTGACAGCCGGGTCAAATATATGAATCCCGCCGCGGAGGAGTACACGGGTTGGAGCGAAGAAGATGCGACGGGGATGCCTGTGACTGCGCTCCTGGGCTTTGGAACGGCGGATACGATGTCGCGATCAGAAAGTCCCGCCCGGCAGGCGATGGCACAGGTCTGCATGGTGACGATCGACGGCGCGACCCTCATATCT
>JBEIQG010000075.1:0-15139 GCA_040376625.1 Nitrospira sp. | reverse complement strand
TGCCGGTGGATTACAAGCGCGTGTTGGAAGAGCGGAAGAAAAAAGCGGCGGCGAGCAAATAAAAGGACTACGGGAATGGGCGATCCAAAGGGTTTCATGAAATATGCCCGCGAGGGCCCCAAGCGGAAACCGATCGAGCTGCGCGTGCTCGATTGGAAGGAAATGTACGAGCCGATCGCCGAGGACAAGCTCAAGGTCCAGGGCGCCCGTTGCATGGATTGCGGTGTACCCTTTTGCCAGGGGAATACCGGTTGTCCTGTCGTGAACCTGATTCCGGAGTGGAACGATCTCGTCTACCGCGGGCGCTGGAAAGATGCGCTCAAAGCCCTGCACACCACGAATAATTTTCCCGAGTTCACCGGCCGGCTCTGTCCAGCGCCCTGCGAAGGGGCCTGCGTGCTGGGGATCAACAGCGATCCCGTGTCGATCCGTGTGCTCGAATGGAATATCATCGACCGTGGCTTCAACGAAGGCCTGGTCGAGCCGGCCATGCCGGTCAGAAAGACCGGCAAGACCGTCGCGATCGTCGGGTCAGGACCGGCCGGATTGGCGGCGGCGCAACAACTGGCGCGGGCGGGACACACGGTCACGCTCTTCGAGAAGGCCGATCGCATCGGCGGGTTGCTACGCTACGGCATTCCTGATTTCAAAATGGAAAAGTGGGTGATCGACCGGCGGCTGGAGCAGATGAAGGCCGAAGGGGTGGAGTTCAAGACCGGCGTCACCGTGGGAAAAGATATCACCGGCGAACAACTGCGCCAGCAGTTCGACGCCGTCGGGCTGACGATGGGCGCCGAGATGGCGCGTGACCTGCCGGTTCCCGGTCGGGAACTCAAGGGTATCCATTTCGCCATGGAGTACCTGACCCAACAAAACAAGCGGACGGCGGGCATTTCCGTGTCCGAGGAACCGATCACCGCCAAGGGCAAGCGGGTGATCATCATCGGTGGTGGCGATACCGGGTCCGATTGTTTGGGGACCGCACATCGTCAGGGCTGCAGCGAGGCCCACCAGTTTGAAGTGTTGCCGGAGCCGCCCCCGTCGCGTTCGAGTTCCACTCCCTGGCCGCTCTGGCCCATGCAGCTTCGTACGTCGCATGCGCACGAAGAAGGCTGCGATCGCCAGTGGAGCGTCTCCACCACCAAGTTTACCGGCCACAACGGCCATGTCACCAAGCTGCATGCCAATCGCGTCAAGTTCGAAGGCGGCAAGTTCGTCCCGATGCCGAATACCGACTTTGAATTGGATGCGGATCTTGTCTTGCTCGCCATGGGCTTCACGGGCCCGGTCAGAAACGGATTCCTCGACAGCCTCGGCGTCACCTACGATGCGCGTGGTTGCGTCACCGTGGATGACAACTTCATGACCAACCTCGACGGCGTCTTTGCCGGCGGCGACACCAAACGCGGCGCCTCCCTCATCGTCTGGGCTATCGCCGAAGGGCGCAAGATGGCAGCGGGCGTGGATAAGTACCTGCAAGCCAATAAGTCAGCAAAAACAGGCCGCTGAAAAATCCTCCCGGTTAGTTCTCGCTTCGCTCAAACCCTCAACGTACCGCAGCCCGTACGCTTCGGGCTTTCGCTCCCTGCTGGACAGGCTATTAGAGCTGCCTAGAGCAAGAAGATAGATGAAAGCTATTGCGTGCCAGGGCTAATCTGCTTCTCTTCTATTGGAGTCCTATTACGGGTGCCGCTGACCGGATCCTCCCGAGATTTCCTCAACGGTGCTGGATGACTTCAATGCCTCAGGTAGTTCAAGCGTTCCGTCTCCCATAAGTTCCAGAGGGATATATTCATCCGGTAAAGGTTCTTGAACGGTCCATATCTGCTGCTTAACTCTAGCTTGTGTTGACACGTTCCTCCGTGAGAAGTAATTTTTCTTTTCTGGCAGTATTGCTGTTGTCCTAAGTATTCTAAAATGCCGCCAAAAGACCTAGAGAAGCTGAGCGCAGATAAACGAGGTCAAGCTGCCAAGGAAGCTGGTTATCTGTTGAATGAGGCGATTCGTGAGCTGCTTGCTCCCACACATATCGTGCGGTTGTCTGATGATTGGATGTCTCATAGTCCAATCCCGCTCACAGCATTAGCCGCTATACGGCACTTGGCGGTCACCAGTGTGGTCGTGAACATATTTCGTTTGAAAGAAACAAGGGAGGACTTTATTGAGGGGTGGCTGATTCCTGATGAACGACTGAGGGCATTGGGTTTCCCACCTGTCGAAGAGTTTATTGGCGAAGAGAAATGGAAGCATTTCGTAGTTGTGCGCCATCAGTACGCGGGCCATGCTACAGGGAAGGAAGGAACCTGCAAAAGTCCCGGTCGTATAGTGCCTGCTTTGGTTTTGGGCAAAGCTGTTCGGGAAACTGGTCTGTCGGATCTTGAATTGCTGATGGGACGAGTGCGAAATGAACTCGTCCCATCTATCGAGAGAGTGCGTGATGAGATATACAGGCTGTATCCGGCCGCGAAAGAATTTATAATCACTTACGCATTGGATTTAGAAAGGGCTATACATTCAGAAAGTGGAGAAGGTAACGAAATGAGTGCACTAGCTTATCCCCGCAGTCCAAAAGTCCTCCTCGGAGGCATCGCCCACTTGGGCCGGTTCATCGACAAGGTCAAGCTCCGCAACGCCGGCAAGATTCAGGACTATAACTACATCACGGTCGGGTTCGATAAGTACCTGATCGACTTTCTGCAGATCGACCCGAAAGCCTTCGAGCAGCAGGTGTTGGCTGGTGGAAGCGATGAGTCGTTACTGGCTTGGGTCAAGACTCACGGCCGTAAGCATTCGGAACAAGAAATTGCCGAGTGGTCGAAGGGCATCCTCACCGGCGGCCCGAAGGACGACGCGGCCAGGCAGCGATATCAGGGGCGCCTGCAGGACATCGCCACGAAGCGAGGCATACCGGTGACCGCGCTGCCTCCCGCGACCACCTGGGTCGATGCGATCGAGCTGGACGAAGGTCGGATGTAAGTTGTGATCGGGGTGCGTGGCGAGTTGCTATCGCACCTCGGTCCATCCTGTGGATTGCGACTTGAAGATGACGGTGCGGGACGAGGTGCGGACGACCATGCCGTTTTGACTGCCGTCGACGGACAGCACCCGCTCATCCGGCGTCCAGGCGATGTTAAAAAAACCGCCGGTGTAGGTCGAAAATCCCAGCGCGCGTTCATTGGTGATGGCGACGGCCACATGCCCGTGACCCCGCAGCTGGACAACTTTTTCGTTTGGCCCAAGCGACAGCTCCGTCCAGTGCCCCCGCGTTTCTTGAAATCCGTACACCTGTTGATTGCTGTGGGCAAGAATCAGAAACGGCAGCAGTTGATGCCGTACGATCCGCTCCTCGACTCCCAGCGACACTTCACGCCATTGCCGCAGACCGGCAGAAAATCCTAACAGCCTCGTCGAGGTCTGGACGAAACCCGTATGTCCCCGCGCTCCGGAGGCCACGACGGACTCGCCGGGTTGCAGCGATTCTTCGACACCACCACCTGCGGCCGACCAGGCGATGACCTTATCGGCAGTCGGCGTGACAGTGACTTGCGCACTCCTGCCCTGACTGTGCACCAGAGGCGTCAGCCAACATTGAACGGCAATAATTGCCATGACCAAGATCAATGGATGAGTGAGCGAGCGGCGCATGAAGTTTCTCCGACAATATCTTCCAACCTAATACAGCCCTCCCATACATGCGAAGGCTCTGCTCGTCCGGGTGAACTAGTTGTACCAACTGTAGAGAATGACGGGAAGGCGAGCGCTATGGCGAGGCGTTCGGGCAGAACCGCCTGTCACGGGTCTGCCCGTTCACAATAAATTAGCCTATGCTCGTGGTTTTACTTTGAGCACCACGACGTCCAACACGATCTGTTTCCCCGCGAGAGGATGATTGAAGTCGATCACGGCTGAATCTTCGGCCAAGGAGACCACCGTAAAGGGCCGGCCCTCCGGGGTCGTCGTGATTTCTCCCGCTGCAATCGTTTGGGGCAGTTGAGCACGAGGGATGGTGGTTTTCTTGCTGGCATCGTATTGGCCGAAGGCATGGTCTGCATCGAGTTCCACATGTTTCTTTTCACCGGCATGCAGTCCGACGAGAGCCTGTTCCAGTCCCGGTATCAGTTGTTTCGCCCCATGCGTGTATTCGCTGGTGTGGGGAGGAATGATGAGATGGTCGTTGGGCACACTGATCGTCATTTGAAGCGTGACCTTCGCGCCCTCTTCTATAGAGGGCGAGCCTGTTTGCGCTTGCACGGGTCCGCTTAGCAGAATCATGGCCCCTAATGCTGCGAAAAACATGACAGGTAGTTTTTTAGACATCCGACACCTCATAAAGAAGCAGTCATTCAGGTGGTTGATAGGCGAACCCTCTCTCCTATTCCCTATGGAGATGTGGAATCCACTTTGACGATTTTGGTGACTCGGTTTTCCAGATCAATCTCCACGCTGCAGGTATCGCCCTTATGTAATCCCTTTAGAATCTCAGCCGATGTGGCCTGGAGAGTCCAGACTTGGCCTTCCATCGTTTTAAATGTCAGACTTGGAGCGGCTATGTCAACCGCTTCGATGCGTACGCGAGTATAAGCTAGAGAGGCCGAGCTTTCGGTAGGGACCATGAGTGGCCCGGCTATCCCCGGCAGGAGGAGCAAGCCGGCCAGGATGAGAGACTTCATCATGTCATCCTCCTTCTGATGCAGAATGAAAAGCCACTGGTTGAGTTATTCAAGCAACGAGCCTGATCCGGAATCGACCGTTCTTTTCAGAGGATTTGCAGATTTTTTCCATAGTTACACTCATTCTTCTGGGAAGAGTTTAATGCGAACAAAATATCGTTTCTTACGCGCATCTTGTCCGTGCGGGACATTTTGTCCATTGAAACAGAGATCAATGACTCATTCTGGAACGGCCGATGTTGCAGCGTGACGCAATCTCTGGAAGTCCTGACATTCACGGGGCGACCATCGCGTGGGTTGTGGCGACAATTGTCACGCTGCCGCTACTCGGCGTGATCCTCGGCGGTCGAGCCGTCCACCCCTATTTGGAATTTCCGCCGATTACCCGCTCAGTCACCCATGAACCATTTTCCGGAATCGTCTTCATCCAGGTGGCTGTGCTCATCGTCGTGATCCTCGTCCCGTTTCTCGCGAGGGTGGTGCGAACGACACGTCAGGAAAGCCGACCACCGATGGAGCGATTCCCTTGGTGGGGTTGGCTTGCGGTCCTGTGGACGTTGATTGCTTGGTTGTTGGCCTGGACCAGGTTCGAGTGGATGCAATCTCTGCAAGCGCACACCTTTACTCCGCTCTGGTTGGGCTACATCGTGCTGGTGAATGCGCTGACGTTTCGCCGCACCGGGCATTGTATGTTGCTGCATCGCCCACGCTACTTTCTGATGCTTTTTCCGCTCAGCGCCGGTTTCTGGTGGTGTTTCGAATATCTGAATCGCTTTGTTCAGAACTGGCACTATGTCGGTGGAGGGGAGTTAAGCGCGTGGGAGTATTTGATGGGCGCCACGCTGCCTTTCTCGACAGTCTTGCCTGCCGTGCTGGGCACGGCAGAATGGCTCACGGCCTCTCCACGACTCACGGCGGGGCTGGACCGGTTTGTGTCGATCGGATGCAAGAACCGCATGATGTGGGGATGGGCACTGTTCATCGGTTCGGCGGTCGGGCTTTTCGGTCTCGGCCTGTGGCCGGACTATCTCTTTTCGCTCGTGTGGGTGGCACCGTTGCTGTTGATCATCTCGCTGCAATTGATTCGCAATGAACCGACGATTTTCAGCGGCACGGCGCACGGTGATTGGCGGGCGCTCTGGGCAGCGGCGCTTGCGGCGCTGATCTGCGGATGGTTCTGGGAGATGTGGAACTTTTATAGCCTGGCCCGATGGGAATATTCGGTGCCGTTCGTACAACGGTTCAAACTATTCGAGATGCCTCTGCTCGGATATGCCGGATATCTGCCGTTCGGGCTGGAATGTCTGGCTGTGGCGGACTTGTGCTTGTCGAGGAAGTTTTCGGGAGGCCTGGCCTATTACCGTGTGGTTGAGGCAGACACCGACTTGGCGCAGCGAAATCCGACGGTGGCGGAGCGCTGATCGGCCGGCGCGCCGCTGCGGGTGGCGGTCCTGAGCATGATCGGACGACTTTTCCAGGACCCGCCGCGCAGGCTCTTGTAGCGGCCGCTGGTCGGTCCGGGCGGATTTCGTTCCGGCATGTAGGCGTAATAGTCGAAGCCGAACCAGTCATTGACCCATTCGGCGACATTGCCCGCCATGTGATGTATTCCATAGTAACTTTTTCCCGCGTCACCGCTGTTCACGGGCGCCAGGATCGGGATCTCATGCACATGATGTTGCCCGAACATCGCCAGCGTGCTGTCGGGGAGGGTGTCTCCCCAAGGGAAGCGATTTCCGTCCGGCCCGCGCGCCGCTTTTTCCCATTCCGCTTCGGTCGGCAGGCGTTTGCCCAATGAGCGGCAGAGGCTGTCGGCTTCTTTCCAGGTCACGTAGAGCGCCGGCCACTGAGCCAGCGTCTCATCCGTGACGGAGTGTACCGTGATCACATGCCAGATGAGGTGTTGAAGCTCCTTTGAGGGATGCAGTTTGTGGGCGAAGAGATAGGAGAGGTATTCCCCGAGGCTGACTTCGTCGCGGTCGATTTCGTAGGCGTCCAGCCATACGCGGTGCTGGGGAAGTTCCGTATCATCGAATTGAGTGCCCATGCCGTAGGGATCGTCATCCACCCGGATGCTGCCCAACAGGAACGTCCCTTCGGGAATGTGAATCGTCGGCGAACTGGCCGTGAGTTTGGCGATTGAAGTCAAGTGTTTCGCCAATTCAGCCGAAGGCGGAGGGCTTGGGGCGCGATGCACAGCCGGTAAACTTGGCGTGGTCCAGGCCGAGGCAAGAAGCAGGATTGCGAAGCCTACGAAGCGTGGAATGGAGGCCATTCCCGATAAGAGGGAACGCGCAGGCATTACAGTTTACTCGGCGAGGCGACGGCTTTTCCGATTTCAGCAATGAGCCGGCGTTCGATCTCCGCGGTTTCCTCCGCATCCACCGCCAGGATGCGGCCGCCCTGTGCTAGGCGCTCAAAGTCGGCTTTCACGCTCAGCCGGGTGACGTTGGACGGCATGGCTTGGAGCGACACCACATACTGGTTGCGCGAGCCCGAGGTTTCCAGCGAGGTCGGGGTGGTGACTTTGCGTTCGGTGACGTAGATCGTTTTCTGGTCGGTCTTGACGCTGACTTTCACGCGATAGCCGTTGCGCGCCAGGGCCTCTTCGGCCGCTTTTCCAACTGCGGCCAGCGGGCGGGGGAGGTCCTCCACCTGCGAGCCCTTCTCTTCGACGCGAATATTGTCCGTGGCTTGGGCCGCTTTTGCCGCCGTTCGCTGAATCTCTCCCGACAGTTTTTTCGACTCGGCCAGTTGGGAGTCGAGTTTGGCCCCGAGTGCCTTGGCTTCCGCCTGCAGCGCCTTCGCTTCGGCTTGGGCATGTTCCGCCTGCTTCTTGGCGTCCCGCAATTCCTGGTTCAACAAATCGATCTGCTGTTGCATGACCTTGTTGCCGTCCTGCAGCGAATTCATGACCGACTCTTGCTTCGCCAGTTGCTTGCGGAGGTTTTCGTTTTCCTGTCGAAACGGTGACTCATCCGGTGCGCATCCGACACACCACGATAGTACGGCGAGGCTGAAGAGAGCGGGGAGCGATCGCTGGGGAGGCTTGATCATAGTTTGGGTAAGACCCTCAGACCAATACCAGAGTTGGGCCCCCCTTGTCCATCTTCATTCATGTTCTCGCCCGTTTGACCCGTCACGAAACAAGCGGCTATTCTGTGGCCATGGCATTCTGGTGCAAGATGATTGTACTGGTCGGTCTGGCGCTGCTGCAGCCGGAGTCGCCGATCGTTTTTTCGGCCGCGGCCGCGGCACCTGAACCGGAGCAGCTGCAGCCCATACCGGCCGAGGAATATCCGTTCTATGACCTCGCCGTCGAAGAGAAGTTCCTCACCTCCCGCACCAGGCTGGTCATCATCGAACGCATGACGGCCACTCGCCTGCATCCGGAGGAGCCGCAGTTGCCGACGGTGGCCTGGTTTGCTGAACAGGGATTTTTCGATGGCCGGTTGCCCCAGGACCTCATTCGGGACTTTGTGGCCAAGGCGCAGCGACCCGCCCGATTGGATGCCCGGTTTGCCTTCGGGGTTCGCTATCGGTTTGTGTCCGGCGAGGGAGTGCCGGAGACTGAAGCTGCGGTGCCGGCTCTTCCGGTCGCATGGCCGGTTGAGCAGGATGGCGACGGGGAAGCTCTCGAGACTCTCCACCGGTTGGCGTTCTCTCGCGTAGGACTGACGTTGCGGGGTGACCAGGCCTTGCTCTACGTGGCGAATCAGCGGCCTGATGCGACCGGTGCCGGATTCTTATTCTGGTTTATTCGCCGGCAGGGGAACTGGGAGATTCACGATACCGACGTGTTGTGGGTTGCGCAACCCGATCGAGGCCCTGGAGGCCGTCCCTGACAGGGCCGACCGGGCCTCGTGATATTCATTTGCGTTCCTGAGGACGGTGTATGATTCGCAAAACGTTTTCCGTTCCACCGCTTGGTTGTAACTGCTCGATCATCGGAGATCCGATCACCAAACAGGCCGTGGTGGTCGATCCGGGCGGGACGCCCGAGCGCATTCTGCAGGAAGTCCGCGCGATGGGGTTGACCGTGGCGAGCATCGTGCACACCCATGCGCATTTCGATCACTTTCTCGCATCCGGCGCGATGAAGCAGGCGACCGGCGCGGTGCTCTGTCTGCACCCCGCTGACCTTCCGCTGTGGGACATTCTGGAAATACAGTGCCGCATGTTCGGAGTGCCCTATGTGCCCGCCCCACCGCCGGATTATTGGTTGAAGGATGAAGAGCGGTTAGCGATCGGTGAGTTGGAAGGGATCGCGTTGCACACGCCCGGGCACACACCCGGCTCCATGTGTTTTCACTTTCCTGCCGCGAAGGTGGTGGTGGCCGGTGACACGCTCTTTCGCGGATCTATCGGTCGCACGGATCTCTGGGGCGGAGACTTTGATGCTATTGAGCATTCGATCAGAGAGCGACTCTACACGCTCGACGAACAGACCGCCGTGGTGACCGGGCACGGGCCCGAGACGGAGATCGGCAGGGAGCGGCAGACCAATTCCTTTGTACGAGCCTAGGAGTCTGTTCGAGTCATGCCGTTCCGCTGCGTCAAACGCGCTGCCGGCATCTGCGTCGTTTTCGGCCCGAGAAAGTCCTCGGCGTATTCCAGTGAATGCGCCTCCGGTTTTTTCGCGCCTGCAGCCTCGCAATGAAGGATGACTCGTACCGGCTCCTCGCAGGGGCTGGGAGCCGGTCCCCCATGAGATTCACAGGAGGGAACCATGGACGCGACGACACGATTTTGGTTGGTGTTTCCGCTCCTCTCACTGGTCTTGACGCTGCCCGTTGTGGATCCGCGAGTCCAGGCCGGCGAGGCCGGCAGTTCTCCCAATGTGACCATCAGCGATGTTCGCGTCCGGCTCTCGGACCATGGACCAGTCGTCCTGCTCTCGGCGGACGGGAAAAGCATCCCAATCTTTGTCGATCACACGGTTGCCGCCTCTATCCAAGCGGCCTTGACGGGTCAAAAATTGCCCCGTCCCCTTTCCCACGACCTGATGCATACCATTCTCGAGTCGCTCGGTGGTCGAGTGGTCCGGACCGTGATTACTCTCAAAGCGGGCACGTATTACGGAAGTTTGACTGTGGCGTTTCAGGGGCAGGAAAAGGTCTTTGACAGCCGGTCTTCAGATTCCATCGCGCTGGCGATTCATTTCCAGGCGCCCATTCTCGTGGGGCGGGACATGTTAGATGCGGTCGGCACCTCGATCGGGGAGCCTAAGCCGGAAGCGTTGTAGTGTTTCAATCCTGCCTGTCCGATGTGCGCAGGTCACCCTGCTCTTCGCGCAGACCGGTCCTGCCAAGAAACAGGCAGTGCTAGCGTTTTACGGGGTTCTGACCTATCGTACGGGTGATGCGAAGCAGCCCGTCGTTCGACGGGTACGGAGGCCGAATTCACGATGAAGAATCAACGCAAGCATGAACGTGTGCGCGTTCAGTTTCGCAGTCATTTTTCGATGAAGGGGAAGATGCTGGCCGGCGACGGCGATCTGACTGACTTGTCGCCAGGGGGCTGTCGGATTCTCAGTGCGGTGCAGGTTCTGGTCGGCGCCGAGGTAGAGTTGTGCATTTTTCCAGGGGACAGTGCCAACCCCATTCTCATCGACGCGGCCACGGTGCGCTGGTGTGGGCCGAATGAGTTCGGGCTGTCATTCACCAAGATTCGCGTGCCGGCTCAGCGTCACCTCACTGATGTCTGGCGTAAACTCGCCAAACCCGCCTAGCAGACTGTTATTCCATGAGCGCCTTACACTCCCCGGTGGCGCAAGCACGGCTAGATTTTCATGGCGTCCCGCACTTCGGCCATGGTTTGGGATGAGACGGCTGTGGCGCGGCGGCGACCGTCTTCGGCGATCTCGTCCAGGCGCGACGGATGCTGGGTGAGGGTGGCGCGGGCTTCCCACATCGGTGCCAGGCGTTCCACCACCCGGTCCGCAACCAGTTTCTTACAATCGATGCAACCGATAGCCGCCGTGCGACAGTCTCGATTGACCTGCTCGATCACCGGCAGCGGGGAGAAAATCTTGTGAAAGTCGTAGACGGGACAGACATCCGGGTTGCCGGGGTCGTGGCGTCGCACCCGCGCCGGATCGGTGATCATGGTTTTGATCTTCTGGCGGACGACAGGTTCCTGATCGGAGAGGTTGATGGCGTTGCCGTAGCTCTTGCTCATCTTACGCCCGTCCGTGCCCAGGACTTTCGCAAACTTAGTGAGGTGCTCCTGCGGGTCGGGAAACACCTGACGATAGAGGCTGTTGAAGCGGCGGGCAAGTTCGCGAGTGAGTTCGAGGTGCGGCAACTGGTCTTTGCCGACCGGCACGAAATCGGGTTTGTAGAGAAGGATGTCCGCCGCTTGCAGGACCGGGTAGCCTAGAAAGCCGTAAGTGCTCAGGTCGCGTTCCTTGATCTCTTCCTGTTTCTCCTTATACGTTGGGTTGCGCTCCAGCCAGGAGACCGGAATGATCATGGAAAACAGCAAATGGAGAACGGCATGATCCGGCACCTGGGACTGGACGAACACGGTGGCGCGCTTCGGGTCGATCCCGGCTGCCAGCCAATCGATCAGCAGCTCCCGCACATATTCTCTGATGCGGCTGGTGTCGGCGTAGTTGGAGGACAAGGCGTGCCAGTCCGCCACGAAGAAAAAACACTCGTACTGCTCCTGCAGGACGTTCCAGTTCTCCAAGGCGCCCAACCAATTGCCAAGATGGAGCAGGCCGCTTGGCTGCATCCCGCTGAGTACCCGTTTCTGCCCCGTCGTCATGCCATCACTCCTGTGTTCTTAGCGGGAAGCTGAGGGCCTCCCGACCGCGTCTCACGTTGTCTCGGTGCTTGGCTCGCTGCGGTCTTGCCGGACGGCCCTTGTGAGCTTCCTGAATTGCTGCTTGATCCCGGCAAAAAATTTTCCGGATCGATTTCCTGCCACCGGCTCTACTACCGTCAGTCCAGTGGGACGAACTTCCCCTGTTTGACTTGAATCAGAAAGACGCGGCGATTGAGTGTGCCGTCGGGATTGAACCCGCTGGGGCCGCTCAAGGTCGGCAGGTCATGTTGCATCATCAGAAAGTCGCGGACGCCTTCTCCAGTGGTCGCGCCGCGCTTGATCGCTTCCACGGCCAATCGCGCGGCATCATAACCCTGCGCCGCGAACAATGAGGGCGTGGCCTGAAACCGTTTGCGGTACCGCTCCACGAATTCCTGCACCACCGGGCTGCTGCTGTCCGTAAAGAAGCCATCGACAAAGACGCTGCCTTCGACGGTGCGATCCGCGACGCGGGCGAAGTCGGACTGGTTCCACCCGTTGGCGCCCAGGAGCGGCACGACGATGTCGTAGAAGGCCAACTGTGCCGCCAACAGCCCCACATCCAGCGACCGTCCCGGAATGAATACGGCGTCGAATCCGGGCGAATACAGCAACCGTTTGTTTTTTCTACCGAGCGACTTCACGGGGGCCTTAGCGGGATCATTCTCGATCAGGACCTCGACGCCGTATTTTTTCAGGTCTTCGGCCTTGAGTTTTCCGATCACGGCCCGGAAGTCCGTATCGCCTTCCTTGTAGGCTTCGCTGGCAATGAGCTCCCCACCCTGCTGCCGGATTTCCTGCGCGAATAGGCGCGCCAGGTCCCGGCCATAGGCGGTATCGGGATAGAGAATGGCGACGCGCTTGTACTGCTGCTCCCGGATCGCATAGTCCGCCACACGTTTGGCCTGGTGACTATAGGTCAGCGCGGTGCTGAATACGTAGCTGCCGAACCGACGGAGGTTCGGGATGGTGGCGCTGGGCGTGATGAGCGGAATGCGCGTGCGCTCGGCCATTTCAGCCATGACCGGCAGGTTCTTGGACAGGAGCGGTCCGATGACGGCGAGGGGGCGATCGTCGGACAACACGCCGCAGAGTTCATCGAGGAATGCGGCCCGGTCGGATTCGGTATCTTTGACGATCAGCCCGATCGAGGGTGTCTCGCCGCCGTCTTTGGAGCGCTCCAGGGCGAGTTGGATGCCGTTCAAGACCTCGGTTCCGAAAGGGGCCAGCTTTCCGGACATTGGGAAGATGGCGGCGATGGAGTAGGGATGCGATTTGAACTTTGTCCGCACCACCGCCTGAAGCTCGAGGGCTTTCGCGGCAAAGGAATGACTGGGGAAGCGGTTCAGAAACAGGCGCAAATCACGTTCAAGCAGATGATCTTCTCCGGCGGCGGTATGGAGCTCGATCAGCCTGATGGACGCCAGATCTCCCGGAAATGATCTCGGGTAGGCCTCACGGACGCGGACGAGCGCCGGCGCGTCGAGTTGCTCATTGACGAGTTGCCGGATCTGGCCTTCTGTTTCGTGAGCCTGGTCGCCGGCTTCCAGCGGAATCTCATCCAGCCAGGCTTGGATGGCTCGGAGATAATCCTTCTTCTGTGCCTGAAATTCGCCTGTAAGCCGCAGCGCATCGCGTTTGATGGCGGGATCTGCGGAGAGGCTGCGAACCTCGGAGAGCAGCGGGAGCGCCAGGTCGAGGTTGCCCGCGCGTGCGTGGGTTTTGGCGAGCAGGAGTTTCGCTCGATCCGTCAGATCAGAAGCGGGAAATTCACCGAGGAGCTGGTTGATATAGCGCACCGTTTCCGCATGTTCCTTCATGCCGAACATGGCGGCGGCCATTAATAAGTAGGCGTCGTCGAGCAGGTCGGGCACGGGCCCGCCCTCGATGAATCGTCGCAGCATGACCGCCGCAGCTTCCGGTTGTTCCGAGTCGATCAGGCGCTTGGCTTGGTCAAGCACGGACTGTCCGGCGGCGGTCGGCGATTTCGATTGCTCGGACCGTGCGGGCGTCGGACTTTTCTTTGTAGGGGCTGCCACGGCGAGCGTGACAGGGCCCGAGAGAAGCGCCACCGCGAGGGCGACGCTGCACGCGCGGAGATGCAGGGCGCGGGGTACTGATCGAGAAACCATTGACTCCTAGGCATGGCGAATGCTCTCGCCGCAAGTGAGGCTACTATAGGAAACAGGTGCAGGGGTGTCAAGGTAACTTCAGGACGATGCGTTGTGTTCGTTGAGTGTCTTGGCTATAGTCGGCGCAGTCTGGTCCTCGTTGCATTCAGCAAGGCGTTTCACATGAGCCCTGAGTTTGAGGAGCTGTCCCTGACGGTCTCGGAGCGACTCCCTTTGGAGCCGTTCATCGAACGCTACTGGGATCACTTGCGTATCGCGCGCGGCTTGTCGCGCAATACATTGTTGGCGTACCAACGGGATGTCGCAACCTTTCAGCACTATCTCCGCGATCAGCAGGTTTACGATATGGGCGGGATGTCGCCGCCGCTGTTGGCAGGGTTTCTCGAGTGGCTGCATCAAAGGGGCCTCTCGTCATCCTCCCGTGCGCGCGCGCTGGCTGCCCTCAGGAGTCTCTTTCGTTTTCTGAAGCAGGAGGGGATGATTGCCGCTAACCCGACCGTGAGTTTGCGCAGTACTTCGCGCGCCCGACGGTTGCCGAAAACGCTCAGTTCCGAGGAGGTGACGCGTCTCCTGGACCTGCCGCTTCGTCCGTTGCCGGAAGATCATCGTGATCGCGCGATGGTGGAGGTGCTCTATGCCGCTGGGGTGCGCGTGTCCGAATTGGTTTCACTCCGGGTCGATCAGTGCAATCTGGAAGGTGGATATATCGGCATTACCGGCAAGGGCGACAAGCAACGGGTGGTGCCGATCGGGCGGCCGGCGGTTGAGGCGTTGCAGGGCTATCTCCTCGCTGCGCGACCGGCGTTGCTGAAACAGCACTCGTCACGATTTGTGTTCGTGAGTCGTCGCGGCACGCCGCTCACGAGGCAGGCGTTCTGGAAATTGCTCCGCGCGCGTGCCCAGCGGGCCGGCATCGCCAGAATTCCTTCGCCCCATATGCTGCGACATACTTTCGCCACACACCTGCTGCAACGCGGGGCTGACCTGCGATCGGTGCAGGCGATGTTGGGGCATGCCGACATCGCGACGACGCAAATTTATACGCACGTGGACTCGTCACAGTTGAAAAAAGTCCACACTGCGTGTTTCCCGCGCAACAGGTCGCGTCGGTGAGGCGTTTCGCCGGAGCAAATTTCGCATAACGAGAATCCTGCAAGAATAATGCATGATTCTTGGTTGACACTGCTTTGTGGAGTTGATAGCATCCGAAAAATCTGCCGAGAGCGAGAAAAATCGGGCGGATAGCTCAATTGGGAGAGCGCTGCCCTTACAAGGCAGAGGTCACAGGTTCGATCCCTGTTCCGCCTACCAATGAAGAAATAGAGGGAATTGCGGGCAAGGCATTGCCTTATCCATTAGTAGTGATGTACAAGGGTACGTTCTACCGTATTTAGACTGTTTAATCTGAAGATCTGAATTCTTCTTCCGCCATCTTGGGTTGCGTGGGGCCGTCGTTCAGCCTGGTTAGGACGCCAGATTGTCAATCTGGAAGTCGCGGGTTCAAATCCCGTCGGCCCCGCCATTCCC
>JBEIQG010000279.1:0-3863 GCA_040376625.1 Nitrospira sp. | reverse complement strand
TTCCGGGTCCACCAAGCGGAGCAGACCAGCACCGACCAGCAACAGGACCACCCCCTTGGCCAATTTGAACAGGGCGATCAGGGTGAAGCCAGTTCGGCGTGGAGCCTGCGTCATGAGCGGGATCATGCCGCTTCCCGCCGTCCCGGCACAACCGGATCGAGGCCTATCATCTTGCGCCGACTCTCAACAGCCTCTTGCTCATTGCTCTCGTGTCGCCTAGGCTAAGGGAACATCGACTCATCCGTTGACGAAAGGACAGATCGATATGAATAACCAACAGGCCGACAGCCTGGCTCAGGCCTGGATCGAAGCCTGGAACAGGCACGACCTGGACGCCATTGTGCACCATTATGCGACGGACGTGGAGTTTACCAGTCCGTTTGTGCAGGCGCTATCCGGTGAACCCTCGGGAACCATCCGTGGCCGCGAGCCATTGAAGGAGTATTTCCGGAAAGGACTCCAAGCCTATCCGGACCTGCACTTTGAATTGCTTCGCACGCTGACAGGGATCGACAGCCTCTTGCTGTACTACCGCAGCGTCAAAGGGTTATTGGCGGCGGAAATGATGACGATCAATAGAGAAGGGCGGATTCAAACGGTGCGCGTGCACTATGTCAAGGAATGAGCGTGGCTTGGGTTGGAGCCGGGCTCATTCGGTATGGGCAGCGAGCTCAGCTCCCGTGTCATGAGAACCGAGCCCGCCGACCGCGCAGGTGTCGTTACTCTACGGTAAACTCCGAAGTCATCCCATGCGCAAAGTGAGGCTTGCCGGTAGCCCGGTCCGGAAAGAAACAGATCAGACCGTAACGGCCCGGCTCAAATCGAGCGGTAAAGAACCCATGCGCCCCCTTTTCGAGCCCAACCACTCCGCCCATCGGCTTCCCGGGAGGAGGTCCGGAGAGGCTTCCTTCCGCGGCCGCGGCAAACTGTTCTGCCGTCACGCCGGGATCCAGCTGCACGAGTACGACCTCGTGCGGTTGTGTGCCTTGATTGACGACCTGAATCGTATGGGTCCCCGCCGTCACCGGCCGAGAGAGGACAAACCCGAAATCGGCCTGGGTGATCGTCAGTCCGGCTTTCGGCTCCGAAACCAGGGTGGGCTTCAGGCCTTTGACGGACAGCGGCTTCTGCATTCCGAGAGCCATATGCGGGACTCCCTCCCGATTCGGGATGAGACAAATCAACAGGTATTCACCTTCTCCGAGACTCATCGTGGCCGCGGCCTCACCGCCGGGCGGAACGGCATTCGGCCCACCTACGAATGTGACCCATTGCGGCAAACGGCCGGGGGCAGCCTTGAGGGCCGCGCGAAAATCTGCCGCACTTTTTCCCTGAACCAACCGGAGCAGTTGAATGTGGTGGAGATCCTGCCCCTTGTTGACCACCTGAAGGGTTGTCACTCCGGAAGGAATGCGATCCGGACCGGTGAACCCATAGTCGGTGGCTTCGAACACGACGGGAGCCCCGTCGGCGCGGGATCCGGCGACGGCACGAGTTTCATCAGCCATAATCAAGGCAGGGGCGAGAAGCAGGACAAGCAACAGGGTGAGCCATCGAGACGACATGGGCAACATGGGAACCTCCTTCCATATACGTCGGCAGAGCCGATCTCAAATATCCGGTGATCGTGACGCGGCGTAGCCGTCACCTTCCAACAGCGCGAACCATACCACCGCAGGGCGAGCAGTTGTTCCTAAGAATATGCTATCGTTCGCCTAATTTTTTCCTAATTTCGAGCCGTGACCGGACCCATGATACCTCAGCAGGTTTTTGACCTTCTTCAAACCGGGGTCTCCGTCATCGTGGGCACCCGCGACTCGACGCTCATGCCTGAATCCACCAGGGCCTGGGGCATCCGCGTGGGAAAGGATCGGGACTCGGTCACGATCTATCTCACGGAAGCGATCTCCCGCAAAACCATCGACAATCTGAAAGCAAACGGACTCGTGGCCATCAGCTGCACCAGGCCGACCGACCATGTGGCTTGCCAACTCAAAGGACGGCTCAGGACGATCAGGCCGGCCGATCAACGCGACCGGAACAGCAGCAACACCTGGTATCGTGAATTTACGGGAGAACTCGTCGCCGTCGGAGTTCCGGCCGAGATGTGCGAAGCCTTAATCACCGCCCCGGCCCTGGCTATCGACATCGAGGTGACCGACGTCTTTCACCAGACACCGGGCCCCGGCGCCGGAGAGAAGATCTAGGCCGTGGGAGATACCATGCCGCAGTTGGAAGATCTCTGGCCCTGCTTCCAGGGCATCATCCCAGCCGCCTTGAGCACCTGTTCACAAGACGGCACACCGAACATTACATTCATCAGCCAGATCCACTATGTGGACCCCACCCACGTCGCGATTTCGCATCAATTTTTCAACAAGACCCACCGAAACGTCCGTGAAAATCCGCTCGCCTGCGCCATGATGCTCGACCCCCGCACATTGCACGCTCACCGTATCTACCTCCGCTATCAACACTCCGAATCCTCAGGCGCTCTCTTCGAGTCGATGTCGCTGCAACTGCAAGCGGTCGCATCCCACGCCGGAATGACCGATATCTTCCGACTGCGCGCCGCCGACGTGTACGAGGTGGTACGCATCGAACGGGTGGACGGATTCACCCGACTGCCGCCGGCTCTCCCAACCGAGCGCCCCTCTCGCCTCTTCGTGGACCCGGATCTGGAATCATTGCGACTCCTGTCCGAGCGCATGAACCGGGCCGAACTGCTGGGGGACCTGCTGGAAACCACCTTGCGCTTGCTCGACGAACTGTTCGGCTTCCGCCATTCGATGATCCTGCTCGCAGACGAACGCAACTCGAAGCTGTTCACGATCGCCAGTCGCGGCTATCCTGAAAACGGAGTGGGATCCGAAGTCGGGATCGGCGAGGGCTTGATCGGCATGGTGGCTCGCGCAAGAAGGGCGCTCCACCTCTCGGCGATCGATCACAGCCTGCGATACGCCCGCGCAGTACGGGACCGCGTGGAGTCGAGCGGGGGAACGGACGCGATCTGCCGGGAAATCCCTCTTCCCGGCCTCCCGAGCGCGGCCGGCCAGATCGCCCTCCCGCTTATGGCCAGAGGCCGCCTGGTAGGCGTCCTGGCCGTCGAAAGCGCAGAACCCCTCGCCTTCATGCCTCGCGAGGACACGCTTCTAACGGTCGTCGCATCGCACCTGGGGACCGGCATCGAACAACTCAGCCGGGATGCGGACGACGCTCCGCTAGGCACCTTCCCCGGACCTCAGCCCACGCACGCGCTCGTCGCACCCCCGCGGAACCGCAGCTTCTGTTTCTTTCCCCAGGACGACTGTGTGTTTGTGGACGGCGAGTATCTGATTCGAAACGTGCCGGGACGCATCCTCTGGCGACTGCTTACACGGCATCGCGACGAGGGTCGAACGGAATTCTCGAACCGGGAACTCCGCATGGACTCGTGGCTCGGGCTCCCCGAGGTCAAAGACAACCTGGAATGCCGGCTGATTCTGCTGCGCAAACGGATGGAACAGAAATGTCCGGACATCAGGCTGGTTCCACGGGGGCGAGGCAGGTTTGCCCTTGAAACAGACGTGGCAATCGAGCTGTCGGAGCGGGACACATGATTCCTGCCCCCGCAAACTGACAGTCCTCAGCAGTGTTTCTCCACGTCAGACGCAAGACCGAGACGGATCTGCCGGACAATCTCGTCCGGCGAAAGCGCCGCATCGATCACGAGGGCATCGGCCGGTTCTTCAAGGACCGCAAACTGACTGGCCAACAGTTCCCTGGGCATGAAATGATCCCGGCGGCGGGTCAGACGTTCATGAAACACATCGAAGCTGCCCTTGAGGTAGACCAGTCGCAGGTGTTTGCGACACCCCTCCACC
>JBEIQG010000095.1:0-12656 GCA_040376625.1 Nitrospira sp. | reverse complement strand
GACTTCCTGTCCGAGTCTCCTGTCGATTTCGGCCTTCCCTGACGACTATCTTATGTCACGAGCATTTTAACTTCGACTCGAAGGCAGGTCGTTGTGCCAGGAAAGAATTCGATGTCGATTTTTCCTGATTTTGACGACTATCTTTTACAAATAGGAATTTGATCAGTATAGGGGGAAACCATGGCAACACAGACGAAGAAGCGGGCGGTGAAGAAACCGCAGACGGCGGCCAGCATTGTCTGGTTTGAGGTGCCCGCCGATGATCTCGACCGGGCGAAGAAGTTTTATGGTTCGTTGTTCGGCTGGACATTCGCAAAAATTCCCGCCGCTATCGATGACTATTGGCACATTGATACCGGCGGGAAGGACGCGACGCCCGATGGCGGGCTGATGCCACGCATGCATCCGCAACAATCCATCACCAACTATGTCGGCGTGCCGTCGGTGACGATGGCGATGAAGAAGGTTGAGAAGCTCGGCGGCACGATCTGCACGCCCAAGACGGCGGTGCCGCGGATGGGTTATTTCTCGATCTGTCAGGACACCGAGGGTAATACCTTTGCCTTGTGGGAGATGAACGAGCGGGCCAAGTGAGCCTGCTGCAGAAAAAGTAGAGAAGGGAGTGGCCATGAAATATCTCTGTCTGGTGTATGTGGAGGAAATAACGTTGAATGCCCTGTCCCGAAGCGAGCGACTCGCGCTTTCGGATGAGTCGATGGCCTATTGCGATGAGTTACAAAAAAACGGTCAACTCCTCGGGGCCTCACCCCTCCATCCGGTAGAGGCCGCGACCACGGTGCGAGTGCGCGACGGGAAGGTGTCGACGACCGATGGGCCGTTTGCCGAAACGAAAGAACAATTGGGAGGATACCTGCTGATCGATGTGCGAGACCTGAATGACGCGGTACGGATCGCCTCGAAGTTTCCGGCAGCTCAGTACGGTAGCATCGAAGTGCGTCCGATCAAAGAGAACGGTTGTGCCTGATCATTCATGTTAACGAATGACGAGCCTTGTTGGAGGCGCGGTATGAAATTCATCCTACTGGTGCATCACGACGAAACGGCATTCGAGAAGATGGGCGACGAGACGAAGAGGGACTTGCTGGGCGATTCGATCCGACTCTGTCATGAATTGAATGCGAAGGGGGAGTACGTGCATGCCTCTCCGGTTCATCCTGCCGCAACGGCGACCCTCGTGCGGGTGCGGGACGGTCGTTCGCTGGTGACCGATGGCCCCTTCATCGAAACGCGGGAGCAGATGGCGGGCTATTTTCTCATTGAGGCGAAGGATCGTGACGAAGCTGTGGCGATCGCCGCTCACGTTCCCGGTGCGCGAATCGGGACGGTTGAGGTGCGACAAGTAAGGGAGATCACAGGATTGCCGTGAACAAGGTGCTGAGAGCTAATGGCCTATGGCGCATAGCATATAGCTCGAACAAGCAGAATCGCGGCACTATTGGCTATACGCCATAAGCTTTTGTGTGGCGCGAGAGATGCGCGCCTATGAAAGGAGTCGGATATGAGCCGGGTACGGGTACTTGTTGGAACGAAGAAGGGCGCGTTCATTCTCACTTCGGATGGCACACGGAAACAGTGGGACGTGCAGGGTCCTTACTTCGGTGGCTGGGAAATGTACCATCTGAAAGCCTCGCCTGCCGATCCGGACCGATTGTACGCTTCGCAGACCAGCAGCTGGTTCGGCCAGGTGATTCAACGTTCGGATGATGGTGGGAAGACCTGGAACCCGCCGGGAACCAAACCGGAAGATTTAATGGGGACGGACGGGATGCCCAACGGTGCCAGTAACATGTTCGTCTATGACGCGTCGGCGGAAACCGGCAAGCCGCTGACCACCCACCAGCATTACGACGGCACGCAGCGGCCGTGGGAATTCAAGCGGATCTGGCACCTGGAGCCTTCGCTGACCGATCCGGACACGGTCTATGCGGGTGCGGAGGATGCCGCGATTTTCAAATCGTCGGATGCGGGAAAAACGTGGAATGAGCTGCCGGGCCTGCGTAGCGCGAAGGGCCATCTCTGGCAACCTGGCGCCGGAGGGATGTGCCTGCATACCATCCTGCTGGACCAGAGCCGGCCAGATCGCATGTACATTGCCATTTCCGCAGCGGGCGCATTCCGCACCGACGATGGCGGCACGACCTGGAAGCCGATTAATCGCGGCCTCCAGTCGCAATATGAGCTGCCTGATCCGGATGCCGAAGTCGGCCACTGTGTGCATCGCATTGCCATGCATCCGTCACGTCCCAACGTGCTGTTCATGCAAAAACATTGGGACGTGCTTCGGAGCGACGATGCCGGGGACTCGTGGCATGAGATCAGCGGTAACCTGCCGAGCGACTTCGGCTTTCCGATCGCGGTGCATGCCCATGAGCCGGACACCGTGTACGTGGTGCCGATCAAGAGTGATTCTGAACATTACCCTCCGGAGGGGAAGCTCCGGGTATATCGCAGCAAGAGCGGTGGCCATGAATGGGAGGCACTCACGAAGGGGCTCCCGCAGCAGGATTGTTATGTGAACATTCTTCGCGACGCGATGGCGGTGGATTCACTTGACCCCTGCGGCCTCTATTTCGGGACGACCGGCGGGCAGGTCTATGCCTCCCGCGACGGCGGCGACAGTTGGACGGCGATTGTACGGGATTTGCCGGGGGTCTTATCCGTAGAGGTACAAGCGCTCTAACGTCTGCTGAAAATGGCCGCCAGCGGCGTTCTCAGTCGCGACTCTCACTGCGACGTACCCCGAGGGTACGCCTCATTCGCGTCGCTCCCTGCGGCCTTGCTGGACGACCATTTTGAGCAGCGTTATGGAGAGAGAAGCCAGGTACGGCTGTTAAACAGCCCTGTGACTGCCACGACGGTTGAGAGTTGAGAGAGGATTGACGGCCCGTTTCCCCGCGAGAAACGAACGATGGAGGATACATGATTCGTGTCGTATTGCCCGCACATTTGCGGACGTTGGCGCGTGTGACGGGTGAAGTGGCGCTGGATGTATCCGCTCCGGTGACCCAGCGTGCGGTGCTCGATGCGCTGGAGGCGCGGTACCCCATGTTGCGAGGAACCATACGCGACCATGTCACGCTTAAGCGGCGGCCGTTCATTCGGTTCTTTGCCTGCGAGCAGGATCTGTCGCACGAGTCCGCCGACGTCCCTCTGCCGGACACAGTGGCGTCTGGGATCGAGCCGCTCTTGATCGTAGGGGCAATGGCAGGTGGATAGCAGGATGGAGAGCTTATGGGGACTGGCCTATGGCAAGCGGCGAACGCCTCAAGTCAGGGCTGAATTGTGCTCTTCTTGCATGGACTACACGCTACAGGCCATTGGCTCTTAATGAGGAGTGAAATGTCATGCAAAAGATAGCGCCATGTTTGTGGTTCGACGATCAGGCCGAAGAGGCGGCGAAGTTTTATGTCGCGACCTTTAAGAAGGCGAAACTCGGTCCCATCACCTACTACGGGGAGGCCGGGGCGAAGGTCTCGGGAAGACCGAAGGGTTCGGTGATGACCGTGACATTCGAAATCGACGGGCAGGATTTTCTGGCCTTGAACGGCGGTCCCATCTTTCAATTCACCGAAGCGGTGTCGTTGATGGTGAAGTGCGAAACGCAGGAAGAGATCGATCACCTATGGGAGGCCCTGTCCCGAGGCGGAGAACAGGGACAATGCGGGTGGCTCAAAGACAAGTATGGCCTCTCGTGGCAGATTGTGGTGCCGCAGTGGGATGAGATGTTGCGTGACAAGGACGCCATGAGGTCGGAGCGGGTGATGGCGGCGATTCTGAGCATGACCAAGCCGGATCTGCAATGCGTTCGACGGGCCTACGATGGCGGATGACGGCACAGTCAGGGGGTACGAAGCTGATCTGGGGGGCGCGTCATTTCCGGCCTGTTGGCCTGTCTGTTGATGATATGCGCGCGCGTCTCGACTCACATCGTTGACCCCATGAAGAACCCTAGCCAGGACTAGCCATGCATGCCTGGATAATCCTTGCTAGCGCCTTGTCGATTTGTGGCATGTGCGGTCGACTAATAGTTGAACGGCCGTCGGAGTGAGGAGGCGGCCGTTGTACAACCATTTCGCCGGAAAAGGAGTGCGTTCCATGCGATTCATCGTATTTGTCAAAGCTACCAAGAACTCAGAAGCGGGTGTGATGCCGAGTCAGGAGCTGCTGGCCGCCATGATGAAATATAACGAGGAGCTGGTACAAGCCGGAGTGATGGTCGGAGGGGAGGGGCTTCATCCGAGTTCGAAGGGCGTACGTGTGAAGTTTTCCGGCAGTCGGCGGATCGTCACCAACGGTCCGTTCGCAGGGACGAACGAACTCGTCGCCGGCTATTGGCTGTGGCAATGCCAATCCACCGAGGAGGCCATCGAGTGGGTCAAACGTTGTCCCAGTCCGATGCCGGACGAAGAATCGGAAATTGAGATTCGCCCCTTATTCGAGGCCGAGGAC
The DNA here is from genome assembly GCA_040376625.1 of Nitrospira sp. Lineage (GTDB taxonomy): Bacteria > Nitrospirota > Nitrospiria > Nitrospirales > Nitrospiraceae > Nitrospira_A. The sequence continues at coordinate 8,186 of JBEIQG010000095.1, read as the reverse complement.
TTCGGCGCTGAATTGACTCCAGAGCTCAGGGAGCGAGAAGAGCGGCTACGGGCCCAAACAGCCGCGGAAAAGTGATGGGGGACGGTATCGAGGAGGGCGTTGGATAGGATGTCGAGGATGGCCTGGTTCCCACAAGGTGTTGGCCGAGCAATAACAGGGCAGGGGTATCGTCAGGCTTGATCTGATCTTATGAGGCGAGCATAGTTCTAAAAGGAGAGACTCAACCATCTCAGTCGGGCTAAGGAGGCCATATGCGATACATCACGGTGACACTGATTGCGTGTGCGCTGGTCATGACAGCTTCGCTTGGCGACGCCAAAGAAAAGAAGCATGAGAAACAAATGGATCCGCAGGCGATGATGGAGCTCTGGCAGAAGTTGGCCCAGCCCGGCGAACCGCACAAAACGTTTGCCGGCTTGGCCGGCAGCTGGACAACGACCACCAAGGAATGGATGGAACCGGGCAAACCGCCGACGGAAGCAAGCGGGACCGCTGAAATGAAGATGTTGCTGGACGGACGGTTTCTCTATCAGGAGTTCAACAGCCAGATGATGGGGAAGCCGTTTTCAGGAATCGGAATCGATGCCTATGACAATGTGCGCAAGAAATATGTGACTGCCTGGATGGACACCATGGGGACCGGAATCTTCATCATGGAGGGGACGGCGAGCGCCGACGGAAAGACGATCACGCTGAAAGGGTCGCATCCCGAACCGGGAGGTGGGCAGATGCACCATCGCGCTGTCTGGAAGTTGCTGGACAGCAATACGCAAACGTTCGAGATGTATGGAAACCACGGGCACGGCAAGGAAGCGAAGATGATGGAGATCACCTATACCCGAAAGCCGTAAGGCTCTCGTTCCCGTGGGGCGGGCCGTGTGTCTGACTGACTGAGTTCAAATCTTCAAAGGGAGGGCGTTATGCAACGGACGATCGGATTCCTCGCGATGGCACTCATTCTGACCAGCCTGAGCGGCTGCAGTTATCTCTTTTACCCGCGCGCCGGCGACTATGCCACGCAGGCGAAGGGCGCGAACGGGGTTGAGACGATCGCGAACCTTGCGACGATGATGGAGGCCTCTGCCGCAAAAGCCAAAGGCGGGAAGGGTGTCGATACAGCCTTCGACGATCTCCACAATCAGTTCCATGCGTTGAGTGATTCGTTCTGCGGTGTGACGGATGCACAAAGCAAGACACCGGCCTATGCCCTGGCCGTGACGCACAAGAAGGAACTCGGCGCGATTTTTAAGCGGCTTTGGAAGTTCAAAGATGACCAGCCTCAGCGAGACCAACACCTTGAACTACTGACCGCCGAGTTGAAAGAGCTTCGCGAGACGCTGCACACGATCAAGTAAGGCCAGTCTAGAAAGATGCTGGCAGCATGGTCGGCCCGGCGAAGGCGAGGTAAGTCCACTTTGAGACGGGCCTCGGGCTCCTCCGGCATGGCCAAGGCGCCAGGATGCCAGAGTTGAGTTTCTTCGATCAGACAGTGTGTGAGTGGGAAGAGGGGGCTGGATTTCCGATGTGGGTGTCTGGGAGCTGGCGCCCTTTTCCCTGGTGTGTATTCCCACCCAACCACGTGTGACCTTCCCGTGCGGCGCAATTTTCAAGTCTCGCGTTTTCCATTCTTGAGCGAAGGGCAGAGCACTGGCCCTGCTTGCTTATGAGGGGTTCGCACGAAGATGAGCGCCGAGGCTCCGTTGCTTACACGAGAGCCAACCAGTAAGATAGGCATCCGGTAATATCCTGTGAACTGCGTAATCAGATTTATAGGGAGCGAGTATGGCCAGGCGACCACGATATTCGACTGTCGGCCCGATAATATACGGGTGTCTTGCGCTGGCGCTGCTTTCAAGCTGTAAGCAGGAGGTCGGTTCCTCCCAGGCTCCCCCGATACCTGAAGTCGGCATTGTTGTGGCGACGGCGCAGGACGTGCCCGATGAGCCGGAGTTCATCGGACAGTCGGAGTCTTCGCGGCCGGTGGAAATCAGATCCCAGGTCACCGGTATTCTCAAAGAATGGTTCTTCAAGGAAGGCCGCGACGTCAAGAAAGGGGATCGCCTGTATCAGATCGACCCGGTGCCCTTTCATGCCGCGATGTTGAGTGCCAAGGCGAAGGTCGCTCAGGCGGAAGCACGACTGGTGCAGGCCAAGCAGAATTTAGCCCGTGTGAAGCCCTTGTTGGCCGAGCAGGCCGTGAGTACAAAAGATGTCGATGATGCGGTGGCCGAGGAGATGGCGGCGAAGGCGAACCTTGAAGGTGCCAAGGCGGAACTGGTCAAAGCCAAGTTCGATCTCGACAATACCCTGATCGTGGCGCCTATCAGCGGCATGATCGAGCGGACGCGCGTCTACGAAGGGCGACTTGTCTCGGCCCAAACCGATCTCCTGACGATCATTCAGCAGGTGGATCCCATGTATGTGATTGTCAGCGCTCCGGAGAGTTTTCTATTGAAGCGACAGCGCGACAGTACGGCCAAACGGATTCAACACCCCGGTGTCTATCAATTGCGCGGGGTCCTGACCTTTGCGGACGGGACGACGTACGGTCCGGAGGGGGTGTTGGATCTCCTGGATGTCGGACTCAAGACCGATACGGGATCGCGGCAGGCCCGGGTGGTCTTTCCCAATCACGATCGCGTCTTGCTGCCGGGGCAATTCGTGCGGGTCCGCTTCAAGGGGACGGTGAAGACGGGCGCAATTCTGGTGCCGCAACGCGCGGTGCAGCAAGGTGCCAAGGGGTCTATTGTGTTTGTCGTCGGGAACGAGGACAAGGTCGAGATGAGGGAGATTCAGGCGACCAGCTGGCAAGGCAACCAATGGATCGTTGAGCAAGGGTTGCACGTCGGTGACCGCATCATTGTGGAAGGTCTGCATAAGATCGCACCCGGTGCGCCGGTGAAGCCCGTGCCGCTGCCTGTTCCTGCCTCGACGACCGTTCCGACTGCCGCGAAGCCGCAGCCGGAGCGCGCTTCGTGATCTCCCATTTTTTTATCGACCGTCCCATCTTTGCTTCGGTGCTGTCCATCGTGATCATGGTGGTCGGCCTGGTGGCCCTGAAGGCGCTGCCGGTCGCTCAATTTCCTGAAATCACTCCTCCGGTCGTCCAGATCGAGGCCGATTACCCGGGTGCCAATGCCGAGATCGTAGCCGACTCTGTCGCACGCCCGATTGAGGTTCAGCTTCCGGGCATCGATAACCTGCTCTACTACGATTCCACCAGCACCAACGACGGGCACATGTCGATCAAGTTGACGTTCGAGATCGGTACCGACGTCGACATCGCTCAAGTGCAGACGCAGAATCGGGTGAAACTCGCAGAACCTCAGCTGCCACCCGAGGTGGTGCGTCAGGGCATCAGCATTAATAAGGTCTCTCCCGATCTGCTGGCGGTGGTGGCGCTGAGCTCCAGCGATCCGACGCATGACACCGTGTATTTGTCGAACTATGCGATTCTCCGCGTGCTCGACAATGTGAAACGGCTGCGCGGAGTGGGTAATGCAGTGGTGTTCGGTTCCCAGAACTATTCCATGCGGCTCATCCTGGATCCGATCCGGATGGCCCAGCTCAACTTGACGCCGACGGATATCGCCAACGTCGTGCGTGAGCAGAACCGGGATTTTCCGGCCGGGACGATCGGTCGTGAGCCGGCGTTGAAAGGCACCGAGCTCACGATTCCCGTTATCACGCAGGGCCGGTTGACGGAGGTGAAGGAATTCGAGGAGTTGATCGTCCGTGCCATGCCGAACGGATCGATGATTCACCTCAGGGACGTAGCCCGGGTTGAACTGGGTGCGCAATCTTACACGCTGGAAGGACGTTGGAACGGCAAGCCTAACGTGTTTTTGCTGACGTTCCTGTCGCCCGGGGCCAATGCGCTCGAAACGGTGAAGCGGGTTCGGGCTGAATTGGCTGAGGTCTCCAAGAGTTTTCCCACCGGCGTGTCCTATGATATTCCCTACGACACGACACGCTTCATCGATGTCTCTATCAAAGAAGTCGTAAAGACGCTGGTCGAAGCAATGGTGCTCGTCATTCTGGTGGTCTATCTCTTCCTCCAGAGTTGGCGCGCGACCTTGATTCCAGGTGTGGCGGTACCGGTCTCCCTGGTCGGCACTTTTGCCGGGATGCAGGCGCTGGGGTTCTCGATCAATACCCTGACCCTCTTCGGCATGGTATTGGCGATCGGCATCGTGGTGGATGACGCGATCGTCGTCGTGGAGAATTGCGAACGGCACATGACCCGGGGAGGGCTTTCTGCCAAGAATGCCGCCAAGCGGGCGATGGAGGAGGTGACGGGGCCGGTCATTGCGATCGTGTTGGTATTGTGCGCGGTATTTGTGCCGGTCGGATTTTTAGGCGGCATTACCGGCGAATTATACAAGCAGTTCGCGATTACCATTTCGATCGCGGTCATTATTTCAGGGTTTGTGGCCTTAACCCTCAGCCCCGCGCTCTGTGCCCTTGTCTTGAAGCCCGGTGAAGAATCCCGCCATGGAGTTTTTGGCCTCTTCAATCGATTCTTTTCGTGGATACAGTTGCGGTATATTTCGACGGTCGGTCAGGCGCTGACTCGCCGTGTCTTGTCGGTGGCGGTGTTTGCGGCCCTCTTGATCGGTGTGTTCATGTTGTTCAGAGTCATTCCGAGCAGTTTTCTGCCGGAAGAAGACCAGGGCTACTTCATCACCATCGTGCAGCTGCCCGATGGCGCCTCCAAGCAGAGGACGGATGCGGTACTCAGCAAGATCGAGAGCTATTTCCTGGCCAGCCCGGTCATTCATTCCACCGATGCCCTGTCCGGCCAGAACTTCGTGTTCAATACGCGGGGGCCGAATGCCGCCACGATGTTTGTGCCGTTGAAACATTGGGACGAGCGCACGGATCCGCAGCACCATGTCAAGTCGCTGATCGGCGCCGCCTATGGAGAGTTCGCCAAGATCCCGGAGGCGCTCATTCTGGCTTTTAATGCGCCTTCTATTCGAGGGCTCGGCGCCACGGGCGGGTTCACCCTGCAGCTTCAGGATCCCAGCAGCGGGGATTTTAACAAGTTTTCCGCCGCTGCCCAGGAGTTTGTCGGCAAGGCGAGGCAGAATCCCGCGATTGGCGCGATTGGCACGAGTTTTCGAGTCAGTGCACCGCGCATTCTGGCGACAGTGAATCGCGAGCGTGCGAAGGCGCTGGGGGTGCCGATCTCGGAGGTGTTCGATACCATGCAGGCGTACTTCGGCAATTTCTACATCAACGACTTCATCAAGTTCGGTCGCGTCTTTCGCGTGCAGACCGAGGCCGATGCGCAGTACCGATCTACGCCGGAGGATATTTCGAAGATCTATGTCCGGGCGACCGGGCCTCAGGGTACCACCATGATCCCTTTGGACACCGTGGTGAACACGGAGTTTTCGAGTGGTCCCGATCCTGTGACGCACTTCAATGGCTACAATACCGCGCTAGTGTTGGGCGCGGCAGCCCCTGGATTCAGCTCGGGCCAGGTGCTGGACGCCCTCGAACAGATAGCGAAAGAGGTGCTGGTGCCCCAGGGATACGGGATCGATTGGAGCGGCATTTCCTTTCAGGAACGTATGGTCGGGAGTCAGTCGCTTTATGCGTTCGCCTTCGGGTTGCTGATGGTGTTCCTGGTGCTGGCTGCTCAGTATGAAAGCTGGGTGGTGCCCTTTGCGGTGATTCTGGCGGTGCCGATCGGTCTCTTCGGCGCGCTCAGCGCAGTCTGGCTCAAGGGCATGACCAACGATATTTACTTCCAGATCGGCCTTGTGACCCTGATCGGACTCTCGGCAAAAAACGCGATTCTGATCGTGGAATTTGCGAACAAACGGTTCGAGGAGGGCCATCCATTGCTGGAATCGACGATCGAGGCCGCGAGGCTCCGATTTCGACCGATTGTCATGACGTCAATGGCCTTCATTCTCGGCGTGGTACCTCTGGTGATCGCCACCGGGGCCGGTGCGGCCAGCCGGAATTCCATCGGTACCGGGGTGTTCGGCGGAATGTTGGCGGCCACCTTTCTGGCCATCTTCTTCGTGCCGCTATTTTTTGTGCTGATCCGCTCGTTGGGCCGCCGATTGCGCAAGCAGACTCCCCCGACACCGGATGCACCGGATGGTCCCGAAAAGGAGCCCGACTATCAACATGCGTAGACTGTCACTGATTCTCTCCTCGACCCTCTTGGCTGCATGTGCTGTTGGTCCGGATTTCACCAAACCCGACGCGACGACTCCGGATGCCTTCCGCATGGCGGAGGCGGGTTCGAATGCTGCATCAATCGCAAATACCCCCTGGTGGGAACTGCTGAAAGATCAAGAACTTCAAAAGCTGATTCGAACGGCGCTAGAAGAGAACAAAGATCTCAAGCGCGCGGCCGCGGCGGTGGAAGAGTTTCAGTCTCGCTTGTTTATCGCTAAAACGGATTTCGCCCCGCAGATGAATGTTACGTCGAACGCCCCGCTGTTCGGTCGAAAGACCAATTTCTTGTTCCCTGGGTTTCCCAATCCCTTCAACTACTACTTGCAGGGAAACTTGTCGTGGGAGATCGATATTTGGGGACGTATTCGGCGATCCAATGAGGCCGCGCGTGGTGATTTGCTGTCACGGGAGGAAAATCGGCGCGCGATTGTGTTGCAGTTGGTGAGTGGCGTCGCAGAGGCCTACTTCGAGCTGTTGCAGTTCGACATGCAACTCGACATTGCGCGGCGTACGCTCAAGTCCTGGGAGGAGTCCGTCAGGATCGCTCAGGCCCGATTGCGGCAGGGAATGATTTCCAAGCTCGATGCCGATCAATTCGAGGCCGAGCGGGCTAATGCTGCGGCGAGGGCGGCGGAGTTCGAACGTCAGAAGGTGCAAAAGGAAAATCAGCTCAGTGTGCTCCTGGGCCGGAATCCAGGCCGGATAGCCCGCGGGCATTCCCTGACGGAACAAGTGATGCCGCCGGACGTGCCCCCCGGCCTCCCTTCTGAATTGTTGCAGCGGCGTCCTGACATTCTGCAGGCCGAGCAGGATCTTGCCGCCGCCACGGCTCGCATCGGGATGGCAAAAGCTGATCGCTTTCCGAAACTCAGTATCACCGGTATCCTAGGTGTGGCGAGTCCGCATTTATCTCGTCTAGTGGCCAACGAAACCGCATTCGGAGTCGCGGGGCCAGGCTTCGCGGGACCGTTGTTGAATGCTCAGATTCTAGGTTTCCAGCAGAAAGCTGCCGAGGCGCAAGCACGACAAGCCGTGGCTCAATATGAGCAGTCAGTGCTGGTTGCGTTCAAGGAAGTGGAAGATTCGCTGGTCGCAGTCAGCACGGTTCGTGAGCAGCGCGCGGCACAATTGCAGCAGGTCGAGGCGCTGCGGTCAGCGCTAAGTCTTGCCAATCTTCGCTATAAGGGCGGTCTGGCAAATTACCTGGATGTCTTGATTGCGCAGCGCAATCTTTTTGAGGCGGAGCTGGCGTTGATGGGAACCCATCGGCTGCATCTGGTTTCCATTGTGCAATTATATAAGGCTCTTGGCGGTGGTTGGACCCCGGACGAGCAGCCGCCGGTTCAGGCCTTGCCAGCGGTTTCTGTTCAAGAGAAACCATAGTGGCATTGCCCTTGAGGTGTTGGTCTAGTTCGTTACTACGCCCTGACACTGGTTCGTTGGCCCACTTTCTCGTCGATTTCTCATGGGCTGAACGCAGCCCTCTCGCCTCGCTTTAACCTGAGCGGTCTCGCAGTATCCGGTTTCTACTTGTGACCCGTGGAACAGTGTCACGTTCGGCGCTTGGCTGCGGAGGTCAAAGTGAAAATCATGGCGAGGCATCCACCTAAGGAAGCCATGAGCAGGACGGTGAGGCCGCTGTGTATCCATGCGGTGGCCTGCTGCCGATTTAGTTGACACCATCCTACGCTAATTCCGCCTGTCGTTCGAACTCCATCGGACTAAGATAGCCTAACGTCGAGTGCCGTCGTCGTGGATTGTAAAAGCGTTCGATGTAATCAAATACATCGGCCCTCGCCTGATCGCGTGTGCGGTAGGTGGTCCGGGCCGTGCGCTCGGTCTTCAGCGACGAGAAGAAGCTTTCCATCGCCGCGTTGTCCCAACAGTTGCCGGAGCGGCTCATGCTACAGGCCACACCTTGTTCGGTCAGCAATCGTTGGAACGGCTCACTGGTGTACTGGCTGCCCCGATCCGAGTGATGCAAG
>JBEIQG010000028.1:0-24026 GCA_040376625.1 Nitrospira sp. | reverse complement strand
GGCTGTTCGCCCTATGAGTGGCGACATGAGAACCAATGGGAGTCGCGCGACCAGATCTGGCTTGCGGAGGCCAGCCAGGTCAAGGTACGGGCAGCTCAAAGCCGTGTCTTCGACACCGCGGATCGCCTCAAGACGATTCAGGCGGTTGTTGCCACCTGTCAGGACTTAGGCTTTGCGGTGGAGGTATTGGATGAGGCTCTGGGGATTGTGTCCGGCAAGAAATTCGATGATTACGAATCCCTGCCATGGGGCGACCCTTCCTATCACCTGTATCGGGACGACGGACTCCTGATCCTCACTCGGCAGTTCCGGAGCTGGGGGCCGTTTTATCACCGCAGCAATCTTGTTCGCCTCACGATCACCGTTCGCCCGCGCGGCGAGCAGCAACTGGTCGTGCGCGCCAGCGCCCAATACTATCTCAGGGCGATCGAATCTCCTGAACCGTACCAGCAGTTTTTTCGCGCTCTCGAGCAGGCGCTCTTCGTTCAGGCGAATATGCTTCAATAGTGAGAGCCGATGACCGCGATGTGTCTTTATTGAGGGGGAGGTGCACTCACATTGGGTAATTGGCCTCTCACCGTCCTGTTCGATCGGCGGGATGGGCGTGAGTGCCGCTCATGGCGTTCTGCTGTAAGATGGGATCGAGATTGAATGCCACGCTGATTCGGGGGGCTGTTCCGCGATAGGTATTCACGGCATGAAACAGCCAACCGGGGAACAGCAGGCATTGTCCCGCCGCCGGGGAGTAGGAAATGCTGGTTCCGGCATCGTGTAATTCGGTCATACTGTACTGGAGATAGGGCGCCAGCATGCGCGGCAGACAGCCACGCGGGTCGTAAATCTGCAATTCGCCTCCCCTCCCCAGCGCTGGGCAGACTTCGCCCACATCGACATAGTAGACACCGGCCCAGAAACTCCCCGGGTGAGAGTGGGCTGCATTGGTGCCCCCGTTTCGTTGAACATTGGCCCAGACCTCGACGACTTCCCAGTCCGGGCGACGCGCGGCATGCCGGCATCGGTCTGAAAAGGTCGTGACTTGTTTGGCCACTTCGATGACGGGCCCAAACAATTCGCGGAGGGGGTTCCCCGCCCAATCCAACATCGATAGGTCGTGAGGCGAGGACCACCCGATGACTTCGTTGTCCCGGTGGCTGGGGACGGACGCCTCGCGCGCAAGAATCAGTTGAGAGAGTTCGGCGTTGAGGCGTTCGTGCTGTGCAGGGGTAAACACCAGCAGAGGCGTGGAGAAAAGCGGCGTGATTTGAATCTCGATCTCGGTCGGCATGAAGGGGATCCCACATGGTGTTACGACCGTCGATGCGGGGCACGCTATCCTTCGGATGGCAACAAGTCAACCTAGGTGTTTGCCCAGGTTGGCCAAATTGAGACGGCATTGGTGCCGGCCCCTCCCGCGGACGGATGAACGAGTTGCAGGCTTGACAGGGCCCCATGGTCGGCCTAGCCTGATGTGCAGAGCCCGGTTTCCTTCATTTTTAAGCCAGGGAGGTCATCATGTCTGTCGCACGCGTGACCGAAATTATTGCCGCGTCCCCGAAGAGTTTTGACGATGCGATCCACCTCGGCATCGCCAGAGCGAACAAAACGCTTCAGAACGTGAAGAGTGCCTGGATCGAGGATCAAAAGGTGGATATTGAAGATGGAAAGATCACCCAGTATCGTGTGGCATTAAAGGTTACATTCGTGCTGAAGGATTAGAGGAGCATCATGAAAAATGTGGAGATGACCGTCGAGGGAACGGTGCTGACAATAAAAGTGGATTTGTCGAGAGAGTTCGGGCCATCGGCTTCGGGGAAGACCATAATTATCGCCTCGACGGAAGGAAATGTCACCATTCCGGGCCGAGAGGAGAAAATCGGCCTGAACGTCTATCGAAAAAAATGAGGTCTTCCGAAATGACATGGTTCATCTGGTAGTCGAGTAGCGGGGAGCAGCGGGATGTTTCTCATGCACCTCTTCATGAATTTCCAGGGAGTTCAGCGGACGGCTGGATTCTTCTCATGGAAAAGAGGACAATGACAGGCGACGCAGCAGACCGGCCTGATGACGATCTCCTGCGTTGCGCTGACCGCCATGTCAAAGACCACGCCCAGCGTGAACGAGCTTCCTCCTCCCAACATCCTTATCGTAGACGACGACCCCGACATCGCGCTCGTATTACATGATCTCCTGGAGCACGCGGGCTATCGTGTGTCAGTTGCCGGCACCGGTGCCGAGGCTCTCGCCAAGGCGAAGTCGGAATCCCTGTCCGCGGTGGTGCTGGACCTGATGCTGCCCGATATGGACGGACTCTCGGTTCTCACACTCCTGAAACAACTCGACCCCGTCCTTCCGGTCATCATGCTGACCGCGTTTGTCGAAGTGGCGAAGAAACACAGTTCCCTCACTGAAGGGGCGTTCGGCTATTTGACGAAGCCCTACGATGCCGAGGAGCTCAAGGCGCTGATCCGGCGCGCCGTGGGAGTTAAGCATCTCTCTAACGAAGCCGCAGCAACCAAGCAGGCGCTGACGGCCAGCGAAGAGCGGTTTCGAGAGGTCGTGCAGACTGCGCCTGACGCCATCGTGCTCGCGAATGGAGAGGGCCACATCCTGTCCTGGAACAGCGCGGCTGAGCGATTGTTCGGGTATGCGGCCGGGGAGGTGTTGGGAGAGTCCCTGACCATGATCATGCCGGCACGCTACCGTGGCAGGCATGAACAGGCGTTGGCACGGGTTCGTACGACGGGCGATTTGCGTCTCAAGGGTGCCGTTGTGATCATGCATGGCCTGCACAAGGATGGCCATGAATTTCCCATTGAGATGTCACTCAGCAGCTGGCTCTCCGACGGTGAGCGTGTGCACTGTGGCATTGTCCGGGACATTACGGCACGGAAAGAAGTGGAGGCGAGACTGTTGCAACAGCAGATCGAGCAGCAGGCTCTGTTGGATTTGATCCCGGCCATGGTCTGGTATAAGGATGCGCACAATCGTATCCTCCGCGCGAACCGACGCGCGGCGGAATCCATCAATAAAACCGTTGCTGAAATCGAGGGCCGGTCGACCGACGAATTTTATCCGGAGGAGGCGGAGCGGTATCATCAGGATGATCTGGAGGTGATCGTGTCGGGGCGGTCGAAGCTTGGGATCATCGAGCCGTATCGAACAGGGACCGGTGAAAATCGCTGGGTGCAAACAGACAAGGTGCCGTACCTGGACACGCAGGGAAACGTGCTCGGGGTCTTAGTATTTGCGCAAGACATCACCGAGCGCAAACGGACCGAGGAGGCACTGCGTGAGACTGCGGATTGCCTGCGCGTGGTGATGGACTCCGCCTCAAATGGCATCCTTGTGACTGATGCCGCAGGGAAGATTCTCGTGACGAATGCACGGGTCGACTGGCAGTTCGGATATGAGCATGGCGAACTGCTTGGTCGGCATGCCGACTGCCTCATTCCGGCGAGGTTCCGTCCGCAGAACCAGGACCGCGCCGGTCTGTTGTCGTTCCCTCCGGAGAATTCACCGGTCAGCCCTGTTGGCGACTGCGTGGGTCTAAGGAAAGACGGCTCGGAGTTTCCTTTCACGATGACGCTGACTCCGTGGATGACGGCCAACGGAACATACTGCGTCGCGGCCCTCACTCCGGTACAAGGGACCGCATGAATTTTCGGCTTGTGTTAACGATCGTTGCGTTGGGTTTCATCGTCCTTCTGCTGGTGATCGGCGTCCGCACGGCTGTTCGCTGGCTGAAGATCCACTATCCGCGGCGGGCCAATACCATTCTCTTCGGTGTGTGCGTGACCCTGGCCGGGGCGGGTTTGTTGATTGTCGTCGAGATGAAGGATCAACCGACCTTCCGGCAGAATGACCTCCTCACGCTCCGAGAGCCGGTGGTGGCAAAGACGATTGCGAGCGATCGTGAGTCGCGCAGCATCACCTGTGTGATCGATGTCCACGAACATTTAGGTGTGCTGGAACTCGACAATGAACGCCGCGCCTTGCGGGCGCTGGTCGAAAGTAACAACACATCGGGGTCGTTGTACTGTCCGGTCGGAGCGGAAGTCCGGATTGAGGCGGACTGGCTTCATGACCCGACCGTCACACGGCGACAGGCAGACGCGGAGGGTCCGTGAATCGCCTGCCTCCGCGCTTGACTCATCGACGTGAGGAGGCCTATCGTAACCGGGTGGGGGGAGTTAACGCCCCGGGGGAATATGTACAAAAAGGGGATTGAGTGTTGAGGGTGGTGTGCATGCCCAGCTTGTACTGGGAAGCCTGAAATCCTCCCGAGATCTCCGCCGTATCTACCTCTCCTCGGTAGGTGCGTCCTCCTCCCACCCAAACCTCCGGCCTTTTCCTCCCTCGCTTCACCTCATGGCGCCCGGTTTCATCACCCGCATTGAGTCTACGTTGCGCTGCGTTGGCCTGCATCGCGACGGCGACGAGAATACTTTCAAGGCTTGACTCTCCTGGTCGTTCCCTGTAAACGACGAAGAGGTACGTATTCATCGTGTGAGTCCCGGCGGTCCGTCCGGTGTGAATTCCTTGCGTGAGAGGTTGAATGGCCATCAAGACATCATCGCCACGTGCTAAGTCCTTCGCTCCTGCGCCCCAGTCCGAAACCGCCGTGTCTAAACCAGTCGCGTCACGAAAAAAATCCACACCCCGAGACGAATCGTCTCCTGCGGTGACCGCGGTCGAAATGGGGGCGCGGCAGCGGGAAATTTCCGTGTCCGAGTTTTTTACGAAGAACCGGCACCTCCTGGGTTTCGACAATCCCCGCAAAGCGCTGTTGACCTGTGTGAAAGAGGCCGTAGATAACTCGCTGGATGCGTGCGAGGAAGCAGGCATCCTGCCCGAGGTCACGGTGAGGCTGGAGACGGTTGCGAACGGACAGGGACCGGTCGCGCCCAGCCAGGCCACTCGGTTCCGGATTACGGTGACCGATAACGGGCCTGGGATCGTGCGCCAGCAGGTCCCCCGTGTGTTTGCCAAGTTGCTGTACGGCTCGAAATTCCACCGCATGCGGATGAGCCGGGGACAACAGGGCATCGGTATTTCAGCGGCCGGCATGTATGGACAATTGACGACCGGCAAACCGGTCAAGGTGATTTCACGCACGGGGCCTCGTGGGGCGGCGCACTATTTCGAAGTGCAGATCGACACAAAGAAGAACGAGCCGTTGGTGCACGAGAACAAGCAGATCGATTGGCCTCAGCCTCAAGGCACCGAAGTGGTGCTCGAAGTGGAGGGGCGTTACCAGAAAGGCCGCGCATCCGTCGATGAATGGCTGGAGCAGACGTCGATCGCCAACCCGCATGTACGGTTGGTCTATCACACGCCGGAAGGGGACACGAAAGAGTATCCCAGGACCTATCACGAACTGCCGCCTTCTCCGAAAGAAATCAAACCGCATCCCTATGGTATCGAGTTCGGCGCCTTGCTCAAGATGCTGCAGGACACGAAGAGCCAAACGGTCGCTGGTTTTCTGGCGAGCGATTTCTGCCGGGTTTCGTCTGCGCTGGCTGAGGAGATCTGTAAAGCAGCGAAAGTGTCGCCCGGGACCAAGCCTCGCGATGTGAAGCATCAGGCGGCCGAAACGCTGTACAAAACGATTCAGACCACCAAGATCATGGCACCGCCGACTAACTGCATCTCGCCGATCGGAGAGAAGGCGATCCTCTCGGGCCTCTACAAGCAAATTAAAGGTGAGTTTTATACGGCCGTGAGTCGTCCACCCGCCGTGTATCGCGGCTATCCCTTTATCATCGAGGCAGGGCTCGCCTTCGGGAAAGGTCCGGACGAAGCGGCCAAGCCGCAGCAGGCCGCCGTGCCGCTGGCCGAGGGCGAAGACCAGGGAAATGATAGCGAACAGGCACGGGTGATCCGCTACGCGAATCGAGTGCCGTTGCTCTACCAACAATCGGCTTGTGCCACGTTCAAAGCGGTGCTCGGCACCACCTGGCGGAACTATGGGGTGTCGCAGTCGCGTGGCGCGCTGCCTGCCGGGCCGATGGTGATTTTTGTGCACATGGCATCCGTGTGGGTGCCGTTTACCAGCGAGTCGAAAGAAGCGATCGCCGATTACGACGAAATTCAGAAGGAAATCACGCTGGCGCTTCGTGAAGCCGGCCGTCGGCTGGGGATTTTTCTGCGGAGAAGAGAGCGGGCTGCCAGTGAGTTCCGACGCCGCAATATATTCGAACTCTATATCGAGGAGGTTGTGGCCGCTTGCAATCGCCTGAAAGGCGGAAACCTTCCCACCGAAAAATTGAAGGAACAGCTGCACAAGATTGCCAGTTCACGCACGGGAGGCCTGAAGACCGACGAGGCCCTGGGAAAAACCGGCGCCGGACCCGAAGGCCTGCCGCATTCGATCATCGTGACTGCCGAGGGGATCGAGGGAGAGACGGAGGTTGCTCAGCCGACGCCCGGATCGCCTGCGGCCGGCACCAAAGCGGCTGAAGCTGAGCCGATCACCGAGACGAAAAATCCGGCCAAAGCGAAGCGGGGCTCGGGGGAGACCCGGAACGCCGGAAAGGGAAAGTCCGGCGCGGCAGCGAAGACAAAAGTCGGACAGCAGGCCTTGTTTGCCGATGAACAGCTTCAGGCGGAAAAGGTTCCGCTCAAGAAAAAACCCGCTCAGGGATCCGCCGGCCGGAAAAGGAAATAGGACAGGGTATGGCACAGGCAAAGACGAAGAAAAGCGGGGCTGTGGGGAAAAAACTTGTCGGGATGGCGGATGCGGTCATCGCGGCGGCGCAACGGGCGAAAGACCCGACGTTTGAGATTCCGATCCGCGCCTTGTCGAACGTGTCGTTCAATCCCCGTAAGGGATTGATCGAGATGGGAGAGAAGAAGCAATCGCGGTCGTTCTTCAACGTCGGGATGGCGAAAAAATTTATGCAGACCATGCTGGTGGCCGATGCGCTGGCGGAGTTGCAGCAGGCCGATCTGACCACCTCGCTCAGGGAAATCTATTATCGGACG
Organism: Nitrospira sp.; assembly: GCA_040376625.1. GTDB lineage: Bacteria > Nitrospirota > Nitrospiria > Nitrospirales > Nitrospiraceae > Nitrospira_A. The sequence goes on along the minus strand of JBEIQG010000028.1, from coordinate 17,042 downwards.
AAACATACGATTCAGGACTCCCATGAGAATACGTTCGATACACAGGACGAATCCGACCCGATCATTGAGGACCTCGAGGTGTCCCTGGTGGCCCTGCGTGAGGAACTCCATGTGCGCGCGGAGAACAGCGGCAGCATCGTCGGGCCGGTGGTGTTCGGGGACGACGGGGACCGGGTGGATTGCGCCAAGCTCGGCAAGGGCGGATATTCTGTGCCCTCGATCGTCGAACCGGAATATCTCGAAATCCGCCGTTGTACGGCCGATTTCCTCCTGCTCGTCGAAAAAGGCACGCAGTGGAATCGGCTCTCGGAAGATAAGTTCTGGCGGCGATACAACTGTGTGCTTCTGACGGGGAACGGGCAGCCACCTCGCGGGGTGCGACGGCTGGCGCGCCGCCTGCACGAGGAACACAAGCTCCCCGTGTATGTCCTGGTCGACAACGACCCCTGGGGATATTATATTTACTCAGTGGTGAAGCAGGGCTCCATCAATCTTGCCTTCGAGAGCCAGCGCATGGCTATTCCGAAAGCGAAATTCATCGGGCTTTCCAGCGCCGATCCGGAGCGCTATGAGTTGCCGCGTAACGTGGGCATCAAGCTGAACGAGAAAGACATTACCCGTGCCAAGGAGCTGCTGAACTATCAATGGTTTCAGAAGCCGGCCTGGCAGCAGGAAATCAAACGAATGCTCGCGAGCGGGCTGAAATACGAATTGGACGCGCTTGCGAACAAGGACTTTCAGTATCTGACCAAGAAGTATCTGCCGCGAAAGCTGAAGGAAAAAGACTGGCTGGATTAACGGACGGGCTCCCTTTTCTCGAGAGGCACACGCGCCGGTTGAACCTCTTGACGCTCCTGGAGGTACGATATGAATATGCTGATGTTGGCCTTCCGATCGTCGTTGAAGGAACGGGTGCATGTGTTACTGGAACAGTGCGATGTTCGCGCATACACCGAAATGCCTGAGACGACCGGAGCCGGACAGACGGGACCCGCTGACGGCGTCTCCTTCTATCCGGGGGTCAACAATGTGATCATGGTCGCCGTGGACGATGTGAAGGCAGAGCGGGTTGAGCGGGCCGTGAAGGCGTGGCGTGACGAGGTGGTCCAACGTCCGGGTGGCCAGAAGCCTTCCATTACGGTATTTAGCTGGCCTTGCAGGCAACTGGCGTGATTGTAGAAACGAAGTCTCTATGGGTCGGCACGGCAGGTCCTATGCGGGGCAAGTCCACATGAATATCTGTGCCCTCGGTTTGCTTGTGGCCATGATGCTGACCTCGTCGTTTGCGGGCGCCCAGACTTCGCCGCCGGCATCGACCCCGCAGAATCAGTCCGGACAAAACCTGCAGCCCCTGGGAACCCTCCCGCTCCAGAATCCCCTCGCACAGCAGTCGTCGATTACCGCCACGGCCTCCGGCGCCAGCGCGCCGCAAAGTAACACCATTCCATCCAGTCAAGGCAAGTCGTTCGGCACGATCGGCAAGGGGCTGCCCGGCATGACAGGCGGACCGGCGCTCACCGCGCCGATGGGGTCGCAAGATCCGTCCTCAAGTTACATGCGTCCTACTGTAACCCCTCCGCTTTTCTGCGACCCCTCCATCAACATTCCCTGCTAGTCGATCGCCGGCAGTATTCATGAATAGTCCGGGCTAGAGCGGTTGGCGTGCAGGATCTCACGATGGCGGTGCGGTTCGGAGCCGGGCATGTTCTGTGGTGTCCGGCGGCCATGGAGGGCCGGGAAGTGAGTCAGACGTGTCTCCGGCGTGGGTGAATTCGCTTCGGGCGGAGTTAGGAATTACGTTTGGAGGCGGACGGTTCGATGCGGATGCTTCCGGTAGGAGTCATGGCGCCTTGTGGATTGTCGGCTTCGAGCCAGACATTAAAGCGCACGGTGGTAGGTTTCGAGAAGCAGAGGCTCACATACTGCATCGGCGCGATCGTCACAGTATCCTGCAGCATTCCGAGCGCTGAAAATCCCTTGTCGCAGGCGATCAATTCAGGGTTGGTTTCTTCGAGCATCCGTAGTCGGACCGCGTGGGAATTCAGGTTCTGCCATCGAATTTCATCGCCCACTTGCACGATCAAGTGACGAGGCGCGACTTCCGAACGGATATTGAAATATCGGACTGTCCCGGTAATGCGAGGGCCGGATGGGGTGCTGCAACCGGCCTGTACGACGAGCAGGCCGAGTAAAGTGAGAAGAGACAGCGTTCGAAGCATGCGCGATACTACAGAACTGTGCCGCGCGTTGGCTACTAGGATTGTTACCAGGTAAGGAGGCGAGCAGAAGCCCGGTCGGCCCGGGTGCGACAGGGACGTAGTCAGAGATTGGGCCAGGTTCATTGTTCCAAGAGTTCACGCATGAGTCCGACCTTCGACGAGTCCGCCGCTTGCTCTCCCTCACCGCCTGCGGAAATCAGGCGCGTACAGAATGCCTTACACAACGGATCGAGACTTGATTTCACGGGCCATTCTTCCTATCCTGCTGCTGCTGAAAGGAAGGTGAGGGTATGATGTGGTATTCATTGCGACGCATGGCGGGGAAAGTAGTGTTTCTGTCGGTCGTCCTGTTGATCACTGTGACTGCGCCGGTCAGGGCAGAGCAAGCTGGCGTCGAGAACAGTCCAGCGATCACCCAGGCACCGGAAAATCATGGCACTGTCCTTCAGCAGACCCAGGCTCCGGTGGCGCCGTCACTGCCGCTGCTGTTTGCCGAAGGTTCAAATTCCTGCGAGATCGTGTCCTGCGGTATGGGGATTAAACAGACCTGCCAGATTACCTGTCCGGCCGATAAAACGCCCAAATGCAGTTGTGACTGCGAGCGGAGCATCGGCCCGATGTGTATGGACTACAAGGCGAACTGTCGTTGCGAATAGCGCGTGACCGACCGGGTCACTCGTTGTCCGGAGAAGACGATTCCGATCCGTCCACCGTCAGGCTCGGGCCTGGGACCCGGTACTGCTCTCCTGCCCAAGCCCCCAAGTCGATCGTTTGACACCGTTCCGAACAAAACGGACGCCAGGGATTGTCCTGCCATGTAGTGGGCTGGCGGCATTCGGGGCAGCGGCTGATGCGCAACGGGGCAGGGGACAAGGTGTTTACCTTCTGTCTGGTGATGAGACTGACTCTACCACCCTCGTGCCGAAGGCGGCAAATAACTCCCCGGTAAGGTAAGGTGTCTGTTCTCCATCCCGCCAGTGTTTCCGGCGCATGTAGTCATTGAGCAGACGGCCGTCGGCGGTACGGTGAATGTGAGGGTAGGCCACATTCATCCGGTAGCGCTCGATCGCTCCGGCCACGCGGCTGATAAAGACAATCGTGCCGTTGCTCTCCACCCTCTCCACGATTCCCACATGGGTTAAGGGGTCGTTGACGAGCCCGTCCCCGTTGTAGTCCCAGGTATTGTCGAAGAACACCAGATCACCGGCTTGCACCACCGGCCCGCGATGAAGCTGTCCGTGTCTTCGCAGATGGTTGTAGATCAGACCTACGCCGTTGACCTTCCCGTCGCCGGTCCCTCCTTCAAAGAGGTCGATGCCGTGGGCGAGATAGATAGCCCGGGTCACTCCGGCGCAATCGTAGGAAATACGACGCCCCTGGCTCTCGACTGTTTTCGCGCCGACCAGACTGACGGCGGTTTGTACGATCGCCTGTTTGAGAGGGTCAGCGTGGGTCGTGCGGCAACAAGCAGGAAGCGGGGTGACCACCTGACGCAGTCCCCGGGATGCCGGGGGGGCGCAGGCGCTCAATGTGGCGGCAAGGGCCAAGACGAGCAATGTGCGTAATAGGTTGGACATACTGTCCAAAGTATAGCTTGTCTTTAGGAATACGCGGGACGTCAACCCGTTACGCTCCGGCGCTTGAGAAGACCTGTCTGATCAACGCCTGCGCATCTTCCTGAATCCGCCTGAGATGAGCCTGGCCGTTGAAGCTTTCTGCATAGAGTTTATAGACGTCTTCCGTTCCGCTGGGGCGCGCGGCGAACCAGCCGTTGGCCGTCGTCACTTTCAACCCTCCGATCGAGGCCTTGTTACCCGGCGCTTCCGTGAGCATGGCGGTAATCGGTTCTCCCGCGAGTTCACGACTCTGCACCTGTTGCGGGGAGAATTTCTGGAGCGCGGCTTTTTGCGCCCTGGTGGCCGGGGCATCGATCCGCTCGTAGACCGGTTCGCCGAGGCGGGCCGTCAAGTCCGCATAGAGCTGAGCCGGATCTTTTCCCGTCACCGCAAGCATTTCCGCCGCGAGAAGATCCATAATGATGCCGTCCTTGTCGGTAACCCACGTGGTGCCGTCACGGCGGAGAAATGCAGCGCCGGCACTTTCTTCTCCGCCGAACCCCAAGGAACCGTCGCGAAGACCCGCGACGAACCACTTGAAGCCGACCGGCACCTCGATCAATCGACGCTGTAAACTGTCCGCGACCCGGTCGATCATGCTGCTGCTGACGACGGTCTTGCCGATCCCCGAGCCGGCGTTCCATCCGGGGCGATGGGTGAACAGATACGAGATCGCGGCGGCGAGGTAGTGATTGGGGTTCATGAGACCGCCCCCGGGCGTCACAATGCCATGGCGGTCCGTGTCGGTATCGTTGCCGAAGGCGAGGTCGAAGCGATCTTTGAGTTTGATGAGCGAGGCCATGGCGTGGGGCGAGGAACAGTCCATGCGGATCTTACCGTCCCAATCCAGGGTCATGAATCGAAAGGTTGGATCGACGGATTCGTTGACGATGTGCAGGTCCAATCCATACCGTTCTGCCAGAGGACGCCAGTAGGCCACGGCGGCGCCGCCCAGCGGATCGACGCCCAGGCGCAGCTTCGCCGCTTTGATGCGTTCGAGATCCACGACGTTGACAAGATCGGCAAGATAGTGGCCGACGAAATCATGCCGCGCCGTGGATGCCGCCTTTATGGCCTGATCGTAGGGGACTCGTTTGACGCCGTGCAGCTTGGCCGCCAGCAAGGCATTGGCGCGAGCCTCGATTGCTTTCGTGACTTCCGTGTCGGCCGGCCCGCCGTGCGGCGGGTTGTACTTGAAGCCGCCGTCCTCCGGAGGATTGTGCGAAGGAGTAATGACGATACCATCCGCGAAGCCCGAGGTACGGCCACGATTCGTCGTCAAAATTGCATGGGAGATGACCGGCGTGGGGGTGAAGCCATCCGCCTGATCCCGGCAGACGTGAACTCCATTTGCCGCCAACACTTCCAGCGCGCTGCGTTGAGCCGGTGCGGAGAGGGCGTGGGTATCCTTGCCGATGAACAGGGGGCCGGTGGTTCCGGCCTGAGCCCGATATTCGCAGATCGCCTGGGTGATCGCAAGAATGTGAGCTTCATTGAAGGTGCGGCGTAGGGAAGAGCCGCGATGGCCGCTGGTGCCGAAACTCACCTGCTGCCGGGGATCGGACGGGTCGGGAACTTCACCGTAGTAGGCCTGCTCGAGTTGCTGGAGATTGATCAGTTGGTCCGGTTGTGCAAGCTGACCGGCACGGGGATGGAGAGCCATAGGTTCCTCAGTAAAAAATGATGATGGGTGGATGAGGCGGTTCAGAATGATGCTGAACTCAGTATATACGGCTCAATAGACAATGTCAGGCACGCGTTTGCTTGCGCGGTCCTCCACGCGGGTGTTAAGATCCGCTCACGTGAAGGAGAGGGATTGTCCATGCCGAATATTACCTTATTGCACTCACCGACCTGCGGAGCCTGCCCATCAGCAAAGCGCTTGTGGAAGGAGCTCAGGGTAAAGTATAGCTTTAGCTATCGCGAGGTCGATATCACGACCCCCGACGGCCAGGAACTGGCGAATCGGCATTCGGTCCGGGCCGTGCCCGCGACGATTATCGACGGCCGTCTTACCTTTGTGGGAGTCCCGCCTCGTCAAAGCGCCGAGAAGGCGTTGCAGCTGAAAATGAAACCGCAGGGCGCGTGAGACTGGAGAGATATGACCGTTCCAGATGATGATGATTTTGAACTGCCGATTCTTCCCATGATCGATAAGGGGCCGCCGCCTGAATGTGGGACGTGCGGAGACCCGATGAAGTTCATCGACGGCGATTGGGCCTGCGTCGATTGTAACGGCGAGTTGCTCGGTCCGGAAACCGGCTAGCCGCCAATAGTACTCTTCGCCTCTCACGCGTGAAGTGCGGAAGGTTGCGGGGATACACCCTGCGGTCTCTCGTTTTGTACTTTACGATTAATGGCTCACGATCTTCATGCTCCGCCTCGTTACCGGCCCGTTTCATCCCGCACTCGAATCGCAACTTATTCACGATCTGCATCAGCTCAAGTCCGGCAACCCCCAGGCCGCCGTCGCGCTTGTGGTGCCCTCGGATCAGTTGCGGCACTCGCTCAAGAGGCTGCTGGTCGTCAAGCGGGGGTTGGCGCTGCTCAACGTCCACATTCTCTCGTTTCACCAGCTGGCGTTGCAGTTGTTGCATGAACGGCGCAGCACGGCGGGGCCGGCGGGCCGGGTGCCGCAGATTGAACTCGTCACCGACGCATTTTTCGAACGCCTGCTCCAGCACCTTGGGCAGCGCAACGTGCCCCAGACAGGAGCACTTCGTTTGTCGCAGCTGCCGTCCGGATCCTGGCCGGCTTTGTGGGCCAGCTTGCGCGATCTCAAGGATGCGACGGTGGATTCTGCCCTGGCGTTACGTGCTTTGGAGGAGGGACACTTCCCGCCCGAGGACAGAGAGAAGCTCAAGGGATTGTTCACCTTATATGCGGCGGTGCGAGATGGCAGTGCGGCGCTGGGTGTGGGATCTCCGGATGACTTGGCCGCACTCGTCACCGATTTCGTGCCCGTCTCTCCCTTTCTCCGTGGGCTCAGCGGCCTCTGGTACTACGGATCGTACGACCTGACGCAAACCCAGCTGACCCTCCTGGAAGCGCTCAGCAGCTCCCTTCCGGTCACGGTGTACTTCCCGTTGGGCGAACAACCGACCTATGGTTTTGCGAGACAGTTTCTGGAACGTCACCTCTATCCGATCGCCGGAGGGGCCGATGAACGGGCTTATTCGGCATCCGGTGATGGCCTGTTCAACCTTCCTGAAATGCATGTATCGGTTGAGGTACGAAACGCTGCCGGAATCGAGGATGAACTGAGCCTGGTCTGCAAACAGATCCTCTCGTTGGTGGAAACCAACGGCCTCGCGTTTGACGACATCGGTGTCGTAGGCCGCAGCCTCGTGCCGTACCAAGCGTCACTCAAACGAACGTTCGACCAGCACCGCATTCCGTTCGTTTCCAGCGCGACTGTGTCGCTATTACAGGAGCCCTCGGTGAAAACGTTGCTTCACCTGGCCCGATTGAAGGGGAACGACCTGCATCGACCGGCTGTGTTGGAAGTGATTACCTCCCCATGGAATCGCCGCCTGACGGCCAACCGCAGCGAGGTTGAACCGCGTCCTGACCTCTGGCGCTTGGCCGTGCCGGCGATTGGGATCACCCGCGGCGAGGAGGAGTGGCGACGGCTGGCGCAACTGGGCCGCCTGGAATCCTGGTCGACCGATGGCGATGACAATGTTCCCGAAGAACTCGGATCGCTCTCGATCGATGGCGTGCAGCTGCGGTTGTTATGGGGCTGTCTCTCACCGCTCATCGAGGATCTGAAGCGCCTGCCTGAGCGGGGCGGGTTCGGAGCGTTGACGGATGCCTTCTGCTCTCTCGCCGAGACCCATTTGACTGTTCCTTTGGGGAGATCGCCGTCCATCGATCGGACAGCCCAGTGGAACGATGCTCAGGATGTGCCTGAAGCGCTGTCGAAGGTCTTCGTTGAACTGCATGCGCTTGATCGCCTGGAGGTCGAGATCACGTGGGATGAATGGGCAGACACGTTTGCGGAAATCCTAGCGCGAACGACCTGTGCTCTGGCGTCATCCTCCCATCACGGCGTGCAGGTATTGGATGCGATGGCGGCTCGCGGTGTGGGATTCCGAGCGCTCTTTGTGATCGGAATGAACGAAAAATTGTTTCCCCGGTATATCCATGAAGATGGATTTCTCCGCGATCGGCATCGGCTGGTGCTGAGCGAAACCCTGGGATACAAGATCGACCAGAAGCTGCAGGGATATGCGGAGGAAGCACTACTGTTCGAACTGTTGCGAGCCTCGGCCGGGGAACGTCTGTATCTCTCCTATCAACGGACGGATGCCGCCGGTCGCCCGTTGGCGCCGTCCGGTTATCTGCATGCGGTCGGCGCGGTGCCCCAGGGGTCGGATACCGAGCCTCTGTTCGCCCTTCCACGTCGATGGCCGGAACGTGCCACACTTCCGCTCTTCACCCCGCATCTACTGACCAGAGAAGAACTTGCCGTGAGCACGGTCCTGGAAGGACGTGACGTGTCGGATCTGTTGGAGGCAGTCGGTCGTGCTGGATTGTTATTTTCCCACGGGCTGAGTGCGCAAAGCGTCATCGAAAGTGGCCTGCCGGCGCTGAGCCCGTATGACGGGATGTTGGAACATGCAGGCGCCCATTGGAATAGGGTCACTGCACGAGGGTTTTCGCCGACGGCGCTGGAAACCTATGCTCGTTGTCCCTTTCAATATTTTTCCGGGCAGGTGCTCAAGCTTGAATCGGTACGTCACGTCCCTTCCAAGGAACTCACGCCTCCGGCAATGGGGCAACTCTGCCACGATGCGTTGCGACTCAGTTATCTGACGCTGTTCCAACAGGGGTGGCCGGCGACAGCGCTGCCTGCCTCACTCATCACTGCGGAGGTGAACCAGGCTGTCGCGGAGGCCTTTGATGACTATGCTCTGACGCATGGAACCGGGTACGCCCTGACTTGGACATTGGCACAAGAGTCGGTCCGGCGGTTGATCGAAGCAACGATCACCCTCGATCGTGAAGCGGCGTTAGCCTCGGGATTCCATCCCGCTGAATTCGAATTGGATGCCAACGGAACGTTACCGGATGGGACGGACGGGGGTGAGATTTCGCTCCGTGGACGATGGGACCGGCTTGATCGGCATCAGGGATCTGGCGCGGTAAGGGTTATCGATTATAAGTATCGAGCGAACGACCGCGTGGAGGCCAAGGATCGCAATCTCCTGCAAGCGGCTGTGCGTGCGCAACGGTTGCAGCCCGCACTCTATGCCTTGATGACTCCTGCCGGGTCATCCGGCGACCGGCAGAAATCTCTACCGGAACAGGTCGAGTTTCTCTATTTGCTGCCGCATGCCGATCCTGCGGTTGAGCGTGTGTCCTTTGCCGCTTCAGCCTGGCAGGGACCCTCCGGTCCGTTGTTGAGCCGGACGATGCAGGTGCTACTCGATGGCATACGCGCCGCACAATATTTCATCGTCCCGGACGCCCACTGCACCCATTGTGAATTCTCAACCGCATGCCGCCGCGCCCATCAACCGAGCTGGTGGCGGGCCTATCGGTCCTCGCAGGCCAGGACGTTACGGGACGTGCGATCGCAGAAGGTGGCGCGTGACTGAGCCGACACAGATCCCGGATCAGGCGGCCAGGGAAGCAGCCGCCACCACGTTCGACCGGAATGTCGTCGTGATCGCCGGGGCGGGAACCGGGAAGACCACGCTGCTGGTGAACCGGTTGTTGTACCTGCTCATGCGTCGGGCCGATCCGCTGGATCTGTCGCGCATCGTGGCCCTGACTTTCACCAACAAAGCCGCCACCGAGATGAAACTCCGTTTGCGGGAGCGGCTTCGCTCATTGGTGAATGTGGAAGATCGTGACCATCCTCCGGGCGGCGGTGGCACGGTGTCGATCGCGGATCTACGCATGCGGTATGGCTGGACGACCGATGAGATCGTGACCCGTGCCGATGCCGCGCTCCGTGACGTCGAGAAAGCGCAGATCGGAACGCTGCACAGTTTTGCCGCGCATTTGTTGCGACTGTACCCGATTGAAGCAGGGGTCACCCCGACGTTTCAAACGGACGAAGACGGTTCGCGCTTCGAGGAACATTTCATTGCTGAGTGGGAGTTGTGGCTGGATCGTGAACTGGGGGCGGCGGGGAGCGATCACGGTCGCTGGCGGATACTCCTGGATACGTTCAGTCTCGATGAACTACGCGAGTTGGCCTACAGCCTGCACAGTGACCTGATCGATCTCGACGGACTGACGGAGCAAGTGGCCGAGACCGGCCTGAATCCGGGATTGCGTGAGTGGTTCTCCATCCGCAAGATGCAAGCGGGTGACCTGCTCACAAGGTATGACCGCCCGAAGCGACGCAAAATCGAACTGATACTCGCCGCGGTTGGGGACCTGTTCGCACTCCTGCTCGCCGAGGGATTGGGCGCGGTGCGGTCTTTCTCACGTGAGTCGCAGGAATTGTTGGCCAAAGATCTCGGCGCCGCCCCGACCGGTTGGGAGGACGACGACTACGAGGCTGTCGAGTCCTTGCAGCGAATTGCCAAACGGTTGCTCAGGGTCGACCATACGCTCCTACAGCATCTTCTGGCCCTCCTCTCACCCTTCGTGCAATCGGTGCGGCAGTCCTTCCTGGATTCCGGCTGGCTCACCTTCGACGGCCTGGTCGGCAAGGCTCGAACCCTGCTGCGCGATCATCCCTCCATACGTGAGCAGTTGAAACGAGACTACCGCGCGCTGCTGGTCGACGAGTTTCAGGATACGGATCCGGTGCAATACGAGATCGTGCTGTATCTGGCCGAACGGCTCGGCACGCAGGCCGGCTCATGGCGGGAGACGGAACTCGAATCGGGAAAATTGTTCATCGTGGGTGACCCCAAGCAGTCGATCTACGCGTTTCGTCGGGCCGATATCGAAGCGTTTGACCACGTCGTCGATCGGCTGGAGGGCAGCGGGGCCTTGCGCTGCGAACTGGCCACAAACTTTCGCAGCCATGCGCAAGTGCTCGATCTGGTCAACGGCGTGTTCAACCGGCTCCTGGTGGCACAACCCGCCATTCAGCCGCCGAACGTTCCGCTGACGGTGCAGCCCAATCGATCGAGTCAGTTTCGTAATCCCGGCGTGGAACTCCGGTTGGTCGCATCGCAAGACGACGATGACTTGGATTCGGCGGCGGCCACGCGCGTGGAGGCGGAACAGATTGCATTGATGGTGTCGGGCCTGCTGCGGCCGGCGGGGTCAGGGGGGGAAGCGAGGGGGCCGGAAGGCGGGATTCGTCCCGGACACATCGCACTCCTGTTTCGAAAATTGACCCATGCTGAACAGTATCTAGAAGCTCTGCGGCGACATGGCGTGACCTATATCATCGACGGAGAGAAACATTTTTACCGTCGGCAGGAAGTCATCGACCTGGTAAATATTCTCCGGTGTATCGACAATCCTCACGACCGTATCGGACTGGTAGGGCTGCTCCGGTCGGCAGTTGGGGGGCTGCCTGATTCTCTACTGGTTGAGCTACAGGAACGAGAGGCGCTGGATTACCGCGAAGTCGGGCGCCTGGCAGACTGGAGCAGTCCGCATGCCGAACCGCTCCGTCGTTTATATGGCCTGTTGGCGGGGTTGCATGAGCAGGCGCCCCGTTGTCCATTGCCTGAGGCCCTGGATCTGATTTTCACTCGGCTCCCGGTACTCGAACTTGCGGCGGCATCCCTGCACGGAGAACAGGCGGTGGCCAATCTCTTCAAGGTTCGCCAGATGGCGGCGGAGCTGGCGGATCGCCCGAATCTCACGTTGAACGGCTTTGTCTCGCTCATGCTGGATCGGCTCACGGAGCAACCGGAAGAAGCGGAGAGTGCGCTGTCGGAGGACACGCTGGATGCGGTGCGCGTGCTCACCATCCATAAGGCCAAGGGCCTGGAGTTTCCGCTGGTGATTCTGGCCGGGTTACACCATGGCGATGGCGCGGGGCGTGGTGTTGCGCGACCGCTCATTTGGCATGACTGGTCGACGGGCGTGCAGGGTCTCGACCTGGGGGATCGCTGTAGCCTGGGTGCGGTGCTGGTGGCTGAGAAAGCGCGTACTCGTGAACAGGCGGAACGGCGCCGGCTGTTTTATGTCGGGATGACGCGCGCGCGGGAATGCCTGGTGCTGTCCGGAGCCCTGCCGCGGCGGCGGGTGCGAGGGGCGTTGTTGGAATTGCTGGAGGAAGCGACCGGAGCGGAACTCGGCCTGGCGGATCAGCAGAACATTCCGGTCGGTGCCGTCGATTTGCGTCAGATTCGTCTGCAGGGCGATGATCGCCCGCCTGCCCGGGAACGCGACCGTCCCGTCTCATTGCAAGGCGCGGTCTTGGACGGGGCGTTATTCGACCGTTGGAGGCAACGTGACCGGACTTGGCATGCACAGCGATCGGAAGCCTTGCTGGTTTCTCCCTCGGACTTCATTCAGAAACCGGCGCCGGTCTCCGAGAGGGAGCCGCGGCAGGTGAAACGGGTGACGCAGGGGAAGACTGTGGGGACCATCGTCCATCGGCTTCTGCAATACTGGGATTTCAGCGCCGGTGTGGAGTCACAGATAGCGCTGATCGACCGTACGTCGCTGGCGCTCGATGAACCGGATACGGCGACGCAGGAGGCTGTGATCGAGGAGGTACGGAATCTGTTGCGAAACTTCGCTCAATCTGCGGCCTATGATCGACTGCGGCGGGCTATGGTGATCGGGCGTGAGGTCCCCTTTCTCATGTCCTGGAACGGCGGTCTCCAGATCATGGAAGGGGTCATCGATCTCCTATACCGGATCGACGGCGCGCTCTGGATTGCCGATTATAAGACGGATATGATCCCGGCGGACCAGGTGGCGGCAAGGGCTGAGCTCTATCGGGAGCAGGCGCGCCTGTATCGGGCGGCCGTCGAACAGTCGCTGGGCGAACCGGTGGCGGGTTTTGAGTTTATTTTCCTGCGACATGGAGTGGCGGTCACGGTCTGAGTGCAAAGGAGGGTGGCATGAGGGCATTTCGATGGGCGGTGTTGGTAATGATGGCGGTCGTCGGCTGTGCGAGTCAACATAAGGCGGAGGTGCGGCCTCTGCATGCGGCGGCCGGGACCAGCGCGGTGGTGAGTCAACAGCTGGAGCAGGGCAATCAGTTGTTTGCACAACAGGACTGGGCCGGGGCTCAGCAGGTGTATCTGGCGACGATCCAGGCCGACCAGACGCTGGCCGAAGCCCACTATAATCTCGCGTTGACGCTGGAGCGATTGGGCGAGAAGGCGGAAGCCAGAAAACACTATGTCGCCGCGGCGAACCTGGCTCCGGGGAACAAGGTGATTTGGGATGCGCCGCCGCTTCGGAAATATGACCGCGACATCGGATTGGACAGAAAATCCTGGCTGGATGCCAACCCCAAGTAGCAGCTGCCGTGAGGGCTGCTCACACCTCAGAGTCGAGCGGCTGTCCCTGAGTCCGGCTGGAGCGGCCGCTTCCGTTGGGACGCGATCGCCAGGATAACGGCTCCCGCCACGATCATGGGAATGCTGAGCATCTGTCCCATCGAAATGGTGCCGACGATGAACCCTATCTGGGCATCCGGCTCGCGAAAGAACTCCACCACAATCCGGCTCAGTCCATAGCCCATCAGAAACGCGCCGAAGACGGTACCTGCCGGTGGCAAACGTCGGGTGATCAACCATAGCACGGTAAAGAGGAGCAACCCTTCCAGGAAGGCTTCATACAGCTGTGACGGGTGGCGGCAGACCAGGCCGCCGGCCGGGAACACCATGCACCAGTCCACGTCGGTGGGACGGCCGTAGAGTTCGCCGTTGATAAAGTTACCAATTCGCCCCAGTCCGAGCCCCACCGGGGTCACACCGGCAGCGAGGTCAGCAATGGTCAGAACCGTCATGCCTTGCCGCCTGGCGAACAATATCAACGCCACGATCGTTCCGATCAGCCCGCCATGAAAGGACATGCCGCCTTCCCATACGGCAAAAATCTTGAGCGGATTCTCCAAATAGTAAGAGAGGTTATAGAACAGGACATACCCCAACCGACCGCCGGCAAAGACGCCGACTGCGGCATAGACGATCATGTCGTAGACCTGATCGTTGTTCAGCGGTAGCTTCTGTGCCCTGGCCCGAGCCGCGATGATGAAATAAGCCAGTGTGAGGCCGATGAGATACATCAGGCCGTACCACCGAAACTGAAGCGGCCCTAAGCGCAGGAAGACCGGGTCGATGTCGGGATAGGGGATGGCGTGAAACCAGGACAGCATAGTAGGACTCCACATAGTTTCGCGATCTTATGTGAGCCTGTTCTGCAATGCAAGGCAAGGCGCCAAGCCGCACTGGCCAAGGCTTGCCGCCAGTTCAGCTGTTTTCCCTACGCACACCTGTCGCTTTTCTGAAACGGTTGTCTCCTTCCGTTGTTCACAAAACGGCACCCTTTATGAGAAGTCGTTAACCTGGTTTCTCCACATCTCAGAAATACCCAATGAATCGGGACAGCGCGTCGGTGGCACGGTTGATGCTCTATTCATCGGCAGCTCTCGCCGGAAGTCAGTGGACAGTAAACCTTGTTGTATTAAAGGGAGGATCTCACGATGTCTACCAAGGGGCGTGAAGCAGCGAAGATCGCAGCGATCATCGGAGGGGGCGCAGTTGTGGGCGCGGCGCTGGGATTGCTCCTGGCTCCGAAGACCGGGGCGGAAACGAGGCGGGATGTGGCACGATATGCCAAGCGGGCGCAGGTCCAGGCCACCCGGTTCAGTCGCTCCGTCAAGAGCGGCGTTTCCACCATGGTGGAACGCAGCAAGGCATTGGTGAAGAGAGACGATCACAAGGAAGCAGCATAGGTCCGGCAACTGCCGGCGCTGGTTCGATAAAGGAAAGCTGCTGCAACGGCCTGTCTCGCGAGGGACAGGCCGTTGGCGTGTCAGGAGGTGTTCGTCCCGGCCGCTTGACCCCTCGGGAGCCCGATGTTAGATTTCGCCGCGACGATGTTCTCTCTGCGGGAGTGGCGGAATCGGCAGACGCCCAGGACTTAAAATCCTGTACTGTAAAAGGTGTGCGGGTTCAAGTCCCGCCTCCCGCACCAAAACGCGAACGTTTTCTTCCACAGCCGGCCGCCATTTTTGTCCCCCCAGGATGTCCGCAACCTTGCGAGTGCGAAAACTTCTCGCAACCGCTCTACTTTCGAGGAATCGGTGAAAGTGTCGAGTCTCCTCGACCGCAGGAGTCCGGATGGGACCGACGAAAGGTTTCGCTATTGCGCCTTCCGTCGCCTGTCGCTCTGTAACTCCTTCTCACCGCTCTTGAGTTGACGCTGTAAGAGCATCCTTGTTGTGCCGACTCACGTTCATGCGCTGGACAGTCGGTCTACTCATGGTTCTGCTCAGTGGTTGCAACGGGCTATCGCTGTTTGAACGCCCAGGAGAAAACGAACTCCCCCCCATCATGTCGTTGTGGGAACGGTATCAGCACTGTCGTACAACGACCGATCCTCTGGAGTTGTTTCGGATGATCGACCACTTCGAAGGGGTGAAACCGTCAGCCGCCGAACCACCTTCGTGGATGAAGGGCTGGGGAGATCATGTCTCGAGGCAACCTCTCCGCATCGCGATCGATCCCCAGGCACTGGGCGTGGCCTGCACGCTCAGAGCTGCCGAGGTGATGGTAGCGGCAGAGCGAGTGACCGAGGCGCGAGCGTTGTACGAGAGGGTGCTCACTCGATACTCCGGTCCTGCCTGGGCCTACTACGCCGATCGGGCCAAAGAGGCGCTCGTGCGTCTCCCGGATGTTTCTCCCGCTACCGTCGCATACATCCCTGATCGGTTAGCGCCTCACTGAACCTGCTCCTGTAAGAAGCGCACAGGTCGTGCGACCTACCGTTAAGCATGTGAGGGAACTGATGAGGACGTGGTTCTACTGGGGCATCCAACACACAGAGCAGGCCGTGCGCGTGATGCGTTTCCACGCGGCCTGCTGGTGGCTTAGCCGGCAAGTGGAGTGTCTCCAGTGGCGGCTGTATCTGGAGTCTGCGATGGCATCGAGGGAACTTCAGCCCATTGATTTGACGGTGAGGGAAGGAGAGGGCAATGCCCTGCACTCGTTGTGAAGGAACATTCGTGCGGGATCACTTCTACGATCGGATCGACGAACAGGGACGTTTTCGTCTAGGCATCTGGCGTTGGGTGTCGCGATGCGGCGCGTGCGGAAACGTTCTCGATACCGCCGATGCGGCCGTCAACCGCAGGTCCGATGCTCCAACGGACCATGGTTCATGAATCATCCAGGCTAGGTGTTGGATGCCGATTGCCGAGGAGAACGTCATGGTCTGTATAACCTGTCAGCGCACGATGCTCAGTACGAGCAGCCAAGTGTTTGAGGAAGAGAAGGGTGCCATGACGATCACGCGATGGCGCTGCCGGTCCTGTCATGAAACGGCCGAAGAGATTTGGTCGAGCGCCGGGTATCGGGGGCCGGGCCGGACAGGGGTTCAAAATCCTGCCACGCGTCTGCAGCGATGCAGCGCGCCGGTTGCGGCGCCTCCGGCGGCGACGAGAGGAACAGAGGTCTATGCAGGCGGTCCCTGACGTCGTGCGCGAGCATTGGCCTGAGTATCTCATGGAAGCGGCCGGGCTCGGTCTGTTCATGATCTCGGCGGCGGTTGTTACGACGCTGCTCGAGTATCCGCCCTCGCCGCTGCACGGCCTGTTCGCTGATCAAGCGACCCGGCGCCTGATGATCGGACTGGCCATGGGAGCGACTGCGATCGGATTGATCTACTCTCCCTGGGGCAAGCGATCCGGCGCCCACTTGAATCCTGCCGTCACACTGACTTTTTACCGGCTCGGAAAGATCGGAGGAATCGACGCGTGCAGTTACGTTGTGGCTCAGTTCTTCGGCGGCGCACTCGGACTCTGGCTTGTGTCCAGGGCGATTGGAAAGGCCGTTGAACATCCCGCCGTCAACTATGTCGTCACCACACCGGGCCCGGCCGGGTCCGGCACGGCATTTGTGGCGGAAGCGCTCATCTCGTTTGGGCTCATGCTCGCCGTGTTGATGGTGTCGAATACGACGTCGCTCAATGCCTGGACCGGTTGCGTTGCCGGCGCGCTCGTGGCCACCTACATCGCGATTGAAGCGCCCCTCTCCGGCATGAGCATGAACCCCGCGCGCTCCTTCGCTTCGGCCCTGCCGGCTCATCTCTGGACCGC
>JBEIQG010000151.1:0-9156 GCA_040376625.1 Nitrospira sp. | reverse complement strand
GGGTTCTTGCCGCCGATGTACAACTCTTTACCCTCTTCCACAATCTTCGGATCCGTCCACCAACCGGCAGGCATATGCTTATCGGCATATTCCGCGGGAGCAGGGGGCGGCGGAACAACCGGGCCTTCGCCCCCGCCTTCACCGCCACCGCACCCGACGACACCAAAACCAAAACCAAGAATGCCGACCATCAGAGCCAATCTCTTCATGCCTGCGCCCGCTCAGGCGCCGGCACCCGTTACCGTCGACAGAAAAAAAAGACGCTTCCCTGAAGCGCAAAAAGCAGCCCCAGCAAAAGCGTCAAGACTCACAATAAAACGAGGTCACGTTTGGACTTCCCCGCCTACTTCTTACTATTCGATCCGGCGAGGAACAATGCCCCACGGACCGTGCCCTATTTCTGCCGCTTACCCTGCCCCTTCTTTCGCCGTTGCTCTTCTCGCACTCGCTTGCGGGAGATCTTTAGCCCAATCCATCCCACAATAGCAACAGCCGCGATCCCCAGCCCGTACAACAACCACTGTGGAGGACCAAGATCGCGCTCACACCCGCTACCGAAATCAACCCGGAGCTTACGCTCCGTCTCCAGATCATTCGGATCGAACTGGATTTTATAATTCTTCTGCTCCCCGCCGGCCTCGACCAACAGCGGGTCGCCAACATTATCGTTATGAAGATGCAGGGTGACCTTATAGTACCCGTCACCATCCGTCGTCACCGTCTGACCGACCGTGACCCGTGTGTCCTTGACCAGCACCTCGGCATTAACGCCGGGCCGGCCGTCCTTGCCGCACACAAACCCTTCGACGGTAAATCGATGGTCGGCGGCATGACTCGCGAACAGGACCGAGGGCACAAATAGCGTCGCAATCAGGGCCCAAACGACCGGCACGTAAACTGCGGAGTTCCCGACAATCGCTCTCCGCCATCGCATACGTATGACCCGTGCCGGACTGGTTTTCGGCCTCACAAACATCCCGCCCAGAGCCTGATTATGAGAGGCCCCATCGACACGGACTCGCCCCAAATTTGAGGCCGACTCTTCTAGCATAGCCCCCCCTCTTTGTCAACAAATGGATGGTGTCACGCGGAGGGGCCGACGATGAAACGAGCTGCGGAAACTGAGAACCTACAAGGATGAATTGCGGCTGCTGGCGCGGGAGAGAGCACTGGTCACATGCAACGCGGGATGAGTGGCGAATCAGGGATGTGAACGCTCACAGATGGCCACGGGATTTGGCTTCCGCAGCGGCGCGATCAATATCTTTCCGTCGCTCCGATTCCTTTTTTGTGATCCAGGCCTCCCAAGACTTGCCTGTGGCCGTGTCTTCACCGGTGAAGGCGATCGCCACCACTTCAGAAAACGGAATCGTCACCGTTCCACTGCTGGTCGCCGGAAACATTTCAATACTGGGTTGCTCCCCCGTCGCGGTGCGATTGAAAAGATATCCCGCCACCTGCCCCCCCGACTTCAATTCCACCGTGATATCTCCCCGGTAATCAAATGCCAATTCGATTGCTTCTGCCAATTCCTGGAGGGAGGCCGGCCGGAAGACCCGGCCTTCAAGGCTGCCGGTCTCCGGCGCATGGTATTTCGCGTCGGTCATAGGTATCTCTTATCGTCTACAGGGTGATGCGTGAAGCGTTCGGCCGGCTCGGCGACCGAACCGCTTCACGGCCGCAGGAATCGCGATCTACTGAGCCCCGGCTAGCGCGCATTCGGCAATAGGGTGATCTTCACGGTCTTAGCAAAGCCGGAGAACGACCCGAAGGTGTCTTCCACAGCCGAAGCCTCATACCCGCAATGCACCATACAATCCGCGCATTTTTCGTTGCGCCCGGTGCCATAGGAATCCCAGTCCGTCCGTTCCATCAACTCCCGGAAGCTCGACGCGTAGCCCTCCTGGAGCAAATAACAGGGACGCTGCCAGCCGAAGACGTTGTACGTGGGGTTTCCCCAGGGCGTGCATTGATACTCGCGTTTACCCATGAGGAACTCCAGAAACAGCGGCGACTGGTTGAACTGCCAGCCGCGCTTCCGATTGCCCAGAATTTTGGAAAACAATTCCGTAGTGCGACTGCGCTTGAGAAAATGCTGTTGATCCGGCGCCTTCTGATAGCTATATCCGGGCGAGATCATCATCCCTTCGACACCCAGCCCCATCATTTCATCGAAAAATTTCCGGACCCGCTCCGGATTCGCGTCGTCGAACAACGTCGTGTTGGTCGTGACACGATGACCGCGCTTGAGCGCCGCCTTGATCGCCTTCACCGCCACATCGTAGACGCCATCCCGGGAGTCCGCCTGGTCGTGCTAGTGCCTTAGACCGTCCATGTGCACGCGGATTGTCAGGAATTTCGATGGCGGTTACTCATCGAGCTTCCGTTCCATCAAAATTGCATTCGTGCACAGATAGACGTATTTCTGACGCTCCACAAGCCCACGCACGATTTCCGCCATCTCGGGATGGATCAACGGTTCGCCGCCCGGAATACTGATAATGGGCGCCGCACATTCGTCGGCCGCAGCCCAACATTGAGCCGGGGTCAACCGCTTATCCAGGACATGATCGGGATATTGAATCTTGCCGCACCCCGCGCACGCGAGATTGCAACGAAACAGGGGCTCCAGCATGAGCACGAGCGGATACCGTTTGACCCCCCGGAGTTTCTGGGTCAACACGTACTTGGTCACTGTATACATCTGGGAGACTGGAACAGCCATCCCTCTCTCCTATTCTGGTGAATGTGAATGTAATGTACGACCGAGATTGCCGGCCTTTTAGCAGACAAACCGTGCGGATTCTACCATTGCGATTGAAAAATCGTCAATTTTGATGGGATCAAGCGGGCAGACCGGCATTTCTTCCCGCGCGCGTCTCAAGACCGTAAGCCAGGACGATCGCGATGCACGTCCCCAACAGACCGGCCACCGCCGTGTTGAAAACCACCCGCGGCTTGATCTGCTTGTCGGCGGGGACAGGCGGGTCCAGAACCTGAACCGTAGGCGTATCGCGCGCTTCGGTAATTTTTGCCTGTTCAAATTGCGAGGTAAGCATCGCGTAGAGTGTCTCCTGCACCTTCAACTCACGGAACAATCGCCCATATTGCAAAGCCAAATCCGGCACCGCCACCATGGCCGGATGCAGGCGGTCTCCCGGCAAAGCGCCCTTCGCGCCCTTCCCGAACTCCATCAAGGCCAGTTGCTTTTTCAACTCCTGGATACTGGAACGGACCCGCGAGAGATCGGGATTGTCCGGCGAGAGATAGGCGCTCATCACCTGAAGTTGCACCTCGTAGCCGGTGATCTGCCCCTGGATCATGGCCGCGGCCTCGATCATGGCTTTCGACTGCGCTTCGACGGCCACCGCTTTGTTATTACGTTGAAAGTCGCGTAAGGCCTCTTCGGTTTTAACCAGTCCCGTTTGCGTTTCCGCAAGACGCCGCTCGATGAACGCACGATTATAACCGGCCTTGCTGACATTCAACGTACGGTTCAAGCGGTCCAGATTACTCACAAAATAAGCTGCGATATCGGCAGCCCGCTGAGGATCCTCATCTTCCACGGTCACCTTGATGACTTTCTCCTTCGACACAGTCACCCGAACTCGCTCTGCCAGTTCGACGCGCGTATCGTGCATCGTCCGTTCGTGATACACCGCCATCAGGCCGAACTTGGCAATCACCTCGTCAGCCATCACTCGCGATTTGAGGATCGCCACAAATACGTCAGTAGGCGTCGTCGGCATGCTGGGCAGCCCCACCCCGAGATTCTGCGCCATGCCGCCGGCACCGGTGGTCGCCAACAGCGTCGCCAGACTCCCGCCTTCTTTCGAATCCAACTGAGGCAGCAAGCTCGCGGTTGATTCATACGCTTTCGGAAGGAGGAGGGCACTGACGGCGAAGGCCCCCAACAGCGAGGCTACAACGATCGTCGCCACCAGCCCGCGTCGCCGCGAGACTATCGACAAGAGGTCCTGCGGTACTGTCCCGTCGCGGCTCTGCCGATTCGCCTCGTGCCCGCGCGAAGGAGTCATGACCACCTGCGGAGTGTCCAACAATCGACTCATGTTGTGCTCACATCCCGCTTATCGACCGACAACCGCGATACCGGCTGCCGTGAGGGCCACGCTGCCGATAATGCTGGCCACAGTCTGCCACAAGGCCAGTTGCGGTGTGCGGGCCTCGATCTTTTGAGGTACCACGATCGTGTCTCCTGAACGCAATTCCTTCACAGCCAGGTAGGCTGAATCGGTGGTTCCATTGGCCCGCATGACATACATTTCTTTTTTGTTCGCATCTTCGGTCAGTCCGCCGGCCTGACGCAGATAGTCTTCCAATCCCAGGCTCGGTCGATAGACCACCGTACTGGGATTCTTCACCGACCCGATGATACTGACCGTTTGCGACGGAGTCGGCATCAGAATCCGGTCCCGCGCTTCCAGGATGATATCGTCTTCGGTTCCTTCGAGCTGCTCGATGGAATCCATTCGAATCACTACCCGCCCCAATTCCAGGCGGGAGGTAATGGCGTCCAGTTGCTGGAGACGCAATGACAACACCTGCTGCTCGGCCAACCCTCCGGCACTGGACAGCGCCGCGGCCGTGCTCAAGCCGGACGCGCCTGCCGCCCCTCCCGCGGCCTGCGCCGTCAACCGTTGACGTTCTGACGCCACAAATCGCTCCAGCTCCGCCTGTTGCCGCAGCTTGACGGATTCGCGCGTCAGCATTAGTCCTGCGGGAAATGCGTTCGGCGTCACCCCGCCGGCACGTTTCAAGACCGAGCTGAGTCGCTCACCCATTTCAATCGTAAAGTACCCCGGTCTCTTCAACTCGCCCTCGACGAGCACCAGATTGGGCGGTCGATGTTGGCTGGCAACCACTACCTGGTCCAATCGCTGGAGCACATGATTGTCTGCCTCATTACCGTCCAGCAATGCCCGCGGGCTGAATTGAATCACTTTGGTTTGATAGGTGATCGGGTCGGTCCTCACGATTTCGGCACGATCGGCATAGGCATCCATCGTGAGCTGATCGTGGATCAACAGGTCCTTTACCTTCATGCCGGGGCGGTATTCGTACGGTCCCGGGCTTTTCACGGCCCCGACAAGACTCACCACGTTGGTAATTTGTGTCGGGAGTATGCCGATGCGCACATAATCTCCGTCGAGCAGGACCGGATCGCCTCCCGCCACACCGGGCCTGCTTTTTTCATGCCCCTGGGACGCCAGCGCACCGACCAAATCGACGTCCACCATAATTCGGCCACGTTCAGGATCAAGCCGGAAAAGATGGCACCGCTGACGGTCGGACAGCGGCGTGAGGCCTCCGGCGAGAGTCAGGAGTTCCGTCAGTCGCACCCCGGGCTTCACTTCGTAGATCGCCGGGCGCTTGATCGATCCGCTGACCGCCACCACCGGACCAAGCGGCGGAACCAGCACGACGTCTCCCGACTGCAAGCGCTGATCAAAACGCCTGTCTCCCCGCAGCAGAAAATCGTACAGATCCAACTCCGCGGCGGTCTTCCCCTCGCGCATGACCTTGACCTGGCGCAATGATCCCGAACGGGCCGGGCCACAGGCGGCGTACAGCGCATTCGACGTCGTGGCCAACGCGCTGATTTCATAAGCGCCCGGGCGGACGACCTCGCCTACGACATACACTTTGATCGTCCGAATCCGTGCCATCGACACGTGCAACTCGAATCGTTTCAGGAGATTGTTCAGCCTGGCCCGCACGGTTTGTTCGACCTGCGAAAATGTCTGTCCTCCGACGGCAATCGCCCCCACCTGCGGAATCACGATCATGCCGTCACGTTCGACCGGCACGATGAAACTGCGATTGAAGCTGGGGTCGGGGACATTCCAAATATGCACGGCCAGCGAATCTTGGGGCCCGACGACGAAATCAGGCCCGACCGGAGTATCCTGAATCGGCGAGAAGGTATTGGCCTGCGCTTCGAAAAAGTCGTAGCCGAACTGTCGTACGCGGCTCTTCACCCCGTGCAGCACGGAAAACTCGGCGAAGGCCTCTTCTACATTGAAATCCTGCTGACGGAGCAATTCAGCCATGAAGGGTTTCTTTTCAGGCAAGGGACGCACCCCGCCCGGCTGGCCGCCCAGCTGATTCCCCGGCTGGCTCTGAGCTTGGTTGGCAGGCTGCTGAAGACTGGGTACGGCACCCTGCCCGAACGGTAACTGCGAGACGCCTCTTTTCTCACGCTCGGCCTGCACCTGATACTCGATACTCGATTTTTCCTTCTCGGCCTGCAGTTTTTCCTGCCGGCGATCGCGCTCTTCCTGTTCCTGCTTCATCCGCTGCTCGATGGAACTGGGCAACAGGCTGCTCGGTTCGACCGGCCAATAGTCATTCAAATTGGGAACTGTTCCCTTCGAGCTGAGATCGGAAAAGGGAGGTATTGGACAAGGCGTCTGAGTCGGCACAATCGGCTGCAGCGCGGTGGGATTGGTGACGATGGCTTGGCCGAACGCGCCCCCGGCCCCTGGAGCGGTGAAGCCGCCTGGTGTGAACAGGCTGCCAGGGGTACCGGGGGCCGCCTGCTGCATGATGCCGGGAGGCACGGCTTGAGGGGGAAGATTCTGGGCCAAGAGCGACGGCGGCAGAACAAAGGACAGCACGAGCAGCCAGATCAAGGCATGAGAGAGGGTAATCCGACGCCCGGTCGAATCGGCACGGTGACGGGGGATCATACTGATGACCATGCTTCTCCATCCCTCCTGCACGAGACCGGGCCTCGAAATCCCCTCGACACCCCTGGTCCACCTTCCAGCACTCATCCGTCCAGGCGACCACCGAACAACCAAACCGGTAGCCTAAAACTGCGTGGACAGAGAAGTCCAGAACAAATGGTTCTGAGCTTCGACTCCGGCGGCGAACGTTTCGACAAAGGGCGCGATCTGGGCAACCTGGCCGGGATTTTTGAGACGCTGAAACGTATAACCTATGGTGAACTGGGTCCGGCTCGACCACCACCAGGTGAGATCCACGGCCGCCTCCCGCTTCTTTTCATGAACCGGTTGCCCGCGGTCCCGCTCCTGGAGATTAAAATTCGCCCCCAACTGCAGGGTATCGGTCAAGTATCGACTGGTGCGCACAAAAAAGTCGGTGCCGTCGGTTCCCATATGGTGACCCAGCGGAAACCCGCGATACCGCATCCCGCTGGTATAGGGCGAGTTGTTGTACCAGACCTGGCGTAACTCGGGGTGACGGCGGCGTCCGTAATCCGTGTCGGCATATTCGATACGCACATCCAGCGTATCGCCCTCGAACACCTGCGGGATGTAGATTCCGGCCAGAAAGGCGGTACGGCTCGGAACGGGAAGTTGCGACCATTTGTCCTCCGTCCCGGCCTCGCCGTAGAGCTGAAGGCCTGCAGGAAATGGAATCAGGTAGGGAATCGACGGAATCCGGAGCCGAAAATCGGCCATCGCCTGCTCGTTCACATCCCGGTTGCCAGTCTGATTGGG
Organism: Nitrospira sp.; assembly: GCA_040376625.1. Lineage (GTDB taxonomy): Bacteria > Nitrospirota > Nitrospiria > Nitrospirales > Nitrospiraceae > Nitrospira_A. The sequence continues at coordinate 1,669 of JBEIQG010000151.1, read as the reverse complement.
CTCCGAGATATAGGCATCGAACACCACTCCGGGGAACGACTGATCACGCCCGCGGCCGCCGAATTGTGTCAGACGGGTGAGGCCCAACTCCAGCCAGGAAACCGGCAGGTAACTGAGCCGCAGTCCGAAGAGTTTCGCGCGCGGGAAATCCCGATTCTCCTCGAAACGACCCAGAAACGCATTCACCTTCCAGTCTCCGAGCCCGCGGAGGAATCCAGGCAATTGAAACGGACGTTCAGTTCCAAGCTTGATCATTTCCATCGGGAACGCATGATCGGTCAACAGTAACGATCCGTGATAGCCGGGCCCCCACCACTGCGTTCCCCGCCCCACCTCCAGCGCGACATTGGCATAACTTAATTTGAGGCTAAACTCACGCAGGTAGAAATTTTCACTATTGTTGGTCGCACCCAATCCCAACAGATGGCGATTGCTGATGAACTTGGGCTGCACCATCACTGCAGCCCAGTCGCTCAATTCCGCCCATGCACGCACGTCAGTTTGATTTTGAACGCCGTTCACCGAGTATTCTCCACCTCGATTTTCGCGAAACCGCACGGTCTGGCCGCCGCCGATCGAGGAGGCATCGAACTCCGACGTGACACGGGCGCCGAACCGCAAGAGGCCGGTTTGATCGTCGGGGCGCGCACGGACGGTGCCCAGACGAATGAGTTCCGGACGGAATTCCGCGAGCAATCGTTCCAGGAGCGGTTCGGCAATCGCCTCGCGACCGTCCGCTTCGACCTGATCCGTGCGGACTCGTTCGACCGCCCTCGCCACGTACTGAGCCGCTTGCATGCGACTGAACGGTTTCGCGCCGATTAAGGCGCGGTCGATCACGCCCAACGCGATCAATCGTTCAATGGCATCGTAACTCCAATGGTGCAGCGGCACATTGCTGGAGGCCAGAGCAATCCCGTTCAGCAGGAACCACAAAGTCAGGCCGAGACTGAATGCGAATAGACGGCGCCAGGGTTTCACAAGGCAGGCCGAGGAGCAGCGGAAAGAGATAATAGGAGCATGATCAGCGCGGGTGTACTCTTCGACATAGAATAGTGACGACGCATCATTCCCGCCTATCCGGAACGGTCGGCGCCAGACCGGAGCTAGTTTCCGTACCGCCGGGAGACTGCGCGAGATCTTCGGACAGGTGACCATCGGTTCCGTCGCCCTCTTGATGGATCGACGAGGCACCGGCCGGGCAGTAGGAGGGAAGGAGGGCGCAGAGGTGGGCTATCACCTTCGACACATTACCCTCCGCGGCAGACTCCTCCAATCGCCCCACGAGCCCGGACAGCTGTGGGGGAATCCGAGCGGGATCCGGCCGGATACAAAGGACCTTGGGCACTGAGGTTGAGTCGACCGTTTCGTGACCGGCAACTAATTCCTCCCTCAGTTTCTCTCCCGGCCTGCAACCAAGATAGATCAAGGGAATGTCTTTGTCGGGGACCAATCCGGAGAGACGAATCAGGTTGCGCGCCATTTCGAGTACGCTGATCTGTTCCCCCATCTCCAACACGAAGAGTTCACCCCCTCTGGCCAACCGGGCAGCCTGGAGCACCAGATGCACCGCCTCGGTCGTCAACATGAAATACCGGCGCATGTTCGGGTCGGTAATCGTCACGGGACCGCCCGCTTTGATCTGCTCCAGAAACAGTGGGACCACACT
>JBEIQG010000192.1:0-7274 GCA_040376625.1 Nitrospira sp. | reverse complement strand
GCACGTTCCGCTCCCATCAGGTGCCGATGGGCGAGATGGATAAGCCCGGGCATGTCGAGTTGTTGGAGGCCTGGTTGAAAAGTTACAAGCCGGAGGAACTATTCGATGACAGGGGAAAGCTGGTGCCCGAGCTCGCCGAGCTGGCCCCGACGGGTGAGCGGCGCATGGGTGCCATTGCCTGCGCGAATGGAGGAAGCCTTCTTCGCGATCTGCAGCTGCCGGACTTTCGGCAGTATGCAGTGCCCGTCGTCAAGCCGGGCGGAGACGATGCCGAAGCCACAAGAGTGCAGGGATTGTTCCTTCGCGATGTGTTGAAAATGAATGTGCACAACTTCCGGATCTTCGGGCCGGACGAGACGTCATCCAACCGCTGGGGCGCCGTGTTCGAAGTGACCGACCGCTGTTCGACGGAGGAGATTCTCCCGACCGACGAACATGTGGCCCATAACGGGCGTGTCATGGAGATCTTGAGCGAACACCTGTGTCAAGGCTGGCTCGAAGGGTACCTCCTGACCGGACGTCACGGATTCATGAATTGCTATGAGGCGTTCATTCACATCGTCGATTCGATGTTCAATCAGCATGCGAAGTGGCTGAAAACTTCACGTGAGATTCCCTGGCGCAGGCCGATCGCCTCGTTGAATTATCTGCTGACGTCGCATGTGTGGCGCCAGGATCACAATGGCTTCAGTCATCAGGATCCCGGCTTCATCGATCATGTGGTGAATAAAAATGCGCAAGTGATCCGTGTTTATCTGCCGCCGGACGCGAATACGCTCCTGTCGGTGACGGACCATTGTTTGCGCAGTCGCGACTACGTGAACGTGGTGGTGGCCGGTAAACAACCCGCTCCGCAATGGTTGGATATAGACGCCGCCGTACTGCATTGCACTGCCGGAATTGGAATTTGGGAATGGGCGAGCAATGACCGCGGCAGCGAGCCTGATGTCGTGATGGCCTGCTGCGGCGACGTGCCGACGATGGAGACGCTGGCCGCGGTGGAGATCTTACGGGTTGCGCAACCCGATCTCAAAGTGCGCGTGATCAACGTCGTCGATCTCATGAAGCTGCAGCCTGCGAGTGAACATCCGCACGGCTTGTCCGACAGGGAATTCGATGCCCTGTTCACGACTGACAAGCCGATCATCTTTGCGTTTCACGGATACCCGTGGCTGATCCACCGGCTCACCTACCGCCGGACCAATCATGACAATCTGCATGTGCGCGGCTACAAAGAGGAAGGCACCACCACCACGCCGTTCGACATGGTGGTGTTGAACGATCTGGACCGGTTTCACCTGGTGTCCGATGTCGTGGACCGTGTGGCGCAGCTCGGGGCGCGGGCCGCCTATCTGAAGCAGGAGATGCGCGACAAGCGTATTCAGCACAAGCAGTATATCGAGACCTATGGAACGGACATGCCGGAGATCCGGAGCTGGAAATGGAGCGGGAAGCGTTAGCATATGGCTGCTCCCACGGTCGTCGTGCTGTTCGATGTCGATAATACGTTGCTGGACAACGATCGGATTGCGCTCGACCTGACCCGGCACCTGGAGCAGGAAGTCGGCCCCAAGGGGGAACAACAATACTGGGCGATCTTCGAAGAATTGCGGGAGAAACTGGGTTATGTCGATTATCTGGGCGCACTGCAACGGTATCGACAGGCCTATCCGCGCGAGCCGCATCTCCTCGCGCTGTCCCGGTTTTTGCTAAACTATCCCTTTGCGGAGCGGCTGTTTCCGAAATCGTGCGAAGTTGTCCGCCAGGCTATGGCCTGGGGCAATGCCGTCATTCTGTCGGACGGGGACGTCGTCTTCCAGCCACGGAAGATCGATCGTTCGGGTCTTTTCGAAGTGGTCGAGGGCCATGTCCTCATCTATATCCATAAAGAGGAAGAGCTCGACGACGTCGAACAGCGGTATCCGGCCGACCATTATGTCCTGGTCGACGACAAGTTGCGCATCCTCACGGCCGTAAAAGCCTATTGGGGTTCGCGGGTCACGACCGTCTTTGCCCGCCAGGGCCACTATGCGACCGATCCCGAGGTGTTGCGGACGTTTCCTCCCGCCGACCTCTCGATCGACAGCATCGGCGACTTTCTCGCCCTTGATCAGGCGACGCTGCTTGCCGCTGCCGGCCGGCGCTGACGTCACCATGTTTCGGGTTGAGTGCAGACACCGTTGCCTCCTTACCGTGAGATCCCTTCACCTCTAACCAGGTAGGTGCTCAATGGCCGCCAAGAACCTCAACGACACGATCTGGACCACGTCGCTCAACCGTCGCCAGTTGTTGAAAAGGCTCGGCGTTGCGGGATCGGTTATGGCGCTTGGAGGGCCCGGTAGCTTGGCCGAACTTCTGGCTGCAGACACCTCTTCCTCGAATACCTCGGCGGGTGACCTTCCGCGCCGCGCGTTGGGGAAAACCGGCGTGCAAGTGTCGGCGCTCTGTTTCGGGGGCGCGCATTGGGGGCGCATTCAGGATGATGCGGAAGCTATTCGTCTGGTGCATGCCGCCATCGATGCGGGGGTGAATTTTTTCGACAATGCCTGGGAGTACAACGGCGGACGATCCGAAGAGCTGATGGGGAAGGCGTTACGGGGGAGGCGGCAGCAGGTGGTGCTCATGACCAAGGTCTGCTCGCACGGTCGCGATAAGAAGGTGGCTCTGCAGCAACTTGACGAGTCATTGCGACGCTTGAAGACCGACTACCTGGATCTCTGGCAGATTCATGAGGTCGTCTACGAAGACGATCCCGACCGGCACTTCATGCCCAACGGCGGGGCCGATGCGTTGCTCGAAGCCAGGCAGCAGGGGAAGGTGCGGTTCATCGGGTTCACCGGCCATAAACATCCCCAGATCCATCTCAAAATGTTGGCGCATGACTTCCCGTTCGATACCTGCCAGATGCCCTTGAATGTCTTTGACGGCACCTATCGGAGTTTTGAGCGGGAGGTGTTGCCGATCCTGAATCAACGCGGGATCGCTCCGCTCGGCATGAAGAGTCTGAGTGGCAATGCCGAGCCGATCAAGCAAGGGATCGTAACGCCGGAGGAAGCGATCCGGTACGTGCTGAGCCTGCCGATCGCCTCGCTCGTGAGCGGCATCGATTCTCCGCAGGTCCTCAGGCAAAACCTCGACATCGTCCGTCGGTTCGCCCCTATGACGGTGGTGGAGATGAATGGATTGCGGACGCGCGTTGCGCGGTACGCGATGGACGGCCGGTACGAGCTCTTCAAATCCACCAATCGCTACGACGGCGGCATCGGCCGCGCCCAGCACGGGATCTCTTAGCAGCCGATTGATACCAGCCGTCGCCGGCGTGACGGTCGCGCGCCTCCCTGCGGTCTTGCCATTCGGTGACCGAACCGTCACCGACCTCTTCATTCGCATCGCGCTGGGTCGGCTGCGTATCTCGAAAACGTGTGCCGTCGGCTCCTTCTCATCGCCATTCGACTGCTCCGAAGCCCGAGTTCCCGAGCAGGACATACATGAGACTGACCGCGCCGACGGTCTGGTTGCGATATTCCACGCTCGGGTAGCGAGCATCACGATGGGAGAGGGTGTACCGGATCGCCACGCCGTGCCGGTCGAAGACCCGCAAGGTGAGCGCAGATTCTACGCGGATGATGTTTTCCTGTCCGCGCCGTTCCGGCGAGAGAAAATTGCTCACATAATATTCCCGTCCCGTTACATCGAACATCGCGCGGTTCGCATAGATCAACCGGATCGCAACCAGGGCCTGGGGGGTCGTTCCGTAGTGATAATCTCGCTCTTCCGTGCGCTGGATGCTGCCGCCTGCGCCGTACCCGGCGCCGCCCAGCAGGGTGCCCTGGAGTGCGAGGTTCTCCGAGAGCCACGACTGCCAGACGGTTCCCAGGGAGAGGGCGGTGCTGGACACCCTGAACACCTGCGGCGAGATATAGTCGTAACTGCCGAATAGACCCCAGATCCCTCGGGTCGTCTCGCCTGACGCGTAGGCCTTGCCCAGCAGAAGCCCACGGCTCGTAATGGTTTCCAGCGTATTGGCCGTGGCGGCGGACACATGAAAATCGAAATAGTCGAACGGGCGGGTGTACCCGTAGCCGGATTTGCCTGGAAGTCCGTACGTAAACGTGAGCTCACCGACCGCGCCATGTTCGTTGACGCTCGAGGAGACATTGCGACTGCTCGATGTCAGCATGCCGCCTGCCTCCAGCCTTAGGAATGTGGCAGGCCGGTGGCTGGGATAGACGCTGTCGAAGCGATTGCCGAATACGAGACGGTTGAATCCCGTCGGCGGCGAAATGATGGCGGCACCCAGTTCGCGCCAGAACCCGGGCGGGCCGGCGTCCGTTTCGAGCAGGAAGTTGGCCATCCGGAACAGCGGCTCTCCCAGGAACGCGCCGCCGATGGGCGTCGTGATCATGTCGTTGATCGAGGGCGAGGTCCGTTCGCCGCCGATTTCCCAGAGGAAACTTCCCGCGACGCTATAGAGCGACGATTCCCAGAAATTGAGCCCGGTGGAACGGGCCAGACCGAAATACACGCTGCCGCCATAGGGGTGCAGGAATTGGTTCACGGAGAATTGATCGTTGTCGAACACCCATTTCGAATCCGTCAGGTGTTCACGAATGGTTGAGCCCGTGGTCCGGTAGACGTCTTTCGGCTCAGTGAAATGCCGATCGTACTGGTTCAGCAGGAACAGGTAGGTGAGAACTTCTGCGGCGGGAATCAGATAGCTGCGTCCCCGCCCGCTCTCCCAATCCAGGGATCCGGACCGGTCTTCCGGCAGAGATGAACGTTCCAGGGATGAAGTACTGTGGTTTACGGGCCCGATCAGGCCAGGCTCCTGCTTCTGCCGGGCCTCTTGCGCGCCGGAAGTTTGTGCCAGGCCTGCGCTCACCAGCAGTGCCAGCCATGCACAGACGAAGAGGGGCAGATTGAACCGCGGGCTGTTCGAACACCAATGCAGCATGCTGCGTCATATGCCTTCCCTCACGAGTTGAGCCCATTGGACCAGCGGATGGGTACTCGGATGAACCCTAGCCCGGCTCCTGCCGGCCCATCAACGGCCTCGCCCGCTCCTGCCGCCTGGAGAGCGTCCGCCGCCACCCTGTCCGATGGAACCGCCCATGGGGCGTGGGCCGGTCGACGGATTCTGCTGCGTGAGGGATGGCGCGCTGGGGATGTTCGGGGGGCTGGGACGCCAGAAATGGGACGGGTGTAGTTGGTAGGGCTGCGGCTGTGGTGCAGACTGGTGCGTCGCCGGTTGAATGGAGCGCGGTGTGGGAATGGACACGATGTCTCCCACTTTGGCCGGTTGGCCCTGCTGGTTGAGCAGCGGTGGCGCGTAACGACTCTCCATCGATGGTGATGGTGCAAGCAATGAGCGGCGCAGCGCGGGATTCGAGGCGGGAGACGAGGCCGCTGCGATCGCCTCCCGTTGGGCTGCAAGAGTCTGTCGTGCCAATGCAAGATGGCGATGTCGAGGGGAGAGGCGCTGGGCCTGGAGCAGTAAGCCATTGATCCCGGGGCTTGCGACCCATGGAAAGGAATAGAATCCCAGTGTCGGATAGGTCCAGCTGGTCCAGGCTTGTGAGACGAGTGCATTGGCCTGCAGGTCGTTCAGCATGTCGTCACGTTGGCGGCTGAGTTGCTGGACTTCATCCGCCGATGGTGCGGCGGCGAGGGCGCGGTTGGTGGCAACGAGCTGTTCCTGCAACCGGTCGGTTTCTGCGCGGAGTGCCGTGAGCTCCTGCAGGGCGCTGTCGTTTTGCCGCAAGGCCGCAATGGCCTGTGCGACTTCATGCGGGTCGATCTCTACCGTCAACTCAGCCCGGATCACGATGCTCTCGTTCTCGACCCTGGTCGTGACGGTCTCCTCCAACACGGTGACGATACCTGCCGTGTAACTCCGGATGTCATCACGGGTGAGGTTCATGTCGCGCACTTCCGTCACAAATTCCAGATACGTCGCCACCTGTTCGAGCGCATCTCTCTTGGCGGCTTCGATCGCCAGGCGCGCGCCATCCGTGCGGGTGTCGTGAGCGCCCAGGCGATATTCGCCGCTGGCGGTGACGATGCGGGAATCGGCGGAGCCTGTCGCTGGTTCGGCAACGACGCGAGGAGGAGCGGAGGAAACGGCCGGAGGCGAGTCGAATTCCTGCGAGGTGAGCCTGTTTCGATATTGTTCGGGGACGGACTCAAGTTGGTTCGTGAAGGTTTGAACGCCCGCGTCGTCGGTGTAGGTATAAATCGAGGCGCGGCTATCCCGTGCGGTCATGACTTGGGCGGAGACCCCGAGGAAAAAGAGAACCGAGAGTGTCAGCCCACTGTGGGAGAGAGACATGGTGATCCCTCCTCTGGTGAGGCATTTAGGATAACACGGCAACGGAGCGGGATTCTGCAACAGGAGATTTAGATAAGTTGGGATGAAACTCAGCAGGTTTGTCGAACCAGACGCCTGCGGGTCCGGCTTCCCGGCCTCCCTTGTTTAAGGCTGTCACCCTCCATACACTACAGTCTAGGCACACTTGAAAAGGGAGGATGCCATGGCGTGGGGATCGAACGCGAATACGGAAAGCGAGCTGGAAAAACTGGCGGCCGTGCGTGCCTATTTCGAGGAGCAATTTCCGGGAAGCACGATCCGCGACTCCTATGATGTCGGCAGGTTGGCGCAGGTGTTCAGGATCGAAACGGACGGCACCGGGCGCATGCGCGATGCGGTCATCGCGACGGAGTTTCTGGATGAGCATCCTCCCGGAGAAATGTTGGAGTCATTGGCGGGATTCCAAGTTGCGGATCGCCTCCGATCCGCCAAGGGCAGGGAGGTGCTGGTGACGACCTGGGGAGTCGAGGAAAAGGAAGAAGGGCGTTAAATGGGAAGGGATGAGTGCATCTCAGACCATTCTACACGCTGGTTTGCCGTCATGAACTAAGGTCCTCGTGCTCGTCACTCCAGTGTAGGCTATAGCAGGGCTGCTGGTGAAAATGATTTGAGAATTGCCGCAGAGCGGGGTCTCTGGCAGCGCTTAGAATCGAACGCCTAGTGAGACCAGCGCAAAATTGTACCAGCCGAAGGCATACCGGTCGTTATCCACTCCGCCTTCGAACACACGGTACCCTGCGGACATGAACCAGTGGTCGGTGAGATCGTACCGGACCTTCACTGCCGCGTCGATGGCGCGACCCTGCGTGCTGACGAGACCGTCGAAGTCCAGGAGCGCCGTCCAGCGCGGGGCGATGTCGAATTCCAGGCTGCTGCTGAGCAGGGGCACGAATCCCACATTGCTGTC
>JBEIQG010000291.1:0-3251 GCA_040376625.1 Nitrospira sp. | reverse complement strand
CTCCACCTGCGCGAGCTGCAGGCCGGATAGTTCGAGCGCCACTCCGCCGACGCAATTGACTCCACGCAGAAAACGCGATCCCGTCAGGCGATCGTTGAGCTGCATGAGCTGCTCTTTCATCCGTCCGCAGTGGGCATGGGCGAGGGCATAGGCGGTGTCGTTGCAGATGGCTCCCACATCGCCGATATGATTGTGCAACCGCTCCAGCTCCAGAAACAGCGTGCGCAGATAGCGGGCGCGCGGCGAGACCTCCACGCCCAGCAACGTCTCGACGGCCTGACAATAGGCCAGGCTATGGCCGACGCTCGTATCGCCGGAGACCCGTTCCGACAAAGGGACCGCTTCAGTCAACTGTTGCTGCTCGAACAATTTCTCAACGCCACGATGTTTCCAGAAATGGCGCACCTCGAGCTGCATGATCGGCTCGCCGGCCACCGAAAACCGGAAATGGCCCGGCTCGATGATACCCGCATGGATGGGGCCCACAGGAACCTCAAAGACACCCGCACCGTGAATTTTCCGGAAAGCATACTCACCTTGCACCCGACCCAGCACCCGATCCCAAGAAAAATCCTTTTTCAGGGGGTGGGACCCTTTCGGCCAATGTTCATGACGTACGAGCCGACGCAGATCAGGGTGGCCGACCGGAATCAGTCCGAACAGATCCCGGATCTCCCGTTCGTACCATTTCGCCGCATGAAGGTGAGGAGTGATCGAGGGAAATTCCCGCTCATCGCCATGTAGATCCGTCGCGAGCAGCAGCCAGTCTTTGCGTTCCGCCAACGTGAAGAGATAGCAGAGTTCGTAGCGCGCTTCGCGAGGGCGATGGTCGACGGCCCAGAGCAGCGAGAGCGATCCTCGCAAACCCGGGTTCGTATGCAGAAAATGGGCGATCGTCCGCAGATCCTGCTTCTTCACCCTGAGCATCGAGACGCCGTTCACGGCACACACCTCCGTGATAGCCTGCGTAAACGCCGCCTGTACCTGCTCGACCGCCGGACGTGCGTCGATCATACGGTCACCTCACCACAATCACGTTGACGGCCCTGGTCAGCAGCGTCTGAATCGGCTCCGGAAGTACGAACCCCAGCGCCAACAACGCGACGATCATGATCATCAGCGGCACATGACCGGCAGTCCACGACTCTCCCTGGGCAATACCGGCCGGGGGAGCGCCCCACACCATGGCCCCGACGCGAAACATAACCCCGCCGAACAACACCACGGCAAAAAACAGGAACAGCGCGACGATGCCGAGGCTGCGCATCTCGTCCGAGATCGTCATTGTCACAAACCGGCCGACATGCATCGTATCGGAGGAAAAGTCTTGCGCGGCCACCGCCGACACGACCAGCAACTCACTGACAAACGGCGAGAAGGGAGGTAGCCCGACCAACGCGCAACCAGCCACGAGAATCGCCACAGCGGTAATCGGCTGCGCACGTGCCAGCCCTCGCACCCCGTCGATTTCCAGGGTGTCGAATCGACGATGGATATTGCCCGCGACGAAAAAGGCCAGCGCCTTGGCCACCGCATGATTGAGCAAATGAAAGAGGCCGCCGAAGGTGCCGATCATCCCGCCGACTCCGAAGCCGATCATGGCCAGCCCCATATGCTCGATACTCGAATAGGCAAACAGCCGTTTGTAGTTGTGCTGAATCAGGATGAACAGGGACGCCACGATGAACGAGAGCAGCCCGAAGGTGAGCAGCAGATTGCCGGTGAACTCCGGGGGAAGCGCCTGGTCCACCAGCGCCTTGCTGCGCAACACCGTATAGACCGCCACCGTCTCCAGCACCCCGGCCAACATCGCCGCAATCGGCGCCGGCGCTTCGCTGTAGGCATCAGGCAACCAGGTATGCATGGGAACCAGGCCTACTTTCGTGCCATAACCGACGAGCATGAAAATAAACGCCAGCTTGAGCACATTGGGGTCCAACTGGTTGGCCACGCCGATCAACTCCGTCATATTCAGGGCCGAACTGGCATCGCCGAGCACTCGTACGGATGAGTAATAGGTGAGCACGACCCCGAAGAGGGCGAGGGCAATGCCTACCGAACAGAGGATCAAGTATTTCCAGCCTGCTTCGAGCGACTCCCGTTTCCTAAAGAAGGCGATCAAGAACGTCGTCGCCAGAGTGGTCCCTTCCAGCGCCACCCACTGGACGCCTAGACTGTTCGCCATCATCGCGGCGACCATCGCAAACAGAAACATATGGAAGAGGAAAAAGAAGTGACCGAGACGCTTCGGCGCGATGACGCCCCGGGCAACCCGATCGTCCATGTAGGACCACATGTAGAGGGAAGAGGACAGGCCGATAGCCGTGATGATCACCAGAATAAAGTCCGAGAGCGCGTCCACATAGACCAAGCCGCCCAATGTCATAACCGACCCCTCGGCCAGCACCTGCCTCGTCAGCGCCGTCTCGGCCACGGCCAACGCCAGCATCGTCGAAAAGTTCACGACGTGCAGGACCCGCGCGCGGTGGATCACCAGGCTGAGCAGACCGGCAAGTACCGGCCCTGCCAGCAGAACGATCACCGACCACATACGGCACCTACCCGTGGGACATGCGTCATCGACCGACTCATTCCTTCAGCACCGTCAGTGTGCTGGTGTCCACGCTATCGAACGTATCCTGCAGCCGATGCGTGTAGATGCCGACAATCAACCCGGCCACCAACACATCGAAGAACACGCCCAATTCAACGATGAGCGGCATGCCGTAGGCGGCCGCCGTGGCTCCCAGGAACACTCCGTTCTCCATGACCAGGAAACCGACCATCTGCGTAATCGCCTTCTGCCGGGCGATCATGGTGAAAAATCCGATCAAGATAATGGCCAGTGCGATGGCCAGAGAATCGCGTGTCAGCAGGTAACCGAGCGGAATGATGGGTTGCGTGATGAAGAAGGCGATGATTACCAACGCGCCGCAGATCAGCAGGCCCGCCGGAATGTTGACATTCATCCCCAGCTCGCGGGAGACATTCAGCCGCTCGATGACCTTCCGGAGAATGCGAGGCAGCACGATCACTTTGATGACGATCGTCAGAGCTGCCGCATAGTAGATGTGCTTGTGTCCGGTCAGGAACGCCACGAGCGCGGCGGTCGCGGCCAGGAACGCGGACTGCAGCGCGAATAGATCCACACAGGCCGACAGCCGACGCTGCGCTACGATCGCAAAACAACAGAGCAGCAGCAGGACCGAGCAGAGATCGACGAGTTGTGAGCCCAAGTGGGTGGAAGCCGG
>JBEIQG010000045.1:0-19181 GCA_040376625.1 Nitrospira sp. | reverse complement strand
ATATTTACGTGACCGATACCAACAACGCCCGCATTCAGAAATTCAAGGGTGACGGGACCCCATTGTTGAAGTGGGGGAGGGATGGAAGTTTCGACGGAGCCTTCTTCTTTCCGCGCGGTGTGGCTGTGGATTTCGTGGGGAATACGTATGTGGCCGATGAAGGGAACAATCGTATTCAGAAGTTCGATACCCGTGGAAGCTTTTTGACCAAGTGGGGACGCGAAGGAAGCGGCCCCGGCCAGTTCAAGGCCCCTTGGGGCGTGACTTGCGATGCCTTGGGGAATGTGTATGTCGTCGATCAGGGCAATCACCGCATTCAAAAGTTCGATGGAAACGGGACCTTCCTGTGTGCCTGGGGCAATCGTGGAAAGACCGAAGGCCAGCTGAATTTTCCGTCAGGCGTCGCTGTGGACAAGGAAGGGGCTGTGTACGTCGTCGATAGCGGCAACCACCGGGTCATCAAATACATACCGACTGATGAGGAACTGAACCGCGGCAAGGCGGAACGCGAACGGGCGCAGGCCGTCAGTGAGTATCCGATTCCTCGCAACTTGGCGATCAAGCCCGGAGATACCGAAACATTCTTGAGCTGGATGGATGTACCGGGGGCCGTTTCCTATAACCTCTACTTCCATACTTCCGCGAACCTCACGCAGGAAGGCGGCACCAAGATCGAAGGTGTAACGAGTCCCTATAATCATTCGGGCTTGACTAACGACCAGGCCTACTATTATGCGCTGACGGCGGTCTATGAGGACGGTACGGAGAGTGGACTGTCGGACGAAGTCTCTGCCACACCGGTGCTGATTGATATCACGGCTCCGCAGACGCCATATGCGGTGATCAATCACGGTGCGTTCATGACGAACTCGCCTGAAATTGTCGTCACGATTTCCGCCACCGACCTCGATACTGGCGTGGCGGCCTACTACATCTCAGAAAACCCGATGACCCCGATGGCGGGAACACCGGGCTGGGTGGAGGTGCCGCCGGCGATCAAGTTCGGCGCGACCATTCCCTTCATTTTGTCTCCTGGCGATGGACAGAAGACTGTCATTGTCTGGTTCAAAGACCTCGGGAACAACATCTCGACACCGGCGAGCGCGACCATTCTCGTCAATACCTCCGGCTATCTCTGTGTGGCCAAGTGGGGCAAGCCGGGTCGAGGCGCCTCCTTGTTACACGGCGGCGAATTCATGGCGCCGATATACGGGCTGGCCATCGATCAGCAGGGGTCGATCTTTGTCGTGGACAACGGCAACAACCGCATCCAGAAGTTCGACCGCGCGGGAAATTTTATCATTCTCTGGGGAAACTTCGGTGCCGCCAATGCGAATTTCCATAACCCGACCGGTATTGCCTGCGATGCCAAGGGCGACGTCTACGTAGTGGATACCAACAATCACCGCGTGCAGAAGTTCGACGGGAAGCTGGGTGGCTACATCATGAAGTTCGGATCGCGCGGAAATGGCGAAGGCCAGTTCAATGCCCCATGGGGTATCGCGATCGACCGGGTACGCGGGTATATCTATGTCGTGGATAGCGCCAATTTCAGAGTGCAGAAGTTCGACATGAGTGGAGAGTTCATCATGTCATGGGGTAGTTTCGGGAACGCCGACGGTCAATTTTATTTCCCTCGCGGGGTCGCTGTAGATCAGGCCGACGGGACGGTGTACGTCGTCGATATGGGAAATCACCGCGTGCAGAAGTTCGATACGAGCACCAACGTGTTGCCGCAGTTGCTCACCAAATGGGGGGGCAGTTCTGAGGCTGGCCATGCCAGTAGCCCGTTGGCGCAGGAAGCCGGACAGTTGCGCTCTCCTTGGGGGATTGCCATTGATGGTCAGGGGGATGTGTACGTCACAGATACCGGCAATCACCGTATCGAAAAGTTTGATCGTGAGGGCAACTTCATCGCTCAATGGGGCGGATTCGGCGGTGGTGATGGGCAATTCAATTTCCCGTACGGCATCGTGGTGGATTCCCGGGGGAGTGTGTTCGCCGTTGATAGCGGAAATACCCGGGTACAGCAATTCATGCCGGCGGATGAAGGCAGCGAGCGGTTGCAGGAAGAGGCGGAGGCGGCCGCAGAGTTGGGACAGGTCGATAAAACCACGAGAGTATAGGGGCAACGGGCGAAAAGCCCTGGAGAGGGGTGGCCACTGATGTTAGAGAAGGAGATTCGGCTCGGACTGACCTATGACGACGTCGTCTTGGTACCGGCTAAGTCACAAGTCCTCCCGAGCGAGGTCGACACCCGTACTCGCTTGTCTCGAAACATCCAGTTGAATATCCCCATCGTCAGTGCGGCCATGGATACCGTGACCGAGGCGCGATTGGCCATTGCGATGGCGCAGGAAGGTGGACTTGGCATCGTGCACCGCGTGCTTTCTCCTACCGATCAGGCAGCCGAAATCGACAAGGTGAAAAAGTCCGAGAGCGGCATGATCCTGGATCCGATTACGATTTCGCCGGATCAAACGATCCGCGATGCGCATGATCTCATGGCCAGATATCGGATTTCCGGTATCCCTGTGACCAAGGCGGGCAAGCTGGTCGGGATCCTGACAAATCGCGATTTGCGCTTTGAAACGCGCATGGAACTGAAGGTGTCGCAGGTGATGAAGCGCGATAAACTCATCACCGCTCCGGAAGGCACGAGCCTCGAAAAGGCCCGTGAGATTTTACATGAGCATCGCATCGAAAAATTGCCGGTCGTCAACAAGCAATTTGAGCTCAAAGGCCTAATTACGATTAAGGACATCGAAAAGCGGATCAAGTATCCTAATGCGTGTAAAGACGCACACGGGCGTTTGCGGGTCGGGGCGGCGTTGGGTGTGGGACCTGCCACTGCGGACCGTGTGGCATTGCTGGTGAAGGCGGGCGTTGATGTGGTGGTCGTGGATACGGCGCATGGGCATTCGCAGGCGGTGCTGGATACGGTCAAAATGGTGAGAAAAGCACATCCTCAATTGGACATCATTGCCGGCAATATCGCGACGGCCCAGGCAGCCAAGGATTTGGTGAAGGCTGGTGTGGATGCGGTGAAAGTCGGCGTAGGGCCCGGTTCAATCTGCACCACACGCATGGTGTCCGGCGCCGGTATGCCGCAGTTGACGGCGATTGCGGACTGCGCCAGGGCCTTGGCCGGCTCGGGTGTTCCTGTCATCGCCGATGGGGGGATCAAGTACTCAGGTGATATCACAAAAGCCCTGGCAGCCGGTGCCTCCGTGGTAATGCTGGGCAGTCTGCTGGCGGGAACGGAAGAGGCCCCGGGCGAAACGGTGCTGTTTCAGGCACGTACGTACAAGGTCTATCGCGGCATGGGTTCGATCGGAGCCATGGAACGTGGTGGTGGCGATCGATACGGCCAGGGCGGACGGCCTACACCGAAGTTGGTCCCTGAAGGTATTGAGGGCCGGGTACCCTACAAGGGCCTGCTGGCGCCTCACATCTATCAGATGGTGGGCGGCGTGAAGTCCGGTATGGGCTACTGCGGCTGTAAGACCATCCCGGATTTGCAGCAGAAGGCGACGTTCATCCGCCAGACGGTAGCCGGTCTCCGCGAGGGACACGTGCATGACGTCATCATCACGAAAGAAGCTCCCAATTATCGCACCGATTGGGAATAACGGCAGTTTTAAGCTTGAGCCCTCAGCGGTTAGCTGGAAGGTAATCGACCTGCCTCACATTGAGTACTCGTCCCCATCCACGCGGTCGTCTGTTCCTGTTGTCAGCGGACAGCGAACCGCTGAAAGCATGTATCCATGGAACTCTGGCACGATAGAATCCTCGTTCTCGATTTCGGATCTCAATACACGCAGCTGATTGCGCGGCGTATCCGCGAAGCGCAGGTCTATTCGCAGATCTTGCCCTGCACGGTGCCTCTCGCAACCGTGTTGGCCTACCGGCCCAAAGGCATCGTGTTATCCGGTGGACCATCGAGTGTGTACGACAAAAAAGCTCCGTCCGTCTCGAAACAACTCTTCGAACAGGGCATTCCTATTCTCGGGATCTGCTATGGAATGCAGCTGGTCACGCATCTCCAGGGCGGCGAAGTGGAGAAGGCGCCGCACCGTGAGTTCGGCCGGGCTGAACTCACGGTGGATGACCGGTCGGATCTATTTAAGGGAATCGGGATTGGTGGCTCAACCGTCGTGTGGATGTCGCACGGGGATCGTATTGAAAGGATGCCACCGGGATTCCGCTCCATCGCCCACACGGATAATTCCCCGATTGCCGCAATGAAGCGGCACGATGCCAAGCAACGCATCTACTGTCTGCAATTCCACCCGGAAGTGGCGCACACTAGTGAGGGTGCCACGATCCTCAAGAATTTCGTGTACGATATCTGCGGCTGCAAGCCGACCTGGACCATGCGCTCCTATGTTGAAACGGCCGTGGAACAGATCCGGCAACAGGTCGGGACGGAGCGGGTGATCTGCGCTTTAAGCGGCGGGGTGGATTCCTCCGTAGCCGCCGCGCTCACGCATCGGGCGGTTGGGGATCAACTGACCTGCATTTTTGTCGATAACGGGGTATTGCGTGCCGGTGAACGTGATCAGGTAGAGAAAACATTCGCGTCGCAGATGCATCTGAACATGCGGATACTCGATCGCACCAGTCAGTTTCTCACCGGCCTGAAGAACGTGACCGACCCCGAGCGGAAGCGAAAGATTATCGGTCGCCTCTTCATCAAGAATTTTGAGGTCGAGTCCAAAAAGTTGAAGGGCATTAAATACCTTGTGCAAGGCACCTTGTATCCTGATGTCATCGAAAGCGTCAGCTTCAAGGGCCCCTCGGCGACCATTAAAACGCATCACAATGTCGGGGGATTACCGACGAGAATGAAGTTGAAACTGGTGGAACCCCTGCGCGAATTGTTCAAAGATGAAGTCCGAGCCTTAGGCCAGGAGCTTGGCCTGCCGGATGAGATTATTTGGCGCCAACCCTTTCCCGGTCCAGGCCTGGCGATTCGTGTGCTTGGCGCAGTTACCAAAGACCGTCTAGCCATCCTGCGCGGGGCGGAAATGATCGTTGATCAGGAAATTCGAACTGCCGGCTTGTATCGGGAGATCTGGCAGGCCTTCGCCGTCCTGCTGCCCATCAGGACGGTCGGTGTCATGGGTGACCAGCGGACATATGAATACGTCATTGCCATTCGCGCGGTCACGAGCCTCGATGGCATGACCGCCGACTGGGCCAAAATCCCTAACGATGTGCTGGGGAAGATGTCGAGCCGGATCATCAACGAAGTGAAGGGCGTGAATCGAGTCGTTTACGACATCAGTTCCAAGCCGCCATCCACGATCGAGTGGGAGTAAGAGTGCGTGAAGCGTCGCTCGCGAGGCGAGAACATTTCCACATCCGGAAATGATGAGAGACGCTTCACAGAAAGTGGGAATGGAAGTCAGACTACAAAAGCTTATCGCCGGTACAGGACTCGCGTCGCGACGCAAAGCCAAGGAGTTGATCATGTCCGGGCGCGTGACAATCAACGGCAATGTGGTGAAGGAACTCGGCACCAAGGTCGATCCGGCTCGCGACCATGTGAAAGTGGATGGGAAACATCTGCGGGCAGCACAACCATATGTGTATTTAATCCTCAATAAGCCAAAAAACGTCATGTCTACGCTTGATGATCCTGAGGGACGTCCCACGGTGAAGGACCTCCTGCACGGAGTTACGGTGCGTGTGTTTCCTGTCGGCCGCTTGGATTTTGACAGTGAAGGACTCATGTTGCTGACGAATCATGGCGACCTGGCCCAGGCCCTGCTCCATCCGCGCTACCATGTGCCCAAAACCTATTTGATCAAGGTTAAGGGTGTCCTCGACGATGCGAAAATCGAAGCCCTTGAACGAGGCGTCAAACTGGAAGACGGCTTCACGGCGCCGGCGAAGGTCAATAAGGTCAGCCGGGCGGAAAGCAACTCATGGCTTGAGGTCACGATTCACGAAGGCCGGAAACATCAAGTGAAGCGGATGGTCGAGGCGGTGGGCCATTCGGTGATTAAGCTCGTGCGTGTCCGCATGGGACCGTTGCTGTTGGGAGATCTGGCTCCGCGGGAGTATCGATTCCTGACCGACCGCGAGGCGAATCGGCTACGGGAGCTGGTGGAGGATCGGGTGGCCAGAGCGGAACGTCCGCAATTGGATGCGTCGGGAAAGCCGACTCGCTGGATGCCGCCGACAGAACCGGCTCCGCCTCGCCCTCCCAAGCCAGAACGTTCGGGGCGTGGGCCAAAATCCCAGCGTTCCGAACGTGGGGCGCGTTCGCAGCGGTCCCTGGCCGGTGCGAAACCTTCACGCTCAGGTTCTGGAAGCACTCGACGGCCCATGAGTCCCGGTGCCAAATTTCGTCGTCCTGCCAAAGGGGTTGGCTTTCAACGGACTCAGGCTGGTCCGATTCCGCAGGGGGCTGATCGTGGCCCTGGCTCGCGTCCTACCGGGCCTGACCAAAAACACCAGCGCACTCAACCTGGAGCCGGATTTCAGCGGCCTCGTTCCGGCACGAAACCTCAAGGCCCCGGTCGTGGCATGACGGTGCGGCGCTCAGGTCCTGGTCAGAATTTTCCACAGCAGCGGCGCGGCGGATCACCAGCTCCGCGCCCGGGACAACGAAGCCCTGCAGGAAAAACGCGGCCCTCAACGCGGAGAAGAGCATGAAGATCAGGACCCATCGATGCGGGGAATTAACCAAGGCCCAAGTCGGCCAGCAGGTCGTACTGAACGGATGGGTGCAACGTCGCCGGGATCACGGCATGGTGTTGTTTATCGATTTGCGTGATCGAACCGGGTTGACGCAGGTGGTATTTAACGCAGAGCGGAATGCGGCGGTTCATCAGGCCGCACATGCCTTGCGGAGCGAATGCGTTGTGTCGGTGACCGGTCAGGTGATGGCCAGGCCGGATGAGTCCAGGAATCCGAACCTTCCCACCGGTGAGATCGAAGTGTTCGTGGATGCCGTCGAGATTCTCAACGAAGCCAAAACGCCGCCCTTCATGATTGAGGACGACATTGAGATTACCGAGTCTCTTCGATTGAAGTATCGCTATCTCGATCTCAGGCGACCGAGGATGCAGCGGTTGCTGGGATTGCGTCACGGGATCATGCAGGCAGTGCGAGCATTCTTGAATGCGGAGCAGTTTCTGGAAGTGGAAACGCCCGTGTTGACCAAGAGTACGCCGGAGGGCGCACGTGATTATCTCGTGCCCAGCCGCGTGAATCCTGGCATGTTCTATGCGTTGCCCCAGTCGCCGCAGTTGTTCAAGCAGGTGTTGATGGTGAGCGGCGTCGATCGGTATTACCAGATAGCCCGCTGCTTTCGTGACGAAGACCTCCGCAATGACCGTCAGCCGGAATTCACTCAGATCGACCTCGAAATGTCGTTCGTGGAGCGTGAGCAGGTCATGTCGCTCATGGAACGGATGATCGTCTCCGTGTTCAAGGATGCCGGCGAGGTACAGTTGCCAACGCCATTTCCTCGAATGACCTATGCTGAGGCCATGGGGCGCTATGGCTCGGACAAGCCGGATCTTCGGTTCGCAATGCCGTTGTACGACGTCACGGCGTTTGCGGCGAAAAGCGAATTCAAAGTGTTCAAAGAGGCGGCGACCAAAGGAGGACTCGTCAAGGCGCTGATCGTGTCCGGAGGGGCGTCCATTGCGCGGAGTCGTATCGACGCGCTCGGTGAAACGGCGAAAAGCTTTGGCGCCAAAGGGTTGGCTTGGTTGAAAGTCACTGCGGACAGCCAGTTGGAATCGGTGATTGCCAAATTTCTCGATGCCAAGGCCTTTGCCGAGGCCTTGCCGGAGGCGAAGGCCGGCGATCTGGTGCTCTTCGGGGCGGATAAGCCTGCCATTGTCCACGATGTCTTGGGTCGGATCCGCTTGTTGCTGGGTGAGGAACTGAATCTCATCGACAAGACGGCCTGGAAGCCTTTATGGGTGACGGATTTTCCGCTGCTGGACTACTCGCCCGAAGAGAAACGCTATATCTTTATGCACAATCCTTTTGCCGCGCCGATGGACGAGGATCTGCGGTTCCTCGATACGGAGCCGCTGCGGGCCAGAGCAAAGGCCTATGACATGGTGCTGAATGGAAGC
Source organism: Nitrospira sp. (assembly GCA_040376625.1). Taxonomy (GTDB): domain Bacteria; phylum Nitrospirota; class Nitrospiria; order Nitrospirales; family Nitrospiraceae; genus Nitrospira_A. The sequence continues at coordinate 11,076 of JBEIQG010000045.1, read as the reverse complement.
GAAATCGGCGGTGGCAGCATTCGCAATCATCGCAGCGACATCCAGTTTCGGATTCTCGATCTGTTGGGGATCGGCAAGGAACAGGCGCAGGCCAAGTTTGGTTTTCTGCTCGAAGCGCTGGAGTATGGCGCGCCTCCGCACGGCGGCATTGCGTTCGGCCTCGACCGGTTGATCATGCTGTTGGGAGGGGCCGATTCGATCCGCGATGTCATCGCGTTCCCCAAAACGCAACGCGCACAATGTCCGCTGACCGAGGCGCCCTCCAGCGTGAGTGCCGATCAGTTGAAGGAGTTGCGCATCAAGCTGGACCTCGTCGAATAGACAGGAGTCTCCAATCCATGGCCGGCAACACGTTGGGCCGAGTTTTCACCGTCACCTCGTTCGGCGAAAGCCACGGACCGGCGATCGGCTGCGTGGTAGACGGGTGCCCCCCTGGTCTCGCCCTCTCTGCCGACGACATTCAGCGGAACCTCAACCGGCGCAAGCCGGGCACTTCACGCCATGTCACGCAGCGGCAGGAGTCCGATACCGTCGAAATCCTGTCCGGCGTCTTCGAAGGTAAGACGACCGGCACCCCGATTGCCCTTTTGATCCGAAACGAAGACCAGCGCAGTCGTGACTACGGCAATCTCATTGACACTTTTCGTCCGGGTCACGCCGACTACACCTATTGGCAGAAGTATGGAATTCGCGACCATCGCGGCGGGGGGCGCTCCTCGGCGCGTGAAACGGCCGTGCGAGTGGCGGCGGCAGCGATTGCCAAGAAGTGGTTGCAGGAGAGGCATGGTGTTGTCATCCGCGGCTACCTCAGTCAGCTCGGACCAATCGACGCTCCTTTCCAGAGCTGGGAAACCGTGGATACTAATCCATTCTTTTCAGCAAACGCTGAGGTGGTGGCGAAGCTTGAATCGTTTATGGATCAGTTGCGAAAAGCCGGTGACTCGGTAGGCGCAAAGATTACGGTCGTGGCCGAGCATGTGCCGGTCGGGTGGGGCGCCCCGGTCTATGCGAAGCTGGATGCCGACCTTGCCGGCGCCATGATGAGCATTAATGCGGTCAAGGCGGTGGAGATTGGCGCAGGCTTTGCCTCGGTCGCGCAGTGCGGATCGGAACATGGCGATGAACTCACACCTGAAGGGTTTGTGACAAATCATGCCGGCGGGATTCTCGGCGGAATTTCCACCGGGCAGGATGTGGTCGTGACGATCGCCATCAAGCCGACATCGAGCATCCGTGTTCCTCGCCGTTCTATCGACAAGCAGGGCAACCCGGTGACCGTTGAAACCAATGGACGTCACGATCCTTGTGTGGGTATTCGGGCTACGCCGATTGCCGAAGCCATGATGGCGCTTGTGCTGATGGATCATGCCCTCTTGCATCGGGCGCAGAATGCCGATGTGCTGACGCAGACCCCGAAAATTTCCGGCTCTCTGTCCCATGCCGCTGGTCCGGGGAATCAGACCCCAACCTCCTAGGTTGATCCTGATCCTGCCCGGCTCCCGTTCTTTTCGTGCAAGGAGGTTCTGCACCGATGATCGAAATTTATACCGATGGAGCTTGTAGCGGGAATCCAGGACCTGGCGGGTGGGGTGTGTTGCTGCGTATCAACAATGCCGAAACAGAAATGTGTGGCGGAGATCCGGCGACGACGAACAATCGCATGGAGTTGCTCGCCGTCATTGAGGCCTTGCAGTCACTCACGCAGCCGGTGGAAGCGCGCGTCTATACAGACTCCCAGTATGTGCAAAAGGGCATCAGCGAATGGATTCATAATTGGAAGCGGCGTGGGTGGAAAACCGCCGGCAAGGAGCCGGTTAAGAATGAAGACTTGTGGCGTCGCCTCGACACGTTGGCTTCCGGTCACAAACTTGAATGGCATTGGGTGAGGGGGCACAATGGCCATCCGGAGAACGAACGCGTGGATGCTTTGGCGCGAGCCGGTCTCGAACAGTCTCGCCGTGCAGGGAAGACGATAGGCGGTAAGCGATAAGGCCTAGGCTGCTGATGTGACTAATTCTGCAGTGGCCACCTACTCCCCTTCGATATGACGGCTCCTTCTCCGATTATCGACATTCAACATGCAACGGTTTACCGAGGCGACACCCTTGTCTTCTCGGATTTCTCCTTTCTCCTTCAAGCGGGCGAGCATGCGGCCATTGTCGGCCCCAACGGAGCAGGTAAGTCTACGCTGCTCAAGTTATTATCCGGTGAAATCCATCCCTTGGCCCTGGATGAAACGCGTGTGCGATTGTTCGGGGCAGAGCGCTGGAGCGTGTGGGACATTCGGAAGAAACTGGGGATCGTCTCTTACGATCTGCAGCGGGACTATCTGATCTGTGCCGAAGGGCGCAACGTCGTTCTCTCCGGTTTCTACGCCAGCAACGATACCTACGACCATCAGACGTTTACGCGAGACCAGGCAAGCCGGGCCGATGAGGTGATGCGGGAGCTAGGCGTTGAGTCCTTCGCCACACGTGTGTTTGGGCACCTCTCGACGGGCGAGCAGCGGCGATTTTTGCTTGCCCGAGCTTTGGTCCACGATCCGCCGGTTCTTGTGCTGGATGAACCGACCAGCGGTCTCGATCTTAAATCCTGCTTCCAGTACTTGGACCTTGTGCGCGCGCAGATGCACAAGGGCAAGACAGTGGTCCTCGTCACCCACCATTTGCACGAAATTCCACCTGAGATTGATCGCATCATCTTTCTAAAGAATGGCAAGATTCTGGCCGATGGTCAGAAGTCCGCACTCCTGACCAACGATCGCATCAGCCCCCTCTTCGACCGTCCTATCGTGCTGGCCCAAGCCAACGGCTGGTATCAAGCGCTGCCGGGCCTGTCGTAACAGGTGCGATCATCCCCCTGCCAGGGTCACTGTAAACGTCAGGTTGGTATCGATGCGGCGGACCTTGACGCTGACCTGCTGCCCGGGCTTAGTTCGTTCAATGAGATAGTTCTTTAAATGGGCAGCATCCTGAATATCGGTGTCATCCACGGCAATGATGATGTCGTGTTTTTCAATGCCCGCCGACTTTGCCGGTTCCATCACGTCTTTTACTGCCATCCGCCACCTGGTGCCGTCTTTCACTGCGACCATGTGAATGCCCATCTTCGAGAAGGCCATGGGCTTTCCGTCCAGAGCGGCGGTGACGATCCGTTCAGCGAGCATCGCCGGAATGGCAAAGGCCATGCGGCTGCAATGCGCGGTGGAGTCGTCCCGTTCAGTCTGGATGATGGCGTGCATGATGCCGACCACTTCACCCCTGTCGTTGAAGAGGCCGCCGCCGGAGTTGCCGCTACAAGCGGCCACGTCAGCTTGAATCAGGCGCGTATCCACTGTTTGCAGGAAAGTATTGGTATTGCCCAGGTGACCGAACGACATGGTTGGTCCCCAGCCCATGGGATAGCCGACGGTGAACACTTCCTGCCCCGGTAGCACATCGCCGGGGGCAAACGAAACACTCGCGCGCAACTTGGCGCGATGTGATTCGGCAATACGATAGAGCACGACATCCATGAACGCACTGTCACCGACGAGATCGGCGGAAAGTTCATCGAGGTCTGTCGTCAAGATACGGATCTGCTTCTGAATGACGATGCCGGTCGTGACATCTTGCTTCTCCGCGGCGTGTCGAGCCGTGACGATGTAGCCGTCGCGAAGATGAAAGCCGGTTCCACGCACGAGAATTTTACCCGGTTTATCCGGTGTGCGTTGGTCTTGCGTGTCCTCCAGGACACCGATGGTGGCGAGTTTGGCACGCTCCAGCATCGTGGCTTCGATGGCTACTGCCTTATTTGGGAACGTGCCTGCGGTCAGACTCAGGGCAGCGACCATGCCGACTAAACTGCGGACACTCTCTTTGATGTAATGAAGTGACGAACGCGACATAAAACCGTTCCTTCCTAAAGATGTCGTTAGAGCCGCAGTATAGCTCAGAGGCCGGAGTGGATGAAATAATGCGGTCCCGGGTTAGTGGCGCTGAACACGAACTCCAGGAAAGATTCCGCCGTGGCATCCTCCCCCGCGTGGCGCTATACTGTCCTCATGCTAATGGATGCAAGGTGCTACGTGGTGCTAGCGCTGCTTGCTATGACCATGGGTTGCGCGACGTCGATCATTCCCGAATCGCTTGAACCGCAGGTGGATAAGGCCCTGACGTTCAGTCAGGTCTTGGAATCCCCCGACTCGTATCACGGGAAGGTCGTGGTATGGGCCGGTGAAGTGCTCAAGGCGAAAGCCATGAACGGTGGCACTCAACTGGAGGTGCTGCAGCTTCCGTTAGATGATGAGCAGGGGCCGGTGACCGACCGCATGGAGTCGAAAGGTCGCTTCCTCGCCTTGCAGAAAGAGTTCCTCGATCCGGCCACGATGACGGACGGCACCAGGGTGACGATTGTCGGTGAGATCACCGGTGCATCGGTCGAAAAAATGGATGAAGCGGACTATCGCTTTCCCACCCTGGACGTGAAGCATCTGCATCGATGGGAGGCTCGGCCCCCTGATGACCGACGTTCCCATGGACCTTGGTGGGGTGTGTTCGGCGGGGTCGGTTTCGGGGGCGGAAGCCGGTCGGGTGGCGGGATCAGTATCGGGTTTTAGTATCCTGCCCCGTATTTCTTTCTGAATCTCAAAACACTACGCCTGCGGGGGCGCCGCTGCGAGGAGCTAGCCGGTCGGGAACTCTTTGACTCCTTCCGCCCCTTGTCCGAATGCTCCCCGGTCGGTTGTTCACTCCTCGGTATTTTTCAACAAGGCGATGTCGGCCATGGCCACGGTTCCCATAACGAGGACCCACATCAAGAAAGCCTTTGATACTAGGTGCGTGCGGCTGAAAAGGTATCGCAGGTATTAGGATCGCCGGACTGCAGCCCTCTCCGCAACCACGTCATCCGTTGTTCTGAAGACCCGTGGGTCCAACTTTCCGGCTGCACCTGGCCTTGCCCCATCTTCTGAAGCCGGTCATCACCGATTGCTGCGGCAGCTCGCAGCCCTTCCTCAAAATCCCCCGGTTCGATCAAGTTGCGGTTGCGTCGGGCATGGTAGCCCCACACACCGGCAAAACAATCAGCCTGCAACTCCATGCGCACGGAGAGGGCATTACGCTCTGCGGTCGCCCCACGTTGTTGAAGTCGGGTGACTTTCTCCGCGATACCGAGCAAGTTTTGGACGTGGTGCCCGATCTCATGCGCAATGACATAGGCTTGAGCGAAGTCGCCTGGTGCGCCGAGCCGCTGGGCCATTTCGTTGAAGAAAGACAGGTCCAAATAAACCTTGTGATCGCCGGGGCAATAGAACGGGCCCACGGCGGACGAGGCAGTGCCGCAGGCGGAACGCACTGCGCCCGTGAAGAGCACCATCTGAGGCTCCACGTAGGTGCTGCCCAATCGGGGGAGGAGGGCTCGCCAGGTGTCCTCGGTGTCGGCCAGGACTACGGAGGCGAATTTGCCGAGGTTGTCGCGCGGTGGACCTTGGGGGCCCGAACGCTCCGGTTCCGTCGTTGGCGTGATCTCCTGAATGCCGTTCAGCAAGTTGAGGAGAGTCAGGGGATTGGTCCCGGTCAAGAAGCTCACGGCGAGGACGAGCACGATGCCGCCTAACCCAAGCCCGACGCCGGGCCTGGCCGCACCCATCCCACGACGATCGTCGATGTTCCGGCTCTCGCGTTGACCTTCCCATCGCATGGCAGAACTCCTTGGTGAATAGCCGTGTTCGTAACGTATCGTCGAAGAAGATGCGAACCCAATTGATGGAACCATATTTGCCGTACTTGAGCAAGCCTGAGGACTTCCTCGCTCACTGCGTTCTCAGGCGGGGCGGCGAATACTGTCGCTGGGCATGAGTAGAGGGCCTCAGCATGCCCCTCCTGGCGGCGTGCCGGGTAGATTGTCTGGTAGTGACGCAAGGGATTGGTTGTCCGAACGAGCCCGCATAATCTGACTGGACAGGCTGGTAATGGCTTCGTTAGACTCACTCCATGACCTTCATGACCAGTCTATTCTATCGACAGGATCCAAGGCGTGCGCTGTTCGTTGTTTTGGCGTTGGTGGGGACTCTTGGCCTCTCTGGGTGTCAGTCACCTGGCACGCCGCTCCCTCCGACTTTGAAGCCGAGCTTGGCTTGGCCGGAATGTCCAAAGATCGGCGGAACCTATGTACTTCAGGGTGAACCTCTTCCCGGCACGATGAATTTTTACCGGAACCGGGATCACAAGCTCACCTTGAATGCCATGTTGGGCGTGGCGGTTCCTTCGGATCTCGCACAGGAAGCCGTGCGTGTGGAATTGGTGCATGAAGACACTCTGGAACTGGTGAATCGCTTTGATGGCGCCATCACTGCCCATCAACTGGACCTGCAGCCGGAGGATCGAGACACCTGTGATCGCAATCAGATCCGGATTCACCGGACCCGCTCGGAAGGTGGGGTGGCCGAAGAACCCCTCCGCAACATTTCAGACATCGCCCAGGAATTGACGCTGGAGGGGGACGGAAGTCTGCTCGTCAAGACCCGCATCCTGAATCGGAGCAAATCCGCCTTTTTCAGTACACCGGTTCCTCAGGAGGAATACTCCGCGCGCTTCCGGCGACTCGATTAGTCACGGCGCAATGATTCATTCTTCAGATTGGTCGATCGCCACAGGTAGTTAGTTCCTCACCATGTTGCCGTCCCCTCTGTTTGCTTCCGTCCTGGTGCGAAGGATTGGGGCGATGCGAAGAGCCCCGTGCTAATGATGGTTCATCTCGCTGCCCGCACGCTGGCGTTCTACAAGCCCTACGATGTGCTGCCCTGCTTTACGGATCCCGCCGGGCGTCCGACCTTGGGCGACTATGTCGATGTGCCTGGCGTCTATGCTGCCGGTCGATTGGATCGGGATAGCGAAGGTCTCTTGCTGCTGACGTCGGACGGGGCGTTGGCCCACCGCATTACAGATCCTGAGCACCATCTCCCCAAAATCTATCTTGTGCAAATTGAACGTATCCCCGATGCGGCTGCCCTGGAGCGGCTGCAACAGGGGGTAGTGGTCGGTGGGAGACGTACGAAACCTGCTCACGCCCGTCTGTTGCTGGAAGCACCCCAGATCCAGGAGAGACCGGTACCGATTCGATTTCGGAAGCATGTCCCCACCGCGTGGCTGGAACTGACGTTGCGTGAAGGCATGAATCGCCAGGTTCGTCGGATGACGGCCGCGGTGGGTCATCCGGCCTTGCGATTGGTGCGGGTTGCGATTGGACCGATTTCATTGGGGGGACTTTTGCCCGGTGAGTGGCGGGAACTCACCAAGGCAGAGACGAGGAAGATTTATGATTCTTCCTGAGGGCCTCCAGGACAGCAGCAGTTTAAGGAGACAGTTCACATGAACACTTGTGATCGGATCATCGCGGGTTTTTGTGGAGCGCTACTGGGGCTGTCGATTCTTACTTCCGAGGCGTCTGCCGACAGCACGCTAATTACAAAGGAAAGTCACTATTCAGTCGCTGAGACGATCGATCGGATCGAGCGGGTGGTCACCGACAAGGGCATGGTTCTCTTCGCTCGCATCAATCATGCGGATGAGGCGCGGAAGATCGGGCTGGAAATGCCTCCTACGGAATTGCTGATCTTCGGGAAACCCAAAGGCGGCACGGCGCTTATGTTAGCGGCTCCGACGGTGGCCATCGACTTGCCGATGAAGGCGTTGGCATGGCAGGACCAGACGGGTCGGGTGTGGCTGACATATAATGCTTCTGTGCTCTTGCCGATGCGGCATGGACTAGCGATAGAGTTGGCGACCGGACTCGATTCAGTGGGGACATTGCTGGAACGGGCCGTGGAGTAGTGGTGGGGTTGTAGAGCGGCGCGTTGGAAAAAGAATTGAAGAGGATTAAGATGGGCCACATTGCCGCCTGATCAGGAAATGCCGCTGGCTTTTCATCGCATGCATCGGTCGGAAGGATGTCAGGTGAGGGTGTGACGAGGTGCAAACTTTGAATACAGCGAGTCGAACGAGGGGAGTGACGATGAAGTCACAGACAATCGCGGTGGGCAGGATCACCCGGTTACTGGTGCTGTGTGGGATCGGTCTTTTGCCGAGCGTATCTGCGTTGGCCGCCAATCCGGAGTCCGTGCCATTGTCCGACATGCGACACATTAAGAAGTTCGTGGCCGTCGAAGTGCAAATTCAGGGAACGGCTGAGAAGCTTGGCATCAACGGGGCCGAGTTGACCGATGTGACGCGGGTGACGCTGCTCAATAAAGTGCCGGGGATTGTGCTCGAAGCGTCGAGTGGTCCCTCGTCCGACGCTCCCGAGCGGCTCAATCAGCTTGGGTTTTTTACCTGCGAAGTCTGGACGGTAGGCGAACAGTACATAGCTGCGTATCATGTGGACTGTAATGCCGGGTCTTATACCGCACAAAAAACACAGGGTAGCTTGTGGAATCAAGCGATCCTCGGGTACGGCCCGAGGGAGGAAGTTTCCCAAGCCGTCCGAAAGGGGGTGCGCGCGATGGTCGAGCTCTTCGCGAACACCTTCGCCAATGCCCGGATGGATGCAGCCGGCCGGTAGGGTCGGCGTAGGCGCCAGTTCGAGTCTTGCGCTTTGAAGAAAGCCGGTTCTCTTCCCTGATGCCGTCGCTTCCATCCTGATTGAAACACCCTCCGACCCGTCTGAATTCAGCGCTTAGTCCTGGAAGAATCCCTTCCATTTTTCTTGTCTGCGCTAGGAGGCGACAGAGAATAAGTGGGCTATCGCTGATTTTGATTCAGGTCAACGCGCCTCGCAATCCTGCGCCAGGCTGCTGCTCGGGCTCCCGCTTCAGTTCCTATTCGTCCTTGATGCGCTCCCGTTCGTTCCCCGCGATTGGCCTTTGGTCGGTGTCCCAGTAGGGACGACTGGCATCCTTGCCAGGGTGGGCACTGGTTGTGGTGCATCATTTTCGCGACTTGGTGATATCGTAGAAGGGATCTTGGGGACGCATTCGCTGAATTTGTGGTCTCTGCTAGCCCTTGATCACGTTCGGCAGGAATGGCTGTCTAGCGGATACCGGCTTCCATGGCCGCGCCGGTCTGGGGCTCTCATTTGCGGTGGGATTCGAGCTGCTCGGATTCGAGAGTGATCCTTCCGGTGTGACTACGTAGTCACAGCGCTTTTCAGTTAGAGGCTTTCCAAATCCGCAATAATCGTATGCAGTCCACTCGATCCAGCCGGCTGAGGGCGAATTAGTTCCGCGATCTGAGGCTGCCCTTTGCTGTCGATCGCGCGAACGGCGACCTGGTATTTGCCGCGTTTCGAGGGGCGCCATGTGTAGTTCCAGATGACCCATGAATAGGGCGACATGGGCGTTTCGATCTCGCAAGAATCCCATGTTCTCGTAGCGTCCAAACTGATTTCCACTCGGCTGATGGAGTTTGGACCGCCAAACGCAATTCCGCGAAACCGCTGCTCAGGGCCGCGTAATGTCTGGTAGTGCCCGGGAGAGTCAATGCGTGAAAATGTTTTGATCGTGGCGTCGTCGGTCCATCCTTTGCGCTGCCAGTAACCTCGATAGTCCCCGGCGTAGGCTTCGATTTCGACAATCCATTTCACATTCTTGATGCCATAAAGCCCTGGTACCAGTAGGCGCAGCGGAAATCCATGCTCTTTGGGTAATTTCTCGCCGTTCATGAGAAATGCGAGCATCACATCGTCCTGCATGGCACGTGTCAACGGAATGCTGTCGTCATAGGCGTCCGCTCCGCGAAAGACGATGTCACGCGTAATTTCCTCGTCTATCTCCGCTTCCTGCAGGAGTTTCTTGAGAGAAATCCCTCGCCACCGTGCGTTTCCAAGGCTATCGCCTCCTGGCAATGTATCGATGCACATGAGGGTGGAGATTTGCTCAAAGTTGTTACGATTCAAGAGCTCGCGCCAGCCCAGGGAGAGCGGTTTCTTGACTTCCCCTTTCACCGAGAGGCGCCATTCGTCTTGCCGAAGTTCTCGCGAGACGTTAAAAGGAGAGTCTGAGTAGTTCACTACGTAGAATTTTTTATTCTCTGTGAAGTAATTTGTCTCACGTGGGGGCATCGCGAACATGCGGCCGAATAAAGATCCGACCCCATCGCAACCACCGGTCAGACCAGCCGCGGCCGCAATTCCAGTGAGCTTTAAGAGATTTCGTCGGTTCAGTGAAAGCCAATTTTCCATAGAAATACTCTGCGACAATAAAAAGATCTTTTCAAGGCTTGACTCCAGAAACCCAGATTGGTATAAGGATGCAAGTTTGATCCAGCCTAGTGGCCGATGCGGTTGTAAGACCTGCGACGGATTCTCAGGAACCCCAGATCAAAAAAATAAATCCTGACCCTCTTGACAAGGTCAGGCGCGCATAGTAAAGTGCGCGGCTCGCGTGGAGAACGAGAAATCGTTCCGAAGCGTGAAACGGTTCTTTGACAACTGAATAGAGCGAGAAATGAGTAAGGTAAGGTGTATTGAAGAGGTGGCCCTCGGGTCCAATTCAAGTAGAACCTTTATGAGAGTTTGATCCTGGCTCAGAACGAACGCTGGCGGCGCGCCTAATACATGCAAGTCGAGCGAGAAGGTGTAGCAATACACTTGTAAAGCGGCGAACGGGTGAGGAATACATGGGTAATCTACCATCGAGTGGGGAATAACCAGCCGAAAGGTTGGCTAATACCGCGTACGCCTCCGGATCTTCGGGTTCGGAGGGAAAGCTGCACTGTGAGTGCGGCGCTCTTTGATGAGCTCATGTCCTATCAGCTTGTTGGTAGGGTAACGGCCTACCAAGGCTTTGACGGGTAGCTGGTCTGAGAGGACGATCAGCCACACTGGCACTGCGACACGGGCCAGACTCCTACGGGAGGCAGCAGTAAGGAATATTGCGCAATGGGCGAAAGCCTGACGCAGCGACGCCGCGTGGGGGATGAAGGTCTTCGGATTGTAAACCCCTTTCGGGAGGGAAGATGGAGCGAGCAATCGTTCGGACGGTACCTCCAGAAGCAGCCACGGCCAACTTCGTGCCAGCAGCCGCGGTAATACGAAGGTGGCAAGCGTTGTTCGGATTCACTGGGCGTACAGGGTGTGTAGGCGGTTTGGTAAGCCTTCTGT
>JBEIQG010000046.1:0-19124 GCA_040376625.1 Nitrospira sp. | reverse complement strand
TTTAATCTTTCGCAGACCGTCACTATCTTGCCAACAGAGGGAAAGCGGATAGACTTGCTCAATGCCTATGGAGTTTCTCTTGGTTGCGGCCGTCCTCTTTGCGGCAATCGGAGTTACGGCCGGGATGATCAGACTTGCCCATTGGACTGATGACTACTCCCACTACCCCTCTCGGAGGGAAGCACATCTATCGCGTCTCATGCTACCCGCTCGGCCGCCGCATTCAGTTTCAGGGCCTGCCAGTCATAAGGGTCTATCGCGTGCGGCGTAGGTGCTCGATCAAGCGAGACATTCTGCAAAGCTGGGGAACAGGACTTTCGCCTTCTACAAAGTGATGTTCCCGAATCGCAAAAGAACATCCCCGTGCTCGACGTCTCCTTTCCCATCCGTAAGCTCTGTCATTTGGATCCCATAGGTCGAGCGGTACCTGAATGATCTGATAACCCCGACACCGAGCCAATCGCTCAAGTGGAAGGTCGGTCGTCAGCGAACAGGGCGAGATGGGACTCGTGGCCGCGATGGGGATATACCCAGTATCCAAGAGCATCTCTGTTCACAATAATAGAAGGTATGAACAACGCTCAGCAGCAAGAAGCCCATCGAAACAAGGCAAAGGCTAAACTCTCTATCATCCAGGCAATGCTCAGGGCGAAGCCCCAGGCGCAGGACGAAGCTGACCGGCAAGCAGAACGGCTGCGACGCCTCTTGACGGACTACCCGTTTCTCTCACCCCAATTCGACACTTGGGTGGACAGCAACAGGGAGAAGATCAGGCGGGAGAGAAAAGCTTAAGGAAACGCCCCGGAGGGACGGCCTCGACTCGAATTGCTTCACAGTCATGCGGTTAGTGATCTGCGCTCTGCGGAAAAGCTGTCGGCTTTGCGGACAGACCTCCTCCACACCATCAACCGGCTGCTCCCCCATGACCATGTTCGCAACGTCTACATCACCAACTGGCTGATGACCCCGGTCGGATACTAAATCGAGAAGTCCGGACGACTCTCGTCATCCCGGCCGGATTCCATCAGCCTCTGCAGAGTAGGGCAAACCCGGCCGAGGGCCTATCTCCAGCTCAATGGCACCAGGCGCCCGCTCTCCATGTGGGAACTAATAGGTGCTTCATGGAAACTTTCAGAAAGTGTGCCTTGTGCCGGATCCATGAGACTTCTCATAGAGCCATCGGCAAAATGGCGCAAGCCCTGACATCGAAAATATGCATGGCAGCGCATGAATGCTGGAGTCTCCAGGAAAAAACGTAGGGTACCAACCACTTGCCCGTCCAACAAAGCCCAATTGGCAGCATAAAGTGCTGATTGAGTTGAACCGAGTCCCTCGTTTCGAAACGTAGTCAACGCGTCACCGGAAAACAATATGGTAAGGCTGTGAATTGACGGTCCATAACTGCATATATGTTCATGCCTCGTCCCGAACAACACGCGGATGTCCTCCAGAGGTCGATATCCGCGATGCCGGCAGACCGGACAATTCAGGACCTGCAATCCCAAGTCGGCTAGAGATCCTACCCGAGGATCCGGTTCCATTCTCACATCACAGCCCAATCTCGGACAGAGTGGGCGTGAGTCGCAAAACCTCGTAGTTATTGTCCCCGGCTCCAACGAATTTCCCACATCCTTTCCCTCCGCCATGTCGTCCGCTCCTCGTAAGTCAAAAGGTCGTTCACCTTGTAGGTTAAGGTGAACCGGGGTGAAGGAAAACCACACTAGGCATTACCCTAGACTTAATTACCGAGCCACAATAAGCGCCGATGTTGTATAAACTGTATAATTGATTTCAATAACCGCGTAACAGGGCTCAGTCATGACACTACTCCCTCGTCATCAGTGCCTGATTTATAAAGGCTCTCCCGCACCCCATTTACCGGGCCTTTCCGCGCTGATTCGGCAAAAACTTACCGAGAACTATCGCTGCCTCTATCTGAATAGCCCATCCATGGTCGCCTCGATTCGGCCCTGTCTGTCGGACAGCGGGATCGATGTCACGAAGGAGGTCGCGAAAGGCAGTCTCGTGCTGTCCTCAGACAATTCACATCTCGCGAACGGACGTTTCAATATTGATCGAATGTTGGGAATGCTGGAAGAGGCCTTGCGGCAGGCCTTGCATGACGGGTATCAAGGCCTTTGGGCCACAGGTGATATGAGTCTGGAATTTGGTCCTGAAAGAGACTTTTCAAAACTGCTAGATTATGAATGGCGGTTGGAAGAATTCCTTCAGGAACGCCCGGCTCTCTGCGGGATCTGCCAATATCATGCGGATACCTTACCCCATGAAGTCTTGCGCCAAGGCCTCATTGCCCATCCGTCCCTCTACATAAACGAGACACTATCTCGGCTCAACCCTCATTATGTGGAGCGAACGTCGTTCTCCGCACGATCGCACAATGATAGCGCTCTTGATAAGACGATCAGAGACCTCTGCACAGTACCGGACGCGTTAATTCTAAACGCCTTGCCTCCCAATTATCTGCTTTGACACTCCACCATACGACGAACCCTCATCGGTGGAAATGTTCGTGCCCCACCCTATGATTAAGGCCACCATGCTCGACGATGCGATTGGCCCTGTGCACAAGCCAATAACACTCAGCTCCCCTGCCTCTTAGCCGGAAAAAGTGGTGAGCAAGGTAGTTGCGTTTTTCCAATGCTGTTGCGAGGACTTCCTCCAGGTCCGAGGGAATGGAAGTCGCAATTCTCAATTGCCGGATCAATCTGCCAAGTGTTTGCTAGTAGTGCTCGCTCATGAAGGCATTAAATTCCGCTTCCCACTCGCCCTTTGGGACCGGCTTCCCCGCTTTCTGCGGCAGCAATTTGGCACACATCATTGTATTGGCGAGACCACACTCCAGTACTTGAACGAGATACATCGCCAAGCCGAAATGCGCGAAGACCGTCTTTACCCGCTCATCCTGATCACCTTGTTCAGTCATGATTCCGTTCCACTCTTTTTTTTGTTCTTGCGTTCCCCTCGCCACCACAGAATTGGTCGGCACAATATGCCTGAGAGAAACGTGTTCTCCAAGAGATGCCCCCTAGCCTCCACCCTCTGTAATATTTTGCCTGCACTCCCGTCTGTAACAGTGACAGGCGGCTCGATGGAGCAATGGGGCACCACCGACACCCGTCTGATGAAACGGGAGGCACACCATGGAGACATTGACGTTACATATTGACGGCATGAGTTGCGGACACTGCGTGGGACAGGTGACAAAGGCGCTGACGCTGCTGGATGGTGTCCAGGTCAACTCTGTGAGAGTTGGAGAGGCCCAGGTGGCGTACAACCGGGCGTTAGTCACCCCTTCAGACATTGAACGGGCGGTGACTGAGGCCGGCTATGAGGTGCAGCCGGCCGGGAGGGTGGCATGAACTCGACGGTCGAGCGAAACGTGGAGGAGCGCGTCGATGGTGAACTGCCCGTTTCTCGGCGGGCCAGCGAGCCAACAGGTCTGCGGAAGGTGACGATTCCTGTACACGGCATGACCTGCGCGGCCTGTCAGAGTCGGGTTCAGCGGGTCTTGGACAACGAACCAGGGGTGGTGGATGCGTCCGTCCAACTCCTGTTGAAGCAGGCCGTGATTTCCTATAATTCCGCCGTGACTTCTGAGGCGTCGCTGGTGGACGCCATCAATCGCACGGGCTACGAAGCCAAAGTCCCTCTTCAGGGACAAACGACTTTCGATGACCAGGCGGAACAAGACCGAGCGCAGAGCGCCGAGTATCAGACGGCGCGGCGCAAGGCTTTGTGGAGCGGAGCGGCTGCGATCGTGGCCGCCGCCCTGTCCATGCCGTTGATGGCAGCCCATGATGCGGGGACTCACACAAGCGTCCTCATGTCCTGGATGGCGGTGGCTGCCTCATGGCTGTCGTTCGCAAGCCCGGCGGCCTGGTCCTTTGTCCTGCTGGCTTTGACGGCTGTCGTGATGGGGACGACCGGTCGCCACTTTTACGTACGGGCCTGGGCTGCCCTTCGCCATCGCTCAGCCGATATGAATACGTTGGTCGCCGTGGGAACCGGCGCCGCGTTTGTGTATTCGGCCGTGGCGACGCTCGTGCCGGACTTTTTTCTGCGGCACGGTGTCCAACCCAATGTCTACTACGAGGCCGTGGTAATGATTATTGCGCTGGTGCTGACGGGGCAGACGTTGGAATCTCGCGCCAAACGGCAGACATCCGAGGCGTTACGTCGGTTAGTGTCGCTGCAACCCAAGACCGCCTGCGTCATCCGGGAGGGCGGCGAAGTCGAGGTGCCTATCGAAGCGGTGCAGAGCGGCGATGTGGTGCTCGTTCGGCCGGGTGAACGGATTGCGGTGGACGGGACGGTCCTGTTCGGGCAGAGCGCGGTCGATGAGTCCATGCTGACGGGGGAAGCCATGCCGGTCAACAAAGGCATCGGTGATCGGGTCATCGGAGGCACCATCAACAAGTCCGGGGCCTTCCGGTATCGGGCCACCACGGTAGGGGCAGACAGTGTCCTCTCGCACATCGTCGCCTTGATGCGCGACGCGCAGGGGTCACGGGCACCCATTCAAAAACTCGTCGATCGCGTCAGCGGCATCTTCGTCCCCATCGTGATAGGAATCGCGCTTGCGACGTTCCTGTGGTGGTGGGTGGCAGTCGGCGCCTCGGTCGTGCAAGCCTTCGCTGCCGCCGTAGCGGTGCTGATTATTGCCTGCCCCTGCGCAATGGGATTGGCGATCCCCACCGCCATGATGGTGGCAACGGGGCGCGGCGCGGAGCTGGGGATTCTTATCAAAGGGGGGGAGCCGCTACAGCGGGCCAGCGCCCTCACGACCGTGGTGTTGGATAAAACGGGAACCATCACGGAGGGGAAACCGGCCGTGACCGATGTCGTCCTAGCCAAGGACGGTGGATGGTCCAGGCTGGACGTACTCAAATTGGTGGCGTCCGTCGAAGCGTCCTCGGAACATCCGGTGGCGGAGGCCATCGTCCGGGAAGCCGAAGAACAGTTGGTGTCTTTGGCTCAGGTGGATGGCTTTCAATCCTTTGCCGGACGTGGCGCTTTTGGCCTGGTAGATGGGGCGGCGGTCTTGGTTGGAAATCAGGCGCTCATGGAGGAAAACGCGCTCCCGCTCGCCGACCTCGTCGCACGGGCCGAGCAGTTGGCAGAGGAAGGTAAGACGCCGGTGTTTATCGCGGTCAACCGAGCCCCCGTCGGCCTTATTGCCGTGGCCGACCCCATCAAAGCGACCTCGCGAGCCGCCATCCGCGAACTCAAGCAACTTGGGCTCGCGGTCGTCATGCTGACGGGCGATCATGAGCGGACGGCGCAGGCGGTCGCACGAGAAGTCGAGGTCGATCGCGTCGTCGCGGGGGTCCTGCCAGAGGGCAAGGTCGCGGAAATCAAACGACTCCGCGATAACGGTCATGTGGTCGCCATGGTCGGAGATGGCATCAATGACGCGCCGGGGCTGGCACAGGCTGACATAGGCTTCGCGATTGGCTCAGGGACGGACATCGCCATTGAAGCGAGTGATGTCACCCTCATGCGAAGTGATCTCCGTGGCGTGGCCTCGGCCATCCGGCTAGCCCGTACGACGATGCGCGTCATGAAGCAAAACCTCTTTTGGGCCTTCATCTACAATGTGCTCGGGGTCCCGATTGCCGCCGGAGCATTGTACCCCTTCACGGGCCTGATGCTGAACCCGGTCTTGGCAAGTGCCGCCATGGCGTTCAGTTCCATCAGTGTGGTGATGAACAGCTTGCGGCTGCGGAAAGCCCGGATCAGTTGAGGCGGGGATTTCAGACGGCTTGGGGAAGTCGTGGCAACATGGCTGACGCCCCAAGCCGCTTTGCCAATCGTTGACAACATATTTCGTGGGGGCGTAGCCTAAAAGCATGCACTCGGCTGCAGCGAGACGTTTACTGACCATCGTGTTCATGGTGCTCTTTCTCGGCGTTAGCACGAATGCTTTTGCCTGCTTGGTGCCCTTGTACGGCGTGCCGAACATGGAGGCCGGTTGCCCATCAGGAAGCGAGCAGCCTCCTCGCGTCGTTTGCGACGTCTTCAAAGCTGGCATCCCTGCCGATTCGAACGATACCCATCCACTGGCGGTCCATGTTTTCCTGCCTTTCGTTGAAGTGGATTCATTGGCGCTCTTTTGCAGCACCGCGGTGCTGAGAAGGAACTTCGACTCTCCCGCTGATAAGCGTCCACAAAACCTCTTCCTGAAGACCACGATCCTCCGCATTTGATACCCCTTCACGCCCAACATCCATCCGTTTAAGGCACGACTAAAAGAGGCCCTTGGCCGGGCAGCGTGCTGTCGTGCGGACGACACGCCGCATACCCGCCCTCTCGGTACATCAACGGGAAAGGGGGTGATTTCACATGTGTCCGATTGAAGAAGCCCTAGGCTTTTGCCCATGGGGAGCGGTCAGTCAACTCCTCGCAGTTCTAGGCTTGTCATAGTCTCGTCAGGGGTTACAGAGAGGCGGCTAGGCTTTTGAGTCTAGCCGCCTTGCCAAGCGATGTCTTGCTCGCCTGCATCGCAAGGCCCGTATGAGTGCTCCCGTGAACCACGAACTGTAAGGTTTGCGAGGCCATTCCGTCTGAAGAGTCGAGAACGTGTTGCGAAGGATAAAAATTCACTTGCGAGGAGGGTCTGTCATGACCATGGCGACACATACGACTCATCACCATCATCACGGCCAGGCCCACGAAGCTGAGGTAAAGCCATCACCATCGCTGAATCGACTCGCCGTCAGCGCGACGCTCCATTGCTTAACAGGATGTGCCATCGGAGAAGTCTTGGGCCTCGTGATCGCGATGGCCTTGGGCTGGGGGAATGCCGGTTCGATCGTGCTGGCCGTCTTGTTGGCTTTTGTCTTTGGGTATGGGTTCACCTTGGTCCCATTGGTCAAAGGCGGAATGTCATGGGCTGAGGCCGCCTCCATTGCCTTCGCCTCAGATACAGTGTCCATCGCCGTGATGGAGATCATGGATAACGCCATGATGCTGATCATTCCGGGCGCCATGGCAGCCGGGGTTACCGATGGATTGTTTTGGGGGAGCCTGATCCTGTCGTTTGCCGTGGCGTTCGTGGTCACCGTTCCGATCAACCGTTGGCTCATCGCCCGTGGGCGCGGGCATGCATTGGTGCATGCCCATCATCACTGATGCCATGCGAGAACCGACATCAACACGAAAATCGGATTTGAGAGAAACGTCATGAACAGAACATCGATTTCACGACGGGAAATCCTAAAAGGTGCCGCGACGGTGGGACTGCTTGCCGCCACTCACGCGCTCAAACCCATGGCACTCTGGGGAGGTACAGTTGCCGATTTGCCTCGACTCGAAGTCTTGACCGGCGATCTGATCGACCTGGCGATCAGCGAACAGAATTTCCGGTTCAACGGGCGAGAGGCGACGGCCGTCATGATGAATGGCTCGTTACCCGGACCCCTCATTCGCCTGAAAGAGGGTCAACAGGCGACCCTTCGGGTCACCAACCGCTTGAAGGAAGTCACCTCCATTCATTGGCATGGGCTGCTCGTCCCACCTGAAATGGATGGCGTGCCGGGTGTCAGCTTTCGTGGCATCGACCCGGGCACGACCTTTACCTATCGCTTTCCGATTCGACAAAGCGGAACTTATTGGTTTCACAGCCACTCAGGCGGGCAGGAATTGCAGGGGATGTACGCTCCCATGATTATCGATCCCATTGAGCCCGAGCCATTTCAGTATGAGCGCGACTATGTGGTGATGCTCTCGGACTGGACCTTTGAATCGCCGCACACCTTGCTCTCCAATCTCAAAAAACAGGCGGGTTACTACAACTTCCAGCGTCGGACGGCAGGAGAGTTCATGGCCGATGTGCGCCGGCAGGGCTGGTGGGCGACCGTGCAAGATTATTTGGCTTGGGACCGTATGCGGATGGACCCGACGGACTTTGCCGATGTGACCGGCTACACCTTTACCTACCTGATGAATGGTCGATCGCCGGAGGGCAACTGGACGGGCCTCTTTCGCCCAGGAGAGCGCGTGCGCCTTCGAGTTATTAACGCCGCCGCCATGACCCTCTTCGATGTTCGCATTCCCGGGCTTCAAATGACGGTCGTGCAGGCCGATGGACAACCCGTACAGCCCCTGGCCGTGGAGGAATTTCGCATCGGTCCCGCGGAGACCTACGATGTCATCGTGGAACCCATTGGGAACGGTCCGTATACCCTGTTTGCGGAAACGATGGATCGCAGCGGCTATGCACGAGGCACTCTGTCAACAGGCCCTGGTGCAAGCGCCCCTCTTCCTGATCGACGCCCCCGCCCTCTCCGCACCATGGCCGAGATGGGAATGAATCACGGAGGGACGTCTCATGACAGGCATCTTCCAACACAGACCATGTTCCCTCAGACGTTACCGGACGAGGCGCATCAACAGCACAGAGCCGTGGCAGACATGACTGCTCATGACGCGGAGCCTGACTATGAAGCCATCGGCTACCAGGCATCGGAACGACCAGCTACGGAGCCTGTCCCCCACGGTCTTGACGACCATGGGACCGGCAACCAGATGGTGGCGGAGTACTCCTGGAACCGAATGCACGAACCAGGAGCCGGCTTGGATGCAGGCGATCGGCGTGTGTTGTTGTACACCGACTTAAAAAGCGTGCGCCCGTCTGCCGATCACCGTCGCCAGATCGTGAGATCGAGTTGCACCTCACGGGGCACATGGAGCGGTACATGTGGTCGTTCGATGGACAGAAATCCTCGGAAGCCTCACCCATTCGTTTCCGCAATGGCGAACGGCTGCGCCTGACCTTCGTGAACGACACCATGATGGAACATCCGCTGCATCTGCATGGCATGTGGATGTACCTGGAAAATGGTGCGGGCCGGTACTTGCCTCGCAAACATACGGTTCTCGTCAAGCCGGCTGAGCGCCTGTCTGTGGCAATTGACGCGGATGCGCCCGGTCGCTGGGCCTTTCACTGCCATCTGCAATTGCACATGGAGGCGGGGATGTTTCGAGTCGTCGAGGCCTCGGAGTCGACCACATCCTCATGAAGGAGCATGGCCAAGTGTTGTTGCTCGCTCTACCCTCATTACTCGTCCAGCTTGGGATTTTCAGTACCGTGGCCCTCGCCGAGCCGCAGGAAATCATGCTGCCAACGGTTCACTCATCTGATTCGGCCCAACCCGCGACTCCCCGTCGCTTGGTGAATACCCATTTTACCTCCACACCCGGACCCTTCGACCTCACCTTGGTGAAGGCCGCGACACTGCCGAATCTGTCACCGGGGCGAGATTGGCCGAGTCCCGTCGATGACGCTGAGCGGCGCACGATGGTGCTGGTCGATGTGCTGGAATATCGTCCGCAGACGCGAAGCACGGGAAGCCAGAGCGATTACCGATGGGACATTGAAGGGTGGTATGGGGGAGATTACAACCGGGTGTGGTTCAAGACCGAAGGGCAGCGGAATACCGCGTTCAAAGCCGACTATGATGTCGATTTTCAACTGCTCTACGGACGGTTTATTCAGAAATATTACGATTTTCAGATTGGGGGTCGAGTGGAAACTCAGACCTTTCGGGGGGCGAATGTCACCCGTGGCCTTGCAGTGATTGGCATCGAGGGATTGGTGCCCTACAGCTATCAGATTGAGCCTTCGCTCTTTATTGACCAGAACGGGGCCGTGTCCGCACGTCTTGCGGCTACGAAGGACCTCTTGATGACGCAGCGGTTGATCCTTCAACTTCGCGTTGAGACGAACGTAGCCCTTCAACGAGTCGAAGAGTTTACGACCGGGTCCGGCCTGAACAATGCCGAGTTTGGCGTCCGGCTTCGGTATGAGATCCGGCGCGGTTTTTCGCCTTATGTGGGGGTCTCTCTTGATCGGAGCTTTGGAGAAACCGCGACCCTCATCCGTCAAGAAGGCGGTTCTCCTAGTCAAGTACGATTCGCGCTGGGCGTCCGTATGTGGTTTTGACCTGTTCATGCCAAACGATTCCGTCCCATTCCGGCTGAAGAACAACAGCATGTTCCAGGGTTCCTTGATAGCCTCGCAAGTCGGATGGTAACGGGGTAGAGCAAAAGGGGTCTTCGCACGTGGCTGAGCAATCGGAAAAGGGGGACCGTGATGAGGTGGTCGTCGGCTCATCTCTTGGGCGGCTGGACCAACTCATCCTGACACAGGATGCCTTCAAAGACTTTATTGGACGTCGGGTCCCCACAGAAGAGATTGCCGAGGATCTTCTCCAACACAGTCTTATCAAGGCCATGGAACAGGTGCATACCGTTCGCAACGAAGAAAGCCTTGTCCCGTGGTTTTACCGGCTCCTTCGTCATGCCATCATTGATTACTACCGGTCCCATGCCACGGAGCAGAAAAAGCACGAACGCTTTCTGAACGAACTGACTGTCAGCGAGGCGGATAAGGAACCTTCTTTCGCCGAGATCCCCTCAGATGTATGCGCATGCCTCACTCGCCTGTTGCCCGGGCTTCGACCAGCCTATGCCGAGGTACTCAGAAGGGTGGATCTACAGGGGGAATCAATCCAAGCGGTGGCACAGGACCTCAACATCGCCACCAATAATCTCACTGTCCGTCTGCACCGTGCCCGTCAAGCGATGCGGACCAGTCTCGAAGCCGCGTGCGGGATTTGCACGAAACATGGGTGCCTGAATTGCACTTGTGACTGAACGTGGCACGCTACATCGCCTTCGTGGCACATCAACAGACACTCTCAACGAAATGGATTCACTACGCGCACTTCAGGCGGGTTTTTGGCAATCCGCCGATTCACTCGCTCACCGTTGAGACATTAGAGCAATATCGAAGCAAACGACGGGAACAGGACGGAATAGGACCTGCAACCATTAATCGAGAGGTGGGCTCAAGAACGCCTTAACCAAGGCCGTGTAGTCGCCAGCATCCTTGGACGAGGACGCAGCGGGCTATACCGGGCTCTCCGTCCATACCGTCTATACAATGGTGAGTCAGAGGCGGATTCCCTATGTGGTAGGACGGCTCGTGAAGTTCGATGTGGCTCTCCTCGATACCTGGATTAAGCAAAACACCGTCATGCCGATGCCACAACGACGATCTTGACGGACCGAGCAGGGAAAAGCGGTGGTTTGGGGTGTATTCAGGCTCGTGCCTTAGCGCAGCTCGAACAAGGCAATGACGCCCAGGGTCAGGATAAAGCAGAGCACTGCAAGCAAGTTGTACAAGCGTTCGGTGGTTTCATTTGTATCGAACAAGTCGGATTGTTGACTGCGGTCTTTCATCGAATAGTGCCTCCTGATCGCATTGTACCGAACCAAGTTGTCTTGGCAAGCAGGATGAGATTTTGTGGCAGTCCATTGGCGATGCGGTAGCTATACCGCTACCATGTTGAGCATGCAGACACGCTTGAAAGAATGGTGAGAGAAACGAGGGCTGACCGTTCGAGGGTTAGGCGAGCTGTCTGGCGTTCACTATGTGTCTGTCGTGAAAATGGATGCTGAGGTGGATACCGAAACAATCAGAAGATCGTCGGGCATTCATCGGTGGAAATGTTCTAGCGCTATCGCACGATCAAGGCCAACAAGCTCGACGCTGCCATGAGCCCTGTGCACAGGCTAATAACACGCCGCTCTCCTGCCTCTTCGCAAGCTCTCGAAATCGCTACAGTATAGAAAGGGTGGTGCCGAAGCCGGGAGTTGAACCCGGATACCCTTACGGGCGCTGGTACCTGAAACCAGTGCGTCTGCCAGTTCCGCCACTTCGGCCAGAGGAATGGATTGGGATTATCGCTGATCGGTTTCGACCCGTCAAGCCGAGGAACGGGAAAATATCCGACGGACGGGGTGAGTTGCGCTCAGCCGGCAGTCAAGGCGCCCTCGGTGAGACTCCAGGCGCCGCCGGCTGTCACCTCGCGCAAATCGCCGCTGAGCGCGATGCGCTCGCGGACCAACCCGGCGGCCGCCAGCAGGAAGGCCGCGCGAATGCGGGGCGCCTCATCCGCAATCAATACGTCGAACCGCACCTTGCGAAACAACGGATCGGCCGCCACTCGCGCCGCCGTCGTGACGATGACCCGGCGATTCTGCACGAAGGCCTGCCGGTTCGTATTCTCCTGTGCCGCCAACAGTTCGCGAATCTTCTTCGTGCCCCCCAGCCGGATCACTTCTTCTTTGAGTTCGGCAAATTCCGGTTTGAGTTCCTTGGGGACCGTCGCCTCCGGAATCAATTCGGCAATCCGTTCCTTGGCCGTGTCGATTTCCCTGCGAAGTCCGGCACAGTGCCGCTCATAGATCGCTTTGTACTCACGCAGCGATTCGACGTTTTTCCCTACCGCCTGCATGGACAATCGCCTCCAGATGGGAAGCTGTTCATAGTCAGTCAGGGTCTGGTCGATTTCCTTGATCTTGGCCAGGAAATCGGTCAACTGGGTCACGAGTCGCCATTCCAACAACCGCACCTCGTCCAGATCCTTCTGCTTTTGAGCCTTGTAGGCCAGAATCGGCGTGAGTTCGCGAAACCGGTCGTATTTCTTGCGAAGGACCGCCTTGTCGGATCGAGACTTGGCATAGAACTGATGCATCTGCGCCTCGAATCCCAAGTCCGGAAGAGGAATGCCTCCGCTCTCCTTGCTGGTCGCCACTTCGTACCGACTCAGCCAACTCTTGAACGTCAGTCCGGCTGCTTTCATCGCCCGGGCAATGAGAAGGGTGATCACATCAGCGCTCTCGTGGTCCGGGGCCACGAGAAGAATGCGCTTGTTGCCTCGAAGCAGCTCAATGACGAGCGTGGCCAGCTTTTGCCGACGCGTCGTCAGGTCATCTTGCCACAAGGGCGTCAGCACGGAGGTCGGAACCAGAGCCTCCAGCGCGGCGCGGTCTCCGGATTGCCCCGCTTCGAGAACAGGGAGAAGCCGCTCCGCCGGGCCCAGTGTATAGGAGGCCCCCGCCTTGCTCATCTCGGCCAAACGGCGGCTGGTGGTCAGGGCCAATCCACCGGTATCAGGCACCAGGGTGGCGTTGGGCACCACGTCGCCGATGGCATCGAACAATTGCAACACAAGGCGCTCCCCCTCCTGAAACAGCACAATGCCCTCCGTGGGTTCAGCCTCTTCGCCCGGGAGCAGCGTCGCAGACAGATCGGCTCCGACCACCATGTCGACAGAGAGATAGAACTCATACAGGTGTAAATTCCCGACGGTCTGAAGCAGCCGGCCTCGCGCGAGCGGAATCGATTGGTCGAGCCCCTGCTCCGTGCTGCGCGCGGCATCACCTTCCAGCGTTGCAGCCAGGTGTTCGAGGAGATCTCGCAAGGTGCCTGGTATTGCGGTCATGTTCCGTTCTTCCCTCGCGTGTGGTCGTGGGGCAGCTTGCGACGTCGGTCGCACAGCCGTCAGCGCACCGTTCATCGAATCGGGAACGTATCTTAAAGAGTTCCGAAAGATCCTGTCCACCAGTGGTGCACGCACAAACAATCCACTGCTGAAACGCGACAACGAAGGGAAAGAGACGCACTGAGCGCCTGCGCCGCCATTTCGACCCGAATGAAGAAAACGGTCCGGTGGCTCCGGATCAATTGACTTTTGCACAGCCCGCCAGTATGCTTTTTCCCTTTCCAACAGAAGGAGTTGCAGTATGAAGGTGATTCTCCAAGAAACACTCGAAGGCGTGGGCGACCTCGGCGACCTTTTGGACGTCTCCAACGGGTTTGCCCGGAACTATCTCTTGCCCCGCAAGAAGGCCGTGGAAGCCAATAGCCGGAACATCAAAGAATTCGAACATGCCAAGCGGGCCGCGGCCGAAAAGGCCAAGAAGGAAAAACAGGACATCGAGGCACACGCCAAGAAGATCTCGGCCGTGTCCCTGACGATCTCTGCCCAGGTCGGAAAAGACGACAAGATGTTCGGGTCCGTCACGGCTAAGGATATTGCGGAACGGTTGGCGGAACAAGGCTTCACCGTGGATCGCCGCAAGATCCAGCTGCCACAGCCCATCAAGGAACTCGGCACCTTCGCCATTGCCATCAAGCTGCCGCGCGAAGTCACCGCGACCATCGCGGTCCATGTAGTGAAGAAGCAGGAAGAAGAGGCAGAGCCGGAAGAGGCCGCACCAACCGCATAACCCGTTGCGGGATCATGCGTGGCCACCGGATAGAATGCCACGCTCGGAGGAAGCATGCAGGAGCTGATCGGTTCGTTGGACGCGTTGAAATCAACCGACCCTGAAACCTACGAGGCCATCGTCGCCGAAGAGCAGCGGCAACGGGACAAGTTGCTGTTGATCGCCTCGGAAAATTTCGCCAGCCCCGCCGTCCTGGCCGCCCAGGGCAGCGTGATGACGAATAAGTATGCCGAAGGGTATCCCGGCAAGCGCTACTACGGCGGTTGCCAGCATGTCGATACGGTTGAAAGCCTCGCCATCGAACGCGCCAAGCAGATCTTCGGCGCCGAACACGTCAACGTGCAGCCGCATTCTGGATCGCAGGCCAATATGGCTGCCTACCTGTCCGTGCTCAAACCGGGCGACACGATTCTGGGATTGGACCTCGCCCAGGGCGGACACCTCACCCACGGCAGCAAGGTAAATTTCTCCGGCATCATCTTTCGTGCGTTTTCGTATGGCGTCGATCGCCAGACTGAAACCATCGATTACGCGGCGGTGCGGAAGATTGCCGAGGAATGCCGGCCCCGTATGTTGGTGGTGGGCGCCAGCGCCTACGCCCGCACCCTCGACTTTCCCAAGTTTCAAGACATCGCCAAGTCGGTGGGCGCGTATCTGCTAGTGGACATCGCGCACATTGCCGGATTGATTGCAGCCGGTTTGCATCCCAATCCTGTCCCCTACGCGGATTTTGTCACGACCACGACGCATAAGACGCTGCGTGGGCCACGCGGTGGCGTCACCATGTGCAAGGCCGAATACGCAAAGGCCGTCGATAAGATCATTTTCCCGGGCCTGCAAGGCGGCCCTCTCATGCATGTGATTGCCGCCAAAGCCGTCGCATTCAAAGAAGCGCTGTCGCCGGCGTTCAAACGGTACCAGCAACAGGTGCTCGCCAACGCGCGCACCTTGGCGCAGGGCCTCGTCGACCGTGGCTATAAAATTGTGTCGGGGGGAACTGATACCCACCTGATGCTGGTCAACCTCACCAATAAAGGCATCACGGGCAAAGAGGCCGACGCCGCCCTCGACGCCGCCGGCATCATCGTCAACAAGAACGCCGTCCCCTACGACGAAAAACCGCCGGCCACGGCCAGCGGCATCCGGATCGGCAGCCCCATCGTCTCGACGCGCGGCATGCGCGAAGCGGAGATGCGCGAGATCGTGGCGCTCATCGATCGTGTGTTGCAGCATCCCCAGGATCAGCAAGTACAGGCAGAGGTGCGAGCGCAAGCAAAGACGTTGTGTAACCGTTTTCCCATCTTTCATGCCTACGATTCGTCTCCCGCTTAGGCAGGACGTTCGCCAGTGAAGTGTCCTTTCTGCGACGATGTCGAGGATAAAGTCGTCGATTCGCGGATGGCCAAAGAAGGCGAGGTCATCCGGCGGCGGCGCGAATGCCTGTCGTGTAAACGCCGGTACACCACCTACGAACGGGTCGAAGAAACGATGCCCGCCGTCGTAAAAAAGGACGGACGCCGGGAGCCCTTTGACCGGAGCAAGATCGTATCCGGGCTCAAGAAAGCTTGCGAAAAACGCCCGATCAGCACGGCGACCATCGAAGCCGTCACCGATCGCATCGAAAAGCGCATCCAGGATTTAGGTGAAACCGAGATCGTGAGCACCGCCGTCGGTGAGGAAGTCATGCGGGAACTGTCTCAGCTCGATCAGGTCGCCTATGTTCGATTCGCCTCCGTGTATCGGGAATTTAAAGACATCGACCAGTTCATGGACGAGATCAAATCCCTGGCCCAGCAGCGCCGGGAGCGTTAAGCCCTCCCCTTCTCTTCGCTGTTTCGGATCAGTCAGCTCGGTGTAGGATGGGCACCAACAGACGAAAGGTTTGCGCCCTCCCGATAGGTTCTGACCTCATGGCAACAACCAAAGTCACCCGCAATCGACGAACAGCCAAGCGGCCAAGCCGACGCCGATCGTCCGGGGCCACACACGTGGTCATCATCGGTGCTGGTCGCGGCGGTACCGCATTAATGGAGATTTTCGCCAACGACCCCTTGGTCCGCATCGTAGGGGTGGCCGACATCAGCGACCAGGCGCCCGGCCTCGGCCTGGCCAGACGGCTGCACATCCGCGTGACGCGCAACTATCGCCAACTGCTGAAAATGGGGCCGGTCGATCTGGTCATCGATGTGTCGGGCAACCCGGAGGTCGGAGAATACCTGCAGGACATTCGCCGCATGGGGCTCTCGGTCATCGGTGGGGCCAGCGCCAAATTCATGTGGCAATTAATCGAGGCCCGCATCCGTGCCACAGCCGACATCGAAAAAGCCTTGAACAAATATCAGTCGTTGTACCGCTTGTATGTCAAAGAAACCGGCGCGGCGGTGACGGAGGAACGAACGCGCATCGCCTGCGAAATTCACGACGGATTGGTGCAGAGCCTGGCCGGCGTGAATTTCAAGCTGGAGCTTTCTCAAGAGCTGCTGCGGAAAAATCCCAAAGCCAGTCTTGCTACGATCCGTGAATCCAAAGCCCAGTTGAAAATGGCGATTCAGGAAGCCAGGCAGGTCATCTTCAATCTGCGTCCGCTGCACTACGACAAAATGGAGCTCATTCCGGCGCTGACGAACTATCTCAAGTCCTACGAAACCCAGTACCATATCAAAACGGCCTTTTCCGTGACTGGAGACGAAACGATCTTGTTCCCGAGGACCAAGATCTTCCTCTTCAGGATCGTGCAGGAAGCGCTGAGCAACGTGCAAAAGCACGCCAAGGCCGGCCGGGTGTCGGTGCAGCTCGATATTCGGTTTGATCTGTTGCAAGTGACCATTTCCGACAACGGGATCGGATTCGACATGGATGCGGTCCTGCGCGATCCCGAAAAGTGGGATCACTTCGGCATTCGCGGCATCCTGGAACGCGCACGACTGGTGGGCGGCGAAGCCACGATCGACTCGAAGAAAGGGCGCGGCACGCGCATCGTGTTACGAATCCCACTAGCCGACAAGGAGACGATTCGTCATGGAAAAAATTAAAGTGTTGATCGCTGATGATCACCGCGTGGTGCGCGAAGGCCTGGCGGCCATCCTGAAAACCAAAGACGACATCAACGTGGTGGGTGAAGCGCAAGACGGCGCGGAAGCCGTGGAGAAAACTAAAACCCTCATGCCGGACGTCATTCTCATGGATGTCAGCATGCCCCGCATGGGCGGTATCGAAGCCACCCGGCAAATCAAACGGGAATTCCCTCACATGGGCATCGTTGCGCTGACGATGTACGAAGAGCAGCAATACATCTTCGATCTCGTACGCGCCGGCGCTACCGGGTATCTGTTGAAAGACTCTGAGTCCTCACAAATCGTGGCGGCCATCCGGGCAATCTACCGGGGCGAGTCGCTTATTCATCCGTCGGTCGCCAGTAAGATTCTGGCCGAGTTCTCCCTCATGTCACAGAAGAAGGGCAAGAAGCCGGCCTGGGTCGAACACGATTTGACTGAACGCGAAATCACGGTCCTGCGCCTCGTCGCAGACGGGAAGACCAACAAAGAAATCGCCAACAACTTAGATCTTAGTGAGAAGACCGTGAAAAACCACGTCCGCAATATCTTTCACAAACTGCAAGTGTATGACCGGACTCAAGCCGCGATTCTGGCTATCCGCAAAGGGCTCATCGAATTGGAACCGAGACCCTGACGGAAGCCGCGTCACCCAGACAGAGCTCGGGCACGGAACCCCCAGACTGATGCCGGATTATGTGGCTCGCGCTCGATCCCAGCCGCGAACCAACCATTAACCCATTGAAAACCCATAACTTCCTTGCGTCGTCCCCTTCCAGCAAAAGATACAATTGTGTGAATTTCACAACAGTGATGATTTCCAACCATTCAATACAATTATATATATATCAACGCCTTAAGACTAATTGTTCGCTTGGCACAAGCATTGCTCATATTTGGGGTACACACTACGGAGGAGGCACCGTGCGGTTTCAGCAAACGATCGGCTCACCAGTTTCGTGTTCGGGCGTCGGGCTCCACTCAGGCCAACCGGTCACGCTGACACTCCGCCCAGCTCCCCCCAATACCGGCATCGTGTTTGTCTATCGCAACGGATCGGAGGAAACCCTCCTCCCGGCTGCGGTCTCAAATAAGGTACCGACCGAACTTTGTACGGCCATTAGCGTCAACGGCCGCCAAGTGAAGACTATCGAGCACCTCCTGTCGGCTTTGGTCGGCATGGAAGTCGACAACGTGTATGCAGAAGTTGATGCAGGGGAAGTCCCCGTGCTGGATGGCAGCGCCAGCCCCTTCGTGCGATTGATTCGTACTGCC
This sequence comes from Nitrospira sp., assembly GCA_040376625.1. GTDB lineage: Bacteria > Nitrospirota > Nitrospiria > Nitrospirales > Nitrospiraceae > Nitrospira_A. Next base: position 696 of record JBEIQG010000046.1, on the reverse strand, counting down.
GGGGTGATCCCTCAGACCCGTCGCCAGTCCTATGTGAAAATCACGCAACCCATCGAAGTTGTTGATGGAGCGCGCCGAGTCAGAATCGAGCCTTCTTCTATCCCGAAGATCACCTATTCGATTCACTACGATCATCCATTGATCCAAACCCAGTCCTACACCTATGCCTGCTCCGCCTCGGCTTTTGAGCAGGATATTGCAACGGCTCGCACGTTCGGATTTTTACACGAAGTCGAAGCCTTATGGGCCAGAGGCCTCGGAAAAGGCGGAACGCTAGACAACACCGTCATTCTGTCCGAAGACGGTGTCGTGAATGAATCGGGCCTGCGCTTCCAGAACGAGTTCGTCCGGCACAAGGTCCTGGACTTGATCGGCGATATCGCGCTTCTCGGCTTTCCGTTCATCGGCCATATCGTTGCGGAACGATCAGGTCATGCCATGCACACCAGACTCGTGGAGCAAATCCTGGTTCAGCGCGACAAATGGGCCCTCATCACCGGGGAACATGCAGTCGCGGCACCCGAATCCCGCTCTTCGCTCGGACTCCTCCGCCCCGCGCCATCCCTCGCGATCTAACCGCACGCTTCTAAGCATGCGCATACGCTGATGCTCTCCCCATGCCGTATGCCTCTCTAGGCTATGGGTGCTTTTAGACATAAAAAAACGCCGGAGGTAAGTGGCCTTACCCCCGGCGTG
>JBEIQG010000150.1:0-9274 GCA_040376625.1 Nitrospira sp. | reverse complement strand
TCTGGTGACGCTGGAGGGAACCGACGCCTTTGGGCGCCCTAATGGAACTGCGATCGTGCAGGTGCCGCGTTCGCTTCCGCGCGTGATTCACCTGCCGGTGCGCAACGCCGCCTGGCCCCACGACTTCGCATTTTTGTCATCGGTGATCCATGCATTCGTCCACCAGCTCTTCCCCGGCATGCACGTCACCGGTTGTTACCAATTCCGTGTCACACGAAACAGTAACCTCTTTGTGGATGAGGAAGACGTCGACGATCTTCGGCGCGCACTCGAAGGGCAGCTGCCCGAGCGGCGCTTTGGGGACGAAGTGCGGCTTGAAGTGGCGGACAATTGCCCGCCCGACCTCGTCTATTTCCTGCGGGAACAGTTTCATCTGGATGCGCGTGACGTGTATCAATGCCACGGACCGGTCAATCTGCATCGACTGATGGCCGTGCCCGACCTGGTGGATCGGCCCGATCTAAAATTTCAGCCCTTCACCCCCGGCATTCCCACGACGCCTGTGCCGAGCGAAGACTGGTTCGATGCCATCCGGCAAGGCGACATTCTGCTGCATCATCCCTATCAATCGTTTGCGCCGGTGACGGAGTTTCTCCGCCAGGCGGCCACGGACCCGCACGTCCTCACCATCAAACAGACCCTGTATCGCACAGGGGCGGATTCCGCCATCGTGCAATCCCTGGTGGACGCAGCGCGAGGCGGAAAAGAAGTGACCGTGGTGATCGAGCTACGCGCCCGCTTCGACGAGGAGGCGAATATCGAGTTGGCTCACGATCTGGAAGAGGCCGGCGCCCATGTGGTGTACGGCGTGGTCGGACATAAAACCCATGCCAAGATGAGTCTCGTGCTCCGACGGGAAGGCCGGATGTTGCGGAGCTATACGCATCTAGGAACCGGCAACTATCACGCCCGCAATGCACGGCTTTATACCGATTTCGGACTGCTCACTTGCGATGCGGCGATCGGGCGAGACGTGCGCACGGTGTTCCAGCAACTCACCTCCCTGGGACGTCCGGGACGGCTCAAACACCTTCTCCAATCGCCGTTTACATTGCACGCCACCTTGCTGAAATGGATCGGCCGTGAAACCGATAGGGCCAAGCAGGGCCGACCGGCCCACATCATCGCGAAAATGAATGCGCTCCTGGAGCCCCAAATCATCCGGGCCCTCTACAAAGCCTCTCAGGCCGGGGTGAAAATCGACTTAATCGTCCGGGGTCCCTGCGCCTTACGACCCGGTATCGCGGGCCTCTCGGAACATATCCGCGTACGTTCGATCATCGGACGGTTTCTCGAACATAGCCGGATCTTCTATTTTCTGAACGACGGCGACGATCGGGTTTTTCTCTCCAGCGCCGATTGGATGGATCGCAATTTCTTTCGACGCATCGAAGTGGCCTTTCCTGTACTGGATAAAACACTACGTCAGCGCGTGATCGACGAGGGACTTCGCCCCTACCTCGAAGACAATACCCACGCGTGGATTCTCCATCGAGACGGGACTTACCGGCGGCAGACGCCCGGACGCAGGGGCGCCCGTTCAGCCCAGCAGTGGCTGATGAATAGACTGGTTACCTAACTTCGCCGCAGGCGCATGCGGTCGTCACTATTAACCCTTCCTTAACCGGTCGCTTACCCGGTTGTCACGTCAGCCCTCTATGCTGCGGGCACGACAACGAGAAGGGGAAGCACCATGAGTGTTGCGCAGGTCATCCGACTCCATCCACACACCCAGGTTTTTGCGTCGCTGCGCACATATCTTCTTCGAAGCCTCCGCATGCTCGTCACACAAGTCGTGTCGAGGCCTCTGTCCCAGACAGGACAGGGTCTCCCCGCAGATGTCCTCGATCCGGCCGCTCACGAACAGGAACGGCTGCTTGACGATGTCATCACACAACGGGTCTCCGTCAAACGCGGGCACATTGAACGGGGCCTCCACCCCCTGCTCCACACCTCCTACGATATCTGCCATTGCTGCCAGGACAAGTTCGCTGAAGCGGTCTGCCGATCCACGCTACCGATTGGGAGTTGAGCTGCGCCACCTCTCCGCACCTCTCTCCCGGGCTGTTCCCCTCTTCTGAGCCGGAGCGGAACAGCCCACCCATTTCTCCTTGGAACCGGGCCGCCTGTGAGTCGGGACGGTGAGCCCCATGGAATCCGGCCGGAACGTATTGTCATTTCAATGGAAGGACATTCAGGAAACGAAGATTGAAGTGACCGGGAGCGGCAACTCGCATATCGCAACTCCGGGGCGATGACCGGCGGAAAGCGCTACTGCTAGGCCTTGAGCCTACTTCGTCTCAGGCCGACCGGAGACGACGGTAGAGATTGCCCTGCGTTCGTTGTCCACGCTGCGGCACGATGCCTTGACGGCACCGAACAATCCGGCAGGACACGAGAACCGATGGAAGTCGTCAATTCAGATCAATGATTCTGATCCCGGCTAGAGCGCATCCGCAGACAGACATTCGAGACGTTCTTGCACGCATGTTGCGCAGAGGGTCGCATCCGGCCGGTTTCTCAACTGTACAAAAGGAATCTCTCCCCGACACTCCAGGCAGATGCCGTTGCCTTTGGGTCGTGCACGACGGAGGAACAAGCCATTCTGGCGACTCGGGCGTGAGCGATAAATCTGAACGCCTTGCTGTGCGACTCGCATGGTACCCCTCCTGTGTTGATCGTAAAACACTCACCATCAGACTACAGGTTAAGGGTCACAAATACGTCCGTAGCGGGTAAATTCTTCGTTAACAGTAACGGATAGCTGGAGGGGACAACCCGGTCCGTTGAATCGAGCCCGCAAGCCTCTGTGCAGGGGCTCGATTCGGGACCTTGTGCGATCGGAGGGCAGACAACACCCGAGCGACACTCTCTCGGGCAGACATCCAGCCGGTTGTTACTTCGCCGCCGTTCGCCGCCGTTCGATCACCGTCGCCCAAGCCGGTTCAAGGTCGCGCTTGGCGGCAGCCAGGAACCGCTCTTCGGCAGCGGCATCCCGGCTTCCCTGCTTCACGCTGACCGTATGCACGGCGAAATAGGCCGGCGTACCGATCATCTGAAGATCGGCAATGACTTGAGCAAGCGGCCTTCCCCAAAATGCTTCGAAGTAATGCTCCTGGACCTCGTCAGCCGCCTTCTCCTGCAGGACCATCGTCGACGTGCCGACTTCGTACTCCCCCATAAAACTGATGCTGCCGGGAACCACGGTCGTATCGCTCTGCTTCACGACAGTCTTAGGCAACAGAAATAACGTCACTTCGCGCACCTTCCCAAATCCCTTTTCCGAGGTGCTGAATGCCACCGCCGCATAGCGCCCCGGAGGAATATTTTGCACATAGACCGTCCCGCCTCCCCCGGACCCGGGGGGCGGAGCCAGAATGCTGGTTGGGATCAGCTTGGAACCTTCGAAGAGGTCGCGCTCGTTCTCAACCTTCACCAAATACAACCGATCTTCGGTGTTGGGCATCCAGGCGGGACTCTTGATCGTGATCCCGAGGACCGCACTCTGCTGATCGACAGGTTTCGTGATATGAACCGGTGAGACGAATTCGCCCGCCAGGCGCTGAAACTGTTTCTTCGGAGGTTTTCCTGCACAACCAACGGCACCGAGAAGGCACAAACCAATGATCAGAATCGCGATACGATGCATGCCTGTTTATTCCCTTTCATCTATGCCTACCGCCACCCGGCAAGCAGGTGCGCCTCCCGGATCACCCCGGCAATAATCTCCGCCATAACGCGATGGCCGTCGGCATTGAGATGCATTTGATCCATGAACATGTGCGGGGCGAATTCCTTGCGCGCACCCAGGTCAAGAACTCGTATGCCCCCGCGTCTCAATGCCAACTCGGACGTCTCGCGAAACGTCCGATACTCGCTAGAATGATCCACATCCGGCTGCATGGCAACGAGAAATCTGTAATGAAACGCGGCTCCAATTTTCTGCATTTTGGTGAGATTGTCAACATAACGATGGGCGGCAAGCTCAATGGAGGGCGAGGGCGCTTACCTTCGATCCAGCCACCCCGTCCAGAGCCCGATCCTGGAATATTTAACCCGATGGCTGACCCGAGGAAACAAGAGCCGGGGCAAATTGGTGAGGCGCTTCAGTAGGGAGGGACCCTCCTGTTCCGCTAAGGCGATGAGTTGTGACTCGATCTCATCAAACCCATTGATGCCAAGCAGCCGCGGATCGTGCAACTCCAGTCTCTTATAATAGTCATTCCAGCCATCCAGCGCCACGACAACATCGGGTCGAAGATCCACCAACTCCGTCAACAGACAGGTGAGCTCTTGCCCGGATCCGTGGCCAACGACCGCGGCGTTGATAACCTCCACGTCCAGAAGCCGTGAAAGTTGCGCGGCGACAGTCTCACTATCACTTTCCAGGCCGGTCCCGAACGCCGTTGAGCCTCCCACCAACACCACGCGCTTTTTTCCCTCACGCTGAGGACCCTGTCCGCTAGACCGAAATCCCCGCTCATCGATAGAAAAGTGATCCGATAACTGGTTAGGGAGGTTGGAATATATGGCAAAGGGGTGTAGGGCTAGTTTCAACGGGCCTTTATGCTCATAGCCGATATCGTGGCCATCATGGGTCAGGAATTGCCACCAGTAATAGGGCTGGGTCTGCTTGGACTTCTCCTTCCATTCCCGATCATGTGCTCGATCAAGCTCGATTTCCCATATCCACAGAAGTCCGACGCACAGAGCGACGACCGACATTAGTAGGAGTAGCAGACAGGTGATTGAAGTGAAAAATCGAGACCCTGTTGCCATAGTCGATTGGTTTGACGAAGTGGAGGAACGCTTGCCGAGTTAGGTATCCTCGCACACTACGCATCAGTCCAATGCAATCCATACGCCTACCTCGATTCTGAATTTCCTGCTGAATTGTGCCATTCTTGCATCAAGATCGAGCGTGTCCGCACAACCGCACCGTGCGAATTACGAATCGAAGAGCGAGCCATATTTCAGACTGGTACCAGCCTTGGACTGATCCGGCATGCGGGAGTTGAGCGATAGATCAAATATAGTGCGTACGGTCAGGGGGCTATAACAGGGCAGAAATGTATAACAATGAGAATGGCAGGTACGGGCAGCACAGTGCCTACCCTATGGCACAGGCGACACCGGCGCAGAAGGAACGTCCGCGGCAGTTTTCCCTTGGCTCTGACTTTCCAGTGAGAGGCGCTTCAAGACCGCCTTGGCTCGCTCCTCCAGACGATCGGCTTCGCCGGACCGCTGCCGACGCCTCAACAGAGACGCATAACTCCGCAAGGCCTTCACGTACGCCTCGCGGTCATACCCTACGGACTGTTCATAGATAACCAGCGACTGTTTATAGAGATCCTCGGACTGTTCCAGCTTATTCTGCGATTGATACAGTCCTGCGAGATTCTTGAGTTCACCCGCGACGTGAGGGCTCTCTGCGCCCTGCTGCTTTTCCCGGATTGCAATCGCCTGCTGAAAAAGCGGTTCCGCCTGAGAGTAGAGTCCCTGCAACTCATAGAGTTGCCCCAAACGACTCATCGCCTCGGCCGTATCGACATGGTCGTTGCCGAGAGACTTTCTAAAAATGCTGACCGCGCGTTGATACAGCACTTCGGCTTGAGGGTATTGATTCTGGGCCCGGTACGTATCCGCCAGATTCTCAAGATTCCTGGCCACGATCGGATGGTGGGGGCCGAAAGCCTTTTCATGAATCGTCAAGGCCCGCTGATACAGCGGCATGGCGCGAGCATGCTGTCCCTGCGCCTGATACATCTTCGCCAGGTTGTCGCGTGTGATAGCCGTCGTGCTGTGTTCCGGCCCGAGTTGTTTTTCAAGAATCGCGAGTGCGCGCTGCAAAACAGGCTCGGCATCGGCGAAGCGTCGTTGATCCTGATAGACCACGGCTATATTGTTCAAGCTCTCGGCTGTCTTACTATGGTCCGCGCCGAGTGCCTGCTCACGAATTTCCCGTGCCCGTTGATGAAGGGCTTCGGACTGCGTGTAGAGTCCCTGCAGGCGGTAGAGTTCGCCCAAGTCCGTTAAGCTGGCAGCCGTCTCGGCATGGGCCGGCCCATACACACGCTCCCTGATCGCCAGGGCTTCCTGAAAGAGTGCTTCGGCACGTGGAAACCGCCCCAACTCACGATTCACTTCACCCAACTGACTCAAGGTCTCGGCCAAACGTTTCCCCTGTGGATCGAGCACCTCTGCTTCCTTGCGAGCGGCCACAAAGGCCTCCTCCGCATGCGTATAGTCGCCGGAGCGCAGAGCCTGATTGCCTTCCTGCATGGCTGAACGCCAGCGCTGGTCTACCGCGCATCCTGAGAGAACACCCAGAAAGGCCAGACCGATGGCAAGCGCACGCGCGTTCAATCCAATGTTCATGATGATCAACTCTTCGGTGGTGAGGCGGTTGCCGTTTGGGGACTGGTTCTGCTCGTAGAATACTCCTAAGACTTACCCGCTCTGACGCTTCAAATCAACCCCAGGAGGCACTTTTTTCGCTCCCCTCCGGCATCGCTATATTTTTCAAGCACTTCCTAGAACACCCTCATTCGATTACAGAGCATAGACCGGCTCCATGCCCACCACTCACAATGGAACAGACCATGCGGGTAGACGGGTTACCGTTTCCCGGACGCCTGATCGACTTGAGGGGCAAGCTTAGCAATCCCGGAAGTATCGTAAGGGAGGACGCTGAACACCTTGGCGACATCGATAGCCGGCTTCCCGGGACGCAGCATTTTCTGCGCGAGCGTCGCCAGCCAGGAGAGGGGAACTAACACGAACCTCGGTAGCCAGACCACGGTGAGATCAGGATTGGCTTGCCTAAGACGATCCAACAGTTCCTGCTTGGTGGGGGAAACAGGATCGAGGAGGTTCAAGGGGCTCGGCACATTATCCCACGCGTCCGTCATCCAGCCAAGGAAACGGCCTGCGAATCCGACATCTACCACCCCCAGACGATCTCCCGGCGAACCGACAGCCACGAAGATATTCCCCAGCCGCTTACCAAGACGACCCGGTGGATCGAAATCACGATAGTCGACCAGGGCACCGGGACGAATCACTTTGACGGAGAGACCAAGTTCTCTACCGAGTTGAACCGCCAGTCGTTCGGACTCCAACTTTCCCCAGACATAAGGGCCGGACCCCTTGCTGTCCGGCTCCAACGGGTGGTCGTCGCCGATGGACCGACCGTGGCCCTGCGCCAATACGGCAAGACTGCTGACGTGGACAAAATGCGTAATCCCCGCCGCATCGGCCCCACGAATCATCTGCTCAGTGGCATCCAGCGAATTACGCTGATGCTCCGGCCAACCACCGGCGGTTTCAGCCGCAGCGTGAATGACTGTATCTATGCCCTTGAAGAGCTGTGCAGCGGCTCCCGTAGCCACATCGGCTACCACATATTCGGCACCCGCGATTCGCTCCCACGGAGAAGGCTCCCGCCGCGCCACCACACGAACAGGACGGCCTCGCGACAGTAGCGTTCGTACGATTTCTTTGCCCAAGAACCCGGTGCCACCGGTGACCAGCACGCCCCGGCTCTCGACCGGCTTCGGCGCGGCGGCAGCCAGGGCCTTGGCTTCGCCGACCTTCAGGGCCTTCGCCACGCGCTCACAGATGCGTACCGTCTCCAGCAAACTCTCCGGCGACAAGGGTGACGGCCCGCCCGTCCGCGCAGACTCATAGAACGCGGTAAACAATTCGGCCAACCCTGGATAACTCCGCTGACTCTTGAGGAATCGGTTCGCCATCGCGGAGGTCGTGCCGATCAGCAATTGCCAGGCTTGCCGGTAGGGCGCGAATAACTTATCGATGCCGGACGATCCGGGACCGATGGCGCGCTGAGTAGTACTGCGAACATAGTCGGCGAACAACGACCCGTTCTTCCCGACGACCCGCAGATAACTCTCCACCGGGCGCCCTTCGAGCGTCACGATTAACGTGCCGGTCACGCCCCCGCGTCGCACCAACGCATGCACGGTCCCGGCTTGACTCACTTCCAAGGACAGCAGCTCAGTACGGCCCTCCCCGGCTTGCTCCAACACCTGGAGCAACAAATAGACCGGATGCGGAAGAATATCGAGTAACTGGTGGTCGGCGCGTAGCACCTTGCGGCCACCCGGCGCATGACGCACGGTCCGGAAGGAAAAGTAGCTCTCGACGTGCACGACGCGCCCAATCGACGGCAAGTACTGGGTCAAGACCCGGGTGGGCGGTTCATACAACAGTTGATGGCCGGCACAGACACGAAGAGCTTTTGCGCTCGCCTCATCCAGGATCTGTTGGGCGTCTTCCACCGACTCGGTGAAAGGCTTCTCTACATAGATGTGACAACCGGCCTTGATCGCCATCCTGGCCAAAGGAGCATGGGAGGCCGGCGGAGTAATGATGTGCACCACATTGAGGCGTTCGGAAGCAAACAGTTCCTCCGGCGTCTTGAAACAGCCGATGCCCGGCACTATATCGCGCATGGCGGCTTGAGCTGCATCAGACGGGTCAGCTACCGCCACCAGCTGCACGCCGGGGCAGCGCAAAATCGCGCGGGCATGGTGCTGGGCATGGCGGCCTGCACCGATGAGCGCGATCCGTAACGGACGCGAGTCTGGAGTTGTCAGAGTAAAGTTGGCCACAAGTCGTGTGTGAATGTGCAGCGCTACTATAGTCTATTCTCACGCATTCTTGAAGCCTTCTCGAAAATTAGCGCAGAGAGGAAAGCTGCGGCAGTGGCCGGCATCAGAAGGATGAGATGGCAGCGCGGCCGAATTGTGGACGGTCTCCCCTCACGCTACTTATGCCTGCCGTCGCAAGGGAAGCAGTCCTCCATACACTCCGGGCAAAGCCCACCGTTGAACTGAATCGCCGATCGCTCCGCGATAAACGTGGCGAGGTCGTACCATTCGCCGGATTCGGCCGGCACGCGCTTGCACCAGGAGCACAAATTGATAATTCCCTGCGGACGTCCGAGCCGCGCATCCATCTTCCGGAAGCCCTCACGCTGTTCACCCCGGACCTCAAGCTCCTGCCCGCTTAAGGCGATCTCATGAAATACAAACACGGCGCCGATCACGGAAGCGCGATCGTCGACCACCGGCGCCACACTTCCTCGAATCGTCCGGCACTCCCCCAGGCGAGATATGAGGGTCGCGCCGTCGATCGTCACCATGCAGACCTGTGCCATCGCCTGCCGGGCGGGACTTTCTGATCGCGACATCGTATCCGCCGTTCCAAAGCCCAGGAGCGCAGTCACAGGCATCCCCGTCGCATCTTCTTC
>JBEIQG010000135.1:0-10272 GCA_040376625.1 Nitrospira sp. | reverse complement strand
TATATCTATCCCTGCCCCATGGATGACCGGCTCCTGGCATTCGCCGGCATCACCGCGGAGCAGTTCACCGCAGCCGTGAAACAACATCCGGATGACGAAGGCGTCATCCAATGGTTTCGCGAGACCGCTACGGCACATACCCCGTCCGAGCTGGAAGAGTGGAACCGGACGATGCTGAGTCGTGGGCCGAGCACGCCGGAGAAGCAGGCCTCGTTCAACAAATACCGCGACGCCGTGGATCCCTCCCGAACCGATCTCACCAGCTGGGCCGATCTCCAGGATCTCGAAGAAGGGCGGACGGTGCCGCGAAGAGACTAGGGTTTAATGGTCGACCTCTGCTCCGCCCGCATGTCGGAAGCAGACAGGTCCCACCGATTCATAGGAGGCATGACATGGCCCTCTTGCAACAGGATCTTGTCCCTGCTAGCGGTGATTCGCTCATTACGTTCGACACCGACACGAACCTCGAATGGTTGAGCCTGAAGAAAACCGCAAACCTCTCCATCTCGGACCTGCGGAACGGCGTCGGGGGCTATACTACTACTCACGGTTTTCGGTACGCGAACGGCGCCGAAGTCCAGGCGTTGTGGAACCATGCCGGAATCACCAGATGGGCTCCCAATCAGCCCGTGCCAGTGCCTGATGGCAATTCCACAGCGATAAAAAAGCTCATCGACTGGATGGGTGGCGCGACGAGTTATCCGACAACCGGCATGATCCAGACGCAAGGAATCTTCATGGTTCCACCGGCACCCGGCCACCCGGGAGTGGGACAACTCTGGTTCTTCACTCAGAATCCTGGTGGTTCCTACGCCACCACGGATATATTTCCCAATGTACCTCAAGGAGTGACGCCGGAAGACTACCGGAGTTCTGCGCTGGCATCGTATCTGGTACGCAATCACGCGGCCGCTACTCCTCCCCGTAACCTTCGGGTGGGCGAAAAGTAAGGCGTGGCCGTCGACTCGTTTTTTCATAGCAACTCCGCTCATTGGGATGAAGCCCGCGACGCGGAGATGGTCGACTCACCCACGGCAATCCTGCCAGCTCCATGAAGCCCGAGTGAATCGGATTCATGGAGCGCCGACGTCCCGGCGGAACAATTCACCACAGCAGTGCAGAAAAGCCGGCACGACGCAGCAGGAATCAGACGGAGGGGTCGGATCGTATCCAAACGGATTCCCGCTGTATCTCTCCCGATACGCGTCGTTCACGTTGATTTGTACTAGCAGGCGCTTTCTTGCTGCCCCTCCTGATCCGGCGGTCGGAGCCACGTGCCTCATTCGGAATGGTCACAGAGTCACGAAATGATGGCACGGTGACGAACTGGCATATGAATCGCATAGACTCTGGCACTCAAGGTGGCACAATCGTCCTGGCCACCACCATCCGCAGGAGGTACCGACATGGCTCTTGTTCAACAGAATCTTGTCCCCGCAACCGGCGACCATCTGGTGACGCTCGACACCGACACCAACCTTGAATGGTTGAGCTTGAACGCAACAGCCTACCTATCCTATCTCGAGGTGCTGGGTGGCGCCGGAGGGTACACCACCACCTATGGCTTTCGTTATGCCACGGGCCAGGAAATCGGACTGCTATGGCAACATGCCGGCATCACAAAGTACGGCATCACCCAGGTGGTGCCGTTCCCTCAAAGCAATCACGTGGCGATGGAAACCCTCATCGAACTCATGGGTGGCGCAACGCTGTATCCATCGGTCACCAGCGGTTCCGTCCTGGTCCAGACACAGGGCATGATGAAGTTTCGAGGAGCGGGCGTCCCGACTCCCATCACCCCCATGAGCGTCGGACAGCTCTGGCTCTTCAAAAACAATCCAGGCGGATCCTATGCGGACACCAATCCGGCTGGAAACGCCGGGAAACGTTCTCCTGAAATCGCGTCCTATCTGGTGCGCACTCGGATCATGCCGGCCGGCTCCATCTCTCGTGGAAAATCCGCCAAGGCTGTGAATCGCCGGAGCGCAAAAAAGAAGGGCTGATCCCAACCCGCAGTGCAACTCCATGAAGCCAATCAGTCGGCTTCATGGAGCACCGGTTTCAATTTGCACAAGGTCTTCCACAAAAGGCCGGCCTCTTGCACCCCACATTGATTTGTCCTTCGTAGAGGGATAGGCTACTACTTGTCCGGTCGCGGAAGCTCGTCGACCGTGACGGGAGCATAGCGAGTCCCTCCGCGCCTCTTAATTACTGCGTCACCGCAAGAGGGGTCCTATGGAAGACCTCAGTCCGCCGGATCACCATCAACGCCGATCCAACCAAACCTCCTCGGGCATGCAGTGAGGCAATCTACGTCTACAGGGGCATGGTGATTCTATGACGACCAAGACAACGAGTGACCAACCTCTCTTCACACCGAACCAGACGCTCAACAGACAGGTCTCCGCCCACACCATTTTGATCGCTGTCGATGACTCGAACGAGTCCGCCCGCGCCCTGCACTATGTCGGATCGCTACTGGGGGACACTCGGGACGTGAAGGTGACGTTGTTTCATGTCCTGAACCCCATGCCTCGGGAATTGATGGAACACGGCGGCTCAGAGAACCCTGAGACCGAAGATCATCTTGGCGAACAACTGCGCAAGGATCAGGCAGAGTGGCTACGCACTGAAGGCGCCATTGAATATCCCATCCTGGTGACGGCGATGGAGCGACTTGGACAAAGCGGATTTCCTCTCGACCGCGTCACGCTCAAGTTGGGGCATGAGCGCGATATCGCCGACAGCATCATGGATGAAGCCAGAGCCGGAGGGTATGGCACCGTCGTGGTGACCCGGCACGGACCAGCGGGAACCAAGCGGTTCTTCAGTAGCGGCATCATTGACCGGCTGTTGCGCGACCTCTCAGGAGTCGCAGTCTGGGTCCTGGGATAGGGATCGGTGGAGGCGGAAAGAGTTAGTCCGCGTAGCGGAGATCACGGGCATCGGCCAGCAGCAGATATGCCTCTCCCCACTGATGTGGATTCCCGAGCCCCCAGGGCTCATCAGGACTGATCGGCCTGAAACGCAGCCCGTGGATCCCGCCATAAACCACGTGCGCCAGCCCGGCGCCCGAATCCTCAACCCTCTGAGCATACGCCGGACAGGCCGGTGATAGTGCGTTATCGCTCCACCCGGTCACCCAATACCATTCGCCTGTAGCGTTTCGCTCATAGAGCCGGACTTGAACCAGCGGCCGAGCAAGGCCGACTTCCTTGAACCGCGCAAACACACTGCTGTCGCAATTATCACTCGGTTCAACTTCCACGATCATGTAGTCCTCACATCACCGATTGTCGATTCGCCATGGAGAATGGCATAAAACGCACGCCGTTGCCGAGGGAATGCTCAAGCCATTCCATCGTTGATCGAGGTGTCACAACGACCTTACCCTATGCTGCTCAGGATTTCTTTCGGGATACGAAATCCGAACGATGTCCGGCGTCCGTAATTCATCTGGAACCAGTACATCCAACATCATTCTTGACGCGACATTCCATACAAGGGAAAGGAGAATCAGACATGACCTCTGAAAACATTCACACAGTCGTGGCCCGGTATTTTAGCGCCATAGGAGAGATGGACCCGGACGCATGGGTCGCCTGCTTCGCGGAACAGGGAACCAGTTACGAACCGGGTTCCCCCACACCCCTCCAAGGCCATGCGGCATTGCGACAATTTCTAGCAGGGGTCCTCGGAGCCTTTGAAACGATCACCATGACGCAGGACCACGTCTTCCTATCCGGCAACCGGGTCGCAGTCAAATTCACGGGTCGCGGCACCGGCAGGAACGGACGGACGGTCGTCTTCGAAGGCATCGATGTGTTCGAGATCAACCAGGAAGGAAAAATTCAAACCGTGTGGGGCTACTGGAACCCAGCCGCCATGATGGCGGAACTGCAGGGATGAGGGCAGGTTTCCGGTGGTAGTATGGGATCCTTAAAGCGACCTTCAACCTATGCCGTCTCTGGGAATCTCACGCCCGACGCTGGACGAAATACGCACAACGCCGACGAATAAACTATTTATCGCCTCCTTACGAGTCTACCTCGCCATACAACTATAATTGCAGGTTCGACAATTGTCCGTGAATCTCCGAGCATCGGAAGTTGCGGAGGGGAATGGACGTTAGCACTACGCGCTCCTTTAGAAATCTACTATTGCTTTAATCCATGCTTTAGAAGCAGCTCATGGGACGAGCACCTTCCCAGCGTGCGCGTTCCGCGAGCACATCTCTATACTGCTCCTGCCGAACTTGTTCGTTTTCCATCTCTTGGAGGGGCCGTCGGGCTGGTTCCAATTGCGCGCGTCCAACGAGGGCCTTCCGAGGCCGCGCGTTGCGCGAGCAAGGAACCAGTCCGGCAGGCCCTCCCGCTCACTTCCACCCCTCCCCGCTCATCCCTCCGCCATGGCCACCGAAGTTCCCGCCGAATCCCCCTTGGCCGCTCCCCCAATATTCGCCCCGCCGCAAGCGCCCGTAGGGATGGCGCAGATCCGGACGGCTGAGCCACCAGAGAAACCACAAAGCGCCGCTGGCCGTGGTGATCGTGATCCAGAATCCGAGTCCGCGAAAGTGCGCCTTCTGCACGTTGGACACCCGAATGTCCTGTGAGACCGACGCCAACCCCACGACGGTTCGATAGAGTCCTTCGCCGAAGTGGCCGTTCTTGATAGCGGGGTCGAGATATTCATGCCCGACTTTCCCGACGACGTTTCCACCCATCACCGGCAGCATCCGTCGTCCCATGGTGACGGCCGCCTGACGCTCCTGCACCGACAGAAGCACGAGCACCCCATGTTCATTCTGGGCTGAGCCGATGCCCCATTTCTGATAGAGACCAACCGCGTAGTCATTGGCCGAGCCATAGGGCTTCAGCGTGGGGACTGTCACCACGACCATTTCCACTCCGGTCTTGCGCTCAAGATCCTGGCAGACCGACCGGATCCTCGCGCGCCACTCCGCATCGATCACCCCGGCGTGGTCGCTCACATACCCTTGCGGATCATAAGAAGGTACCGGCTCACGGGCAAAGCCGACCGGCACAACGACCAACAGCAGCAGAAGGCACAACCCAACAAGGGAACCGATCGGGATCTTGGATGGACGAATCATCGCGGCGCCACCGTCCCATCCGGTCGGATCAGCGAGGTCAGGGCGTCGAGGTCGGCCGCGTACCGCTCGAACAACCGTGGCACCTCCACCGGGCCGGGCGAAATAATGCCCCGCTTCAGTTCCAACACGTCGGTCACGCCGGTCAGGTCAAGTCCCGTCATCGTGCGAATCCCGGCAAGCAAGGCATCCGACTGGAACAAGGCCGGCTGTCCGGCAATTCGTTGCAATCCTCGCAGGCAGGGTAGCAAGGCGTTCAGCGAGAGCGGTAATAACATGGTCATTGCTTCTTCCGTACCGCCGCCTTCGACATATCGCTGGCGTAGACGCACCAGGTTTCCCTGAACGCCCTGCTGCACTTGATAGGGCAAATGCGTCCGGTCGATGTGCATGCCGATAAACGGATCTCGCCCCCACAACACGCGATGCTGGTCCTGAATTTCGAGATATTCGAGCGGAAAGACGGTACCGGGCCGCGTCAGTTCGGCCTCTGTTATCAGAAGCGGCACCACGAACTGTTCACGGCTCCAACGCTTGTGCGCCTTGGCATACCGCTTCATGCCCTCGCGCTCGTATCCGGATAGCATGAGCAGTAAATTCAAGTTCGAGCGGCCGGGCAGGAATTCCCCGCCCACGGCGCTGCCATACAGCAGAATGCCCTCCAGCTGTGAGCCGAGCAATTGGGTGGTTTCCTTCACGTATCGCTTGAGTAGTTGCTGAACCTCGGAGGGAATATCGAATGCGGTGGGTTGCGTCACAAACACCTCTGTCGTCGTGTAAGCAGGATGCTGAAAAATCTCCGCAGCGGCGCTCGCGCTTCGTGCGGGCCCCCTCAACGTACCACAAGCGGTACGCCTCGGCCCTGCACTCCTAGCGGCCCGGCTGGGCGGCCTTTTTGAGCATCCTGTGTTGTGTTTATTGTTGCCTGAACCGAAACATCCCCGTCTCACGCTTCATCCGATGATCGCACCTGCGCACGTGGATCGGGTAAAAATCCAGCGGCCATCACACGGTCCACTAAGGAAAACGGAGGTCGGCGTCGTAAACCGGCCGTGGTCGAGAGTACACGATAGCGCAGCCTGGCATTGCGGTCGAGCGTCCGGAACACCCGGTCCCGCAAATAAGCCACCAGCGGATTGCCGGTATTCCAGAATCGACATTGTTCATCCGCCAACCGCTGTAACATCGTCACTTGTGGCCGCCTCGCCACTTCGAATGTGCGTAAGGCCTCAGCCGAGAAGTCGTTTTTCTTCAACCAACCGGGAATAAGGTCCGCCACGACGACCGCGTCCACCATCGCCTGCATCCGCCCTTGAGACGCATGCGGATTCATCGCATGGGCCGCATCCCCGATGAGCAAAGCACCGTCCGCCACCCATCGATCGGTTTTCACGCGTCCCGTCGGCATGTAGCCCGTCTGACTCCAATCGACCAATCCTTCAACAATCCCCTCCAAGTCCGGATCGATCCGGACCCAGGCCCTCCGCAACGCTTCCAACCCCTCGGCTTTGACCGCCTCATACGATCCGGCCTTGATCATATAGAAGGCATAGACCTGCTGCCCGGCGGCAGGAAACAATCCCAGAATTTCGCGTCGCCCCACCAGATACCGCGCTTCGTCAAAATCGGGAGGTGCCTTGAGGATCGCGATGAGGTAACTTTCGGGGTATCGATGGAGTTGGGCGGTGATGCCGAGGGACTCGCGCACTTTGGATAATGCGCCGTCGGCCCCGACGACCAGCCGCGCAGAAACATCCACCGGCTCGCCATGACGTGTCGCCTGCAGACCGATCACGCGGCTGCCATCGAAGCGAAGGCCGGTAAACGTGGAATCGTACCAGAGTGCGCCGGGATTCTGCTTTTCCAATGCATCAAGAATCGCATGGTGCGCTACGTTCGGCAGCGTCACCAGGGCACGATTGTAGGGAGCCGGTAAGTCGCCATAGTCGACCGTGCAGAGCCGTTCGCCGCCCGTACGGCAGAAGTTGAATCGACGGACCGGTCGGACGGCATGGGGAGGCAGCTTATCCAACAACCCCAGACGATCGAGCACGCGCTGCCCGTTCGGCTGCAGGATCTCGCCCCGCAATCCCTGCGGCGGCCCGACAGCCCGTTCCAGCACCAGTGACCGTACCCCTTGCTGCGCGAGCATCAGCGCCAATACGGCGCCGCCGCCGCCGGCGCCGACAATCGCCACATCAGTCTCGATCATTGCACGGCCCATGCGCGGCTGGTCCTACTGAGTCCAGATCATAAATCGTTCGTGGTCGTTCCACATTGCCAGAAACTTCTCGCGTGCCTTCGCGGTCAATCGCCCATCGGTGATGACATCGAGGCGCTCGTCATTGTACCGGTTCCCGCTCGTCGTGTGGTTGGCTGAGCCGGATATATTGATGGCATCGTCGATCACGACTTGCTTCAGATGCATCAATGCATCGTGCCGGTTGATTCTGATGGGCACACCCGCCAGTCGTAACGTGTTTACGGCGCTGTGCTGCTTTGGATCGTTGAGACGTTCGCGGTCGGTGATCACCCGGACATCCACGCCCCGGCGTTTCGCCTCCACCAACGCCTTCACAATCGAAGGCGACGTCAACGCATAGACGGACACATAGATGTACCGCGTTGCATGGGCATAGAGGCCCACAACCCGATCGATGGGCTGATCCTCCGGTGCATAATACACTTCAATGATGGCGAGGGCACAGACAGGAATCTGCGTCAGAAATACACACCCAGCAACAACCAAGGCGATGAGGCAAGAGCGATTCCGGTGAGTCTTGCAGGGTCTAGCAGGTTGCAGAGAGCCGAGGCCTTGCCCCTGCCAAATCGATAAGTCACACATTGGAGGCCACGAGTATATATTCCCGCAGGATGCTCAAAACGTTCGCCCTGCAAGGCCGCAGCGAATGAAGATCCGAGACCTACCCCTGCGGCACATTGAGTATCTGAATAACGCGAGAACGCGACTGGCGAAGGTTTTCAGCATCGAGCTCGCGTGGGTCACTCTATATCGAACAAAGTTCGAAAGTGATCGTCCGACTCCTCCCAGGCTTGCGGAGACGTGTTCGACAGCCATTCGCGCAAAAAACCCTTCTGCTCCGGCGTCAACATCTGCTTGATCTGATGCGACCGGCCCTGTAAAGGCTGGAGAAAACCGGCGCGCGTACGAAAATCGAGCGTCGCGGTCCGCACATAGATGTTCGTATACATGGACGGGCTATCGTCCTCGCCCTCGCCCTGTACCCACACCGACAAAAATTTTTCCATCTGCAGCCCGGCACTGTCCAAGGCCGGTTCGGCATCATGAAACAGCTCGTTTTCCGACTCTTTCAGCGGAGCCGCTTCATGCGCGCGAAATAAGAAATTTTTCTTCCACATGCCCTACCCTCCAGACCGGCGCATACTGTAAGCTAGGCATGGTGAAAGTCAAGAAAGCGGCCGCCTTCCTGGTGCGACTCCGCAGCAGCCTCCGCCACCTCGACCCATCGAGGTTTGTTGCCTTGACAAAACGAGAATGCGTTTGCTAACTTCTTGAAATTATTTAGCACTTTGCAGAAATCACAGTGTCCACATCGAAATAATAAGCACCCGCACGTAGGGCGCAACAAGGATACTTCATACAGAATACTCAAAAAGGCCGTCCAGCAAGGCCATAGCGAACGAAGGGACGAGTCGTTCCCTTGCGGTACGTTGAGGACCTGGGAGTTGCGAGAATGCCGCTGGCGGACATGTTCAGTATCCCGTTAGATTCTTACCGACCCAGGAGCAGATATGCAGGTCATGATCAACGGCAAGTCCGAGGAGATCGCAGGGGGCAGCGTACTGGATCTCTTGAAAGCCAAGAGCATCGAACCCCAAATGGTAGCGGTTGAAGTGAATGACACCATGCTCGAACGGACACACCTCGAGACCACCCAGCTGAAAGACGGCGATCATGTGGAGTTTCTCTTCTACATGGGCGGTGGCCGGTGACCGTCAAGGCTCATACCGATATCACCGAGTTGATCGGCGGGACCCCGCTGGTTCGCCTCAACCGTCTGAGCAAACCGGGCGGAGCCACGATCTACGCCAAGGTGGAATCGTTTAATCCCGGCGGCAGCATCAAGGACCGTATCTGTCTGAACATGATCAACGAGGCCGAACGTCTCGGCAAACTGAAGCCGGGCGGCACCATCGTCGAACCGACCAGCGGTAATACAGGCATCGGCCTGGCCCTGGTGGCGGCGGTGCGTGGGTATAAGCTGATTTTGGTGATGCCCGAGAGCATGAGCATGGAACGGGCCAGTCTCCTGTCGTCCTATGGAGCACAACTCGTGTTGACGGCAGCCTGGGAAGGCATGAAGGGATCAATCAAGGAAGCCGAGAGTATCGTCGCGCAAAATCCCTCGTATTACATGCCCGACCAGTTCTCCAATCCGGCCAATCCGGACATGCACCGGAAAACAACCGGCCCGGAAATCGTGAATGCCTTGGATGGACGCGTGGACGCCTTCGTCGCCGCAGTCGGCACCGGAGGCACCATCACTGGCTGCGGCGAGGTGATCCGCCAACGGAATCCGGCCGCGAAGATCGTGGCCGTCGAGCCGGCCGGTTCACCCGTGCTGTCGGGCGGAGATCCCGGTCCTCACAAGATCCAGGGCATCGGCGCCGGGTTTGTCCCGAAAGTGCTCAACCGGACATTACTCGATCGTGTGATCACCGTGACCGACGATGAAGCATATCAAACGGCGAAACTGCTCGCGAAGAAAGAAGGGCTGCTGGTCGGCATCTCAGCCGGCGCCAACGTCTTCGCCGCGCAAAAGATCGCCGAAGAGCTTGGACCGGGGAAAAACGTCGTCACCATTCTCTGCGACACCGGCGAGCGGTACATCAGCATCGAAAAGTATTTCAACATTTGACCACTTGCCATGAGTTGTTGAGGGGGGATGCTCAACATGGTCTCTCAGCAAGGCCGCAGGTGAGAGGAAACCGGAGGCCTACCCTCCGGGTACGTTGAGGATTTCATCGAGCCGAGAACGAAGCTGAAGGCCATTTTCAGCATCCGGAAGATTTTCAACATCTGAGCTTGGGACAGATTACCTAGGGAGAAAAGGCTCAAAAGCGTTATCCAGCAAGACCGCAGCGAGTGAAGGACCGAGCCGTACCCTTGCGGTACGTTG
>JBEIQG010000280.1:0-3860 GCA_040376625.1 Nitrospira sp. | reverse complement strand
GACAAGACTGAACTCGCGGCAAAACCCCAAGCTCCATGATAGAGCACACGCACGCCGAAGCCGATGTCCTTGATGTCTCGAATCGAGGCGATTCGGCGATCCTCACCTTCGATGTGCTCCGTGCTGCTGTCTTGAATGCGGATGTCGCCGTACTCAGCGCCTGACGCCGCAATACGTTTCAGCGCAAGCTCGGCAAATTCATCCCAGGTCGGAGAGTTCATGGCGATCACTCTCGAATTGAATGAAGGGATGGGTCAGTATAACAGGTGATGAGTCAAATGGTGAGAGTATGGGGAACGAACGAACGGGATTAAATCAACCCGACGATGTTACCTGTAATCCCACAATGATAATGTCCGGTTCTACCACAATAGAAATGTCCTCTATCCCGATACACTCTCGCCCCTTACCAGGAGGGCGGGATGCTCGGAGAGGACAGGGTGACGATGAGTGGGAAGGAATTACGGCGGGTGCATGTGATTCGGCAAGTGCTGGCGCACCGACTCACGCAGAAGGAAGCCAGCACATTGTTGGGCGTGACGGATCGGCAGATCCGACGCCTGCGGCGACGGGTCGAGCAGGAAGGCGATCAGGGGTTGGTCCATCGGGGACGGGGCCGCCCCTCGAACCGACGGATCCCCGAGGGGCGCAAGACGAAGATCCTCCGACTCTACGAGACGCGGTATGGCGATTTTGGGCCCACGTTGGCGGTGGAGAAGCTGGCCGCGCACCACGGGATCACGCTCAGCGACGAGACGCTGCGGCGCTGGTTGCGGGCGCGCGGGATCGATCACTTTACGCGCCGCAAGCGGCCGCATCGGACGTGGCGCGTGCGGAAGGCGCATGTCGGCGAATTGGTCCAGCTGGATGGGTCGCATCATGACTGGTTGGAAGGGCGCGGGCCACGGTGTGTCTTGATGGCGTACATCGATGATGCCAGCAGTCGGGTCTTCGCGCGGTTCTATGACCATGAAGGGACGATTCCGGCGATGGACAGCTTTCAGCGCTACATGCGGCGGTATGGCGTGCCGCTGGCGCTCTATGCGGACAAGCACACGACCTATCAGTCGCCAGCCACCCCCACGGTTGACGAGCAACTCGCCGGCGTGGAACCGGCGAGTCAGTTTGGGCGGGCGCTGAAGGAGTTAGGCGTGGAATTGCTTGCAGCCCACTCGCCGCAAGCTAAGGGCCGGGTGGAACGGCTGTTTAAGACGTTGCAGGATCGGCTGATCAAGGAACTCCGATTGGCGGGGATCGCGACCATGGAGGACGCCAATCGGTTCCTGGAGAGCTATCTGCCGCTCTACAACCAGCGGTTTACGGTGCCGCCCACCCAGCAGGCCGATCTACATCGGCCCACGCCACGGGTCCGCGACTTGGCCCGGTGTCTGTGCATCAAGACTTCCCGCTGCCTCCGGAAGGACTGTACGATTGCGCATGAGGGACAGCTCTATCAAATTCACGACTCGGTTCGGGCCACGCACGTGCAGGTGGAAGAGCGGCTCGATGGGACGCGGCGGATCACCCACCATGGACGGGCACTTGGCTTTCACGTCATTGCCGCACGACCGGTGCCGGAGAGAACAGTCAGAACGCTGCCCCGCTCCTCCCGCCCGGTCACACCGAGACCAACCCATCCGTGGCGCACATGATGGCGGTCAGAACGAGGCGCACCGACGGTGACGACCTGAACATAAACCGGACATTTCTACTCTGGGAAGAAGAGGACATTTCTAAATTGGGTTGACACGTTTCTTCTGGGCGCTTGTTGCGCCAGATGACTTTTGTTAGGATGCCGCCGACTGAGCTGAAGCACGTCTTTGATGAAAATCGCCACGTTCAACGTCAATTCATTGCGCAAACGCTTGTCGATCGTGCTGGAATGGCTCGATCGGCACAAACCGGATGTGCTGTGCCTTCAGGAAACCAAAGTCCAGGATAGCGAGTTTCCCTTGCTCGCGCTGGCACCCAGCGGGTATGTAACCACCTTTCGCGGGATGAAATCATATAACGGGGTGGCAATTCTCAGCCGAAAGAAGCCGGAAGCAGTGTTCTACGGATTCGACGATGGAGGAGACCCTGAGGACGCTCGCTTGCTGAGGGTGATCATCGATGGGATTCCCATCGTGAACACCTACGTGCCGCAGGGGTTCGAAATCGACTCGCCAAAGTATGCCTACAAGCTCGCCTGGTACGAACGACTACGGAACTATTTCAACGCACACCTTTCACCGCAGGCCCCGGCGATCTGGTGCGGAGATATGAATGTAGCCCCCCGCCCCATGGACGTCCACGGTCCAGAGAAACATCTGAACCATGTCTGCTATCACGAAGCCGCACGTAAGGCATATGAACAGACGGTGGCATGGGGATTTCAAGATGTCTTCGTGAAACTCTACCCGACACGTCAACAATATACATTCTGGGACTACCGTGCGCCGAGCTCACTTGCGGCCAACAAAGGGTGGCGTATCGATCATATGATGGCCACCGCGCCACTCGCGGATACATGCGTGAAGGCGGATGTGGACGTCGAGCCGCGGAGAGCGAAAGAACCGTCAGACCACACCTTTTTGTGGGCTGAGTTTTCGATCTGACCATGCGCGCGACATCCACTCCAACCATGCCGATCGATCCAGCTGTCTTGAGGCTGACTGGAATGGGACTCCCCTCCTAGGCCGCCTTGGCTCGCATGTGGTTGCTGCGATTCTGCTCGATCAAGGGATCAATGATCAGCCCACAATTGAGACAGCGCAGAATAACAGTGCTGGACGAGACCGCTGGTTGACGCTCTTGGATCATCAGGCCTTTACATTTCAGACAAGTCATGAGCTCCCTCCTGCTGAGATAAATGATGATAATCACATCACATATGCACGAGAGCTACAGTAGCATCGTGAGATTAACCCCGAGTTAACAGCCAGTTAAAAATCTCTAATGTCGCGTTTGGTCATTATTTGACTTTTCAGCACGTTACACTTCGTGCCTGCCGATGTGAATGTTCAACTCTCCGCGAGGAAGCCACGGACTCAGCTGCGTAGTCCTGTACTGAAAGTGGTTGAGAAACACTCCATGAAAAATCCAACCCCATCCGCCCATGAAACATCCACGGCGGATGTGGCCATTATTGGCGGAGGAGCGGCTGGCCTTGCCGCTGCCATCACAGCGAAAGAACACAGCCAAGACGCAAGGATCTACCTGCTCGATGGGGCTAGGTCATTGGGGGCCAAAATTCTGGTCTCAGGCGGAGGACGTTGCAACGTCACGCATGATGGCGTAACACCGAAGGACTTTTTTGGCAATCGGCACATCGTCCGCAACATTCTCGCGGCATTTTCCGTCGAACAGACGATCGCGTGGTTTACCTCACTCGGTGTTGAACTGAAACGCGAAGACACCGGCAAGATGTTTCCTACCACCAACAAGGCACGCACTGTTCTTAATGCACTGCTTGCTCGTGCGCGGGATTCGGGTGTCACGGTATGCCCGGATCATCGTGTGAGCGAAGTCACTCGGTCTGAATTCGGCTTTCAAGTCGAGCATAGGTATGGCCTGCTCCATGCCGCCCGACTCATCCTCGCCACCGGTGGTCAGTCGTTGCCGAAAACAGGTAGCGATGGATTCGGGTATCGGCTGGCCCGCTTTCTCGGCCATCAGGTAACACCGACTGTCCCCGCGTTAGTACCGCTCCTGTTGCACCGTTCCATGTTTCACACGACACTCTCAGGCCTCTCGCAGGAAGTAACGCTGACAACTCTGGTGGATGGCCGAGACGTCGATCAACGCACTGGGAGCCTACTCTGGACCCATTTCGGAATTAGCGGCCCCGTCGTCATGGACGCCAGCCGCTTCTGGACCCT
>JBEIQG010000265.1:0-4410 GCA_040376625.1 Nitrospira sp. | reverse complement strand
TGGGCCGGCATTGCGCTGGTCGGGGTCGCCCGGGCGATCCGCGCCAGGCGGGCTGCGCGTAGCCTCTAAATCGCCCATACACAATAAACATCGGGCAGTCTTGTAACGAAGGAGTAGGGACCTATGGCAGGGTTGTTGTCAGCAGACGAGATCTTTGAAAAAGCGAAGGACGCAGCCGTCGGGGCGACGAATGCCGATGAGAAGGCGCTTCAAATCGATTACGAGGCCTTGCAGCTGAAGTTCCGGGCCGCCTTGGGCGATCGAAAGGTGGCGCGGTGCCATATCAATAAGTTCCTACCCGAGGGGTACGAAGAGCAGGGACGGTTCAACGTGGTGCTTCTCACTGCCGGGAACGTGATTTTCGACATCGTCATCGGGGATTCCTATTTCCGTTATGATGTCGTGTCCGTCGGCCAGTTGGATAAGGTGCAGGTGATCGATGCCATGTGGGATAACCGCGAAAAGCGCCGGGAAGAGCCCTTCTTGAGCCTCAGGCTGATGCATGCCGAAGAGACGCATCTCTTGTTGGCATTGGATGACGAAGAGCGGAAGAGCCTGCTCGGGTTCGCGTCAGCTGTGTCCGCCGTGCGCAATCCTGAAAAGTAGAAACCACTGCCATTCGTAAGATGGGGGGCATCGGCTCGAGTGAGCGAAGCCTGGCAGGATGTTCCTAAATGGTCATCCTGTAAGGCCGCGACGAGGGCACGGCGCGATGAACAGTGAGCGCCACCCTTGCGGAAGTTGCCGAGCCCTCCGTGCCATAGGCCGCGCGCATCCTAGGGATACGTTGGGGTGCTGGGCAATGCGAGAACGCCGCCGCCGGACGTTTTCACTCGCCATCTAGGAGTGCTTCTGAAATGGGAGGGCATGGACGATAGCCGAATGGCGCGTCCCTGCCACTTCGACGGTCAGTGCGGTGTCAGGGGCCGAAAAGTCGCGCAGCGGAAAACCGAATGCCAGCGCAACATTGCGTTGCGGCGAGAAGGCGGCACTGCTGACCCATCCCACCTCACGATCTCCGCTGAAGAGCTTCGATCCCGCGGGCGGAACCGTTTTGTCCTGGATGATCAATCCGACCAGATGCCGCCGCACGTTCCCGTAGGTATCCATCCTGGCCACGACTTCCTGCCCCGGGTAACAACCTTTTGAGAGGCTGAACGCCTTGCCTTCCAGGTTCGCTTCCGGCGGAACAATCTCTTCGTTGAGGTCCGGACCGGCCTTGGGCAGACCGGCCTCGATGCGCAACAGTTCGCGCGCCTGTGCGCCGACGGGCTTGATGCCGAACGGTGCGCCGGAAATCATGAGCTGGTTCCAGGCGGTGGTGACTGCGTCGGCCGGCAGCAAGATTTCAAAGTCCTGTTCGCCGGTTTCTTCGGTGTGCAGGATCAGCGCCTGCTGCTCGCCGATCGTGACGGGGAGGGTGTGCAAAGGCTGCAGGGCGCGGACCTCGATACCGAATGCCGCAGTGAGGGCCTCTGCTGATTTCGGTCCGCTCACTAACAGCAGTCCCCAGCTTTCCCCGCAATTTTCCATCTTCGCCTTGGTGCCATAAAGCAGAAATTTTCGCAGTGCCTGATAAGTGGCATCACCAACCTCGCCCACATCTTCGAGCCATAGGGCATCGACCTGGACATACACACGGAAATAGCCGAGCATCTTCCCCTTATGGGTCAGGAAGCTGGAGTAGCGTCCCTGTCCCGGTTGAAGCGGGAGAATGTCATTACTGATGATGCTCTGGAGCCACTTGATGCGATCGTCGCCGGTCACCCGGACTTTTCCGCGGGACGACAGGTCCGACAGCCCGACTGCGCCGCGCACGGCAGCATATTCCGCTGTGGGATCGCCATAGTGGGTCGGGATCGACCAGCCTGCAATGTCCTCGAAGATGGCTCCGAGTTGTTGATGTTGATCGTGGAGTCGGGATTGTTTCATAAGGAGTCCAACAGCCTTTTAGAGCGCCCAGCCCTCAAGCCTGCGCGGCGGGCTGCGGGTGAATAAGTTCGTCGACGAGATCTTTGATGCGTGCCGAAAATTCGTTTCGGGACACCACTTTGGTTGCGCCCAGTTCCTTTGCGCGGCGCCAGGTGTCCGTTTCTTCATGGTTGGCGAAGGCCAGGATGGGAAACGAACGCAATGCCGGGTCGGCCTGGATGGTTTCCAAGGCTTTGAAGGCATCGATCGCCAGGTCGTTCATGTTGAGAATCATTGCGGCCGGCGAACCCGAGGCGATTTTTCCGGGGACCTCATCCTGGCTTCGGATCCGCTCCAGCGTGTAGCCTTGCGGCCGTAAGGCATCGCGGACCTTGGTGTAAAAGAAAATATCGGTCACGGCTACTAAGATGGTGGCATTCATCGTTCCTCGTCGTCTCTAGTTCAGCGAGCTGATGAGCCGCCCCAGAGCCTTCTTGGCCAGGGCGTACTCCGGGTTCAGGACAAGGGCCTGTTTGTAGCACTCGATTGCCTCGCTCCACTTGCCTTGGCGTTCGTAAACACGGCCCAGATTCAGATGAGGGAAGGCAGGGCTCTCATACCGTCGGGCCTGCATGGCTTTTTGAAACCAGGGAATTGCCTCATCCAGATCACCCTTTTCGATCAGATAGGCTCCGATGTCGTTGTAGGGATTCCCGAAGTGTGGATCGCAAGCGATGGCTTTGTGGCATTCGTCGATCGCCTCGTCCAGCTTACCCATGAAGCTGTAGGTCCATCCGAGGAACGTATAGGCTTCGGCGGTCTGATGCGTCGCGAGTGACAGTTTGTAGAGACTGACCGCTTCTTCCAGCTGCCCCTTCATCTGCCGTTCGTAGGCTTGCTGAAAGAGCTGCCAGGCTTCGCGCTTGTCTTCTTCGCTGCCGTCGCCCTGTATGAGAAAATCTTGTACATCCATAATGCGGCTTCTGAAACGGGTTTCCGGCTGCGTTCTCGGGCGCTCAATCCATTCGACGTACCAACACAGTACGCCTCGTTGATTTCGCTTCCTGCGGCTTGCCGGAAACCCGAGTGAGAAGCCGCAGGGTCGTAGGTTAGGAGCCCTTGAGTTTCTTCCGAATCAACTCTGCGCCATAACGGCCGGAGAGCAACATCGATCCGAAGGCCGGGCCCATCCGTGGGGTACCGAATACGGCCGCGATGGCCAGCCCGATCACGAAGCAATTGGGGGAGACTTCCCCGGTCCGTTCCACCACCTCCTCTTCCGACCGCGACACCCACATCGCGCCGTTGCCAGGCACCTGCTGGTAGAGGCCCCGCTTGTGCAGGAGGTTGACCACCACGGCGTCATGTCCGGTGGCGTCGACCACGATTTTACTCTCCAAGGCGATCGGATCGACATGAATAATATCGTGCCCGGCCATTTCGGCGGTGGTGCTGTTGACGACGACACCTTCCAGCACGCCTTCGCGGCGCAGGATCAGATCGACGACCCGCGTCAGGTTCATGATCTTCGCCCCCGCGTTGTAGGCGGCGGCAATCAGCGCGCCGGTGGCATGCGGCGGATCGACCATGTACATGCCCGGGCATTCCTTGATCTGCTTACAGGGCACGCCCACTTCTTTAAGAATCTTATGGGCGGGGGCGCAGATAGTGGCTTTATTCATCAAGTACCCGCCGGACCAGAATCCGCCTCCCAGGGCCAGGCTCTGCTCTACGATGAGGGTCTTGATGCCCATCCTGCCAAGATCGTGGGCGCAAATGAGGCCGGACGGCCCCGCGCCGACGATAATGACATCGCTCTCGATCAGTTGATCGAACTCTTTATAGTACTCCCGTGCGATCTGGCGGGTGATGTCGCGCTCGCGTAACGGCGCCGGTTTTGGCTTCCCCATGCGGTCTTCCCCTTCAACGGCTGCTGAAAATGGCTTCCGGCTTCGTTCGCAGTTCTTCCAACATCCTCAACCTACCCTGAGGGTACGCCTCCGGTTTGGACTCGCCTGCGGCCTCGCCGGGCCGCCTTTTTGATCAGCCTTATAGATAGATCTCAGCGCCGGCTTTCTTGAACTCTTCTGATTTTTCCTTCATGCCGATCTGGATGGCCTGCTGCTCCTCCAGTTGTTTCTGCGCCGCATAATCGCGGACGTCCTGCGTGATCTTCATCGAGCAGAAATGCGGTCCGCACATGCTGCAGAAATGCGCGACCTTCGCCGCATTGTCCGGCAGTGTCGCATCGTGGTACGAGCGGGCGGTATCCGGATCCAGTGACAGATTGAATTGATCTTCCCAACGGAATTCGAAGCGCGCCTTCGATAGGGCATTGTCACGGGCCTGCGCGCCCGGATGGCCCTTGGCCAGGTCCGCGGCGTGGGCGGCAATCTTGTACGTCACGACACCGACCTTCACGTCCTCCTTGGTCGGGAGGCCGAGGTGTTCTTTCGGCGTGACGTAACAGAGCATCGCGCAACCATACCAGCCGATCAT
>JBEIQG010000274.1:0-3956 GCA_040376625.1 Nitrospira sp. | reverse complement strand
ACCACATCATCTTGCGGATGTGGTGGTTGACGCTGGGCATGCTGTAGTGATCGAAGGGTTCCCGAAGCCGCTCCCGACGCCCGCTGAGCCTCAGGTTTTCGTGCAGCTTCACATCGTCATACCGGCCGGCGGATCTTCGGAAGAGCCGCAGCTGATAGTCCGGATAGAGTCCACCGCCTTGAATCCATTTCCCGTAGAAAAAATTCCGGCGAGGAATCTCATACCCTCCGATGTCGGCGGCCGGGGCGGTCGCTAGCAATACTTCAATTTCCCTTCGCAATTCCCCGGTCATCCGCTCGTCGGCATCTACCACGAGAATCCACTCCGCAGCGGCCTGATCGATACCGAAGTTTTTTTGCGGGCCATAGCCCGGCCATGGGCGGACAAACACTTTGGGGGTGTACCGCTTTGCCAGGTCCACCGTGCGGTCCCGGCTTTCCGCATCCACCACGATCAGTTCGTCGGCCCAGCGCAGGGATTCGAGGCAGTCGGCAATATTTCTTTCTTCATCCTTGGTGATGACCACCGCCGCAATCGTCAAGGTTCTGCGTCTCGCTCCTCCGTCCGTGCCCATCACGCTTCACCCTGCTTCATCGGCGCAGCCTGCCCACCCTCAGGCAGCACCCGGGACTGCAGCTCCCAGAAACGCGCATACTTGATGAACGTATAATAGGCGTACAGTCCTGACAAAATGAGTCCGGGCACCCCGTCCAAACAACCTTTCCTCCCGACGTACATTTTGAGAAAGGTGAAACAAGGGTGTGAGATCAGCTGATGAGCGGAGAATGCACGGCGCTGCTCGACCATGCGCCGAGCCATAAGATCGGAGTAGCGTTCCTGCTTGGCTAAGTAATGGTCGATATCCCGGAACGGGTACTGCAGCGCAGCGGCCGCCAGATAGCCGATCTTCCCGTCCAGATCAAAACTCTCATGGACGAGTTCCTCCCGATAATGCAGCCGACTCTTCCGAAACAACTGCGGCTGCCGGTAGTCCGGAAACCAGCCGGAATGTTTGATCCAGCGCCCGAGAAAGTAATTCTTGCGGGGGACGAAGTAGGCATCGGCCGCCGGGCCGGCAGCCAGCACGCGGCGGATCTCGTCGCGCAACTCCGTCGTCGCCCGTTCATCGGTATCCAGGCTGAACACCCAGTCGTGTGTGGCATGGGTCAGGGCTTCGTTCCGCAGGCGGCCGAACCCGTGAAAGTCATGCTGGTAGACCTTGTCGGTGAATTCCCGGCTGATCCGCTCGGTGGCGTCGGTACTGTGAGAATCCACGACGATGATTTCATCCGCCCAGGTGAGGGATTCCAGACAAGCCCGCATATTCGGCTCATCATTGTAGGCGATGACCACGGCCGACACCGGAATGTGATTCACAGCAGCAGATCCTTTTTGAACACGTATGGACAAAAAACCGTGCCCCATCCGATCATAACCGTGTCCCGAACTCCCGCCAGGACCAGAGGCGATTCGAATCGAGCGCGACATTCGCCACCTCGTAGAGGGCCATCAACTCCCGGTCACGAACAGGGAACCGTCGCCGCCGGCCCGACTCGCCTACAGGAATGCTCTCGAAGTCGAGCGTCGCCTCTTGGAACGTCTCGGTGGAGAATGAATACAACAACAGCCCGTCCGGGCTGGCCAGGCCGACCAGATTGTCGTAGACACTCGTAAGATACGCCACCTGGTCCGGCAGGCAATCCCGCACCAACAAACAGCTCAGGTCATGTCCGGCGAACGCCCCTACGGCCGGAAGAATGCCGTTGAGCGCCAGTAGAGTCGGAGCCACATCAACCTGACTGGCAATGGTCGACACGGTCCGCGGCCGATAGGTGGCCGGAGTGCGCAACGACTCGTCCATCCAGATAAACAAGGGTGATGCGAAATGACCGGCCTTCCGCTCAATGTCGCTACTCCCGACCGGCTCGTGCCGACCGTGGTCACCCAGGACGACGACGACCGTATTCCGCAGCAGTCCTTCGCGAACCAGTCTGGTAAAGACTCGCTCCAATTCGTGATCCGTATATCGCAGGGCACCCACATACTTGTCCGACACCTGCTCCTGTAGCAGACGCACCTCGGGATGGGTCTGGGGGGCTGCGAAGGGATGGTGGGTCGACAAGGTGAGCGTCGTCAGAAAAAACGGCTTGTCCTCCGCCTGGCGCTGTTTGATCCGTTCATAACAGAGGTCGAATAGAGCGCCATCGACGATGCCGAGGCCCATCCGTTCCGCATCCTTGGGAAAATCTCCCTCGTCGATGAGCTGCTGCAACCCGTTGCGCGCTACAAAGGACTGCAGCCGGTTCAGGTCTCGATGCTGTCCGATCACCATCTCCGTACGGTAGCCCTGGCGCTGCAGCAAAGACGGCAGACAGAGGTAATCGTGGGCATAACGCGTTTTCATCGCGGCGGCCCCTTGCCGGGGAAAGGCACTACAGAGCGTCGAAAACAGTCCCCGTGAAGTTTGAACACCGTTGGAGAAAAAGTTCTCGAAATAGACACTATCCTGCTTTAGGCGATCCAAGAAGGGTGTTCCTTGAATGTTTCCGTACTTCTGCTCGAGATACCGGCGATCCAAGCCTTCGAGAAACACCAACAGAATGTTCGCCTGCCCTGGTAACCGAACGCCGCCTGAAGAGGCGGCAACGGTTCTGACCAGGGGATACCGTCTGTCTAGAAACGCTTCCCCCGGGCCGAACAATCGCTGTACCGTCTGAACGGCGACCTCATAGGGCATCGCCTCGGCATTTGCCCGTTGCTCCATAGACCCCCTCGAGACCACCGCGATTCGTAGGGCCTCAGCCGCAAAGAGGACGGGATTCTGCGCCAGCGTGTAATAGACCATGCTTCCGATCGGCGCGATCCGAATCCCGTAGGGGCCGGAATGATGAAACCCTGCCCCTCCGGCCACCAGTGCGACAAGGAGGAACGTGTTCGCCTGAAACCCCGAGCCCGGCCGCCAGCGATCCAGCGCAGGCACAACGGCAAGGGAGAAACTCCACCACCACAGACCCATGGCGACAACCTGAATGCCCAGAAAGAAGGCCAGCCGTGCCGCCCACTTTCCGGCTGCACCCAACTCTGCGCTAGTTTGCTGCATGGCCTGCACATTGGTGGCGTCTGGTGTGGCCGCAGGCGCAAAGAGGTCGCCGATATATTCGAGAAACACGAAATCCATATGTTGCCGGTTGAACCCGTAGTAGCCCATATCCACACACAACAGGACAAACAGGAGTATGCCGGTCAGCACACACCCGGCATGCAGCGCGGATCGAAACGTCAGGAGGAACGATTGGGTCGCGCGCCTCAGGCCGTTCCAGCCGTGCCTCAGCATGGCCCACCCCCCGGCCCCGATTCCGGCCAGCACTAATGCAAAGGTCGCGGTGATGAAGTCGCCTCGCACACCGACGACGAGAGTTTTGAGCAGCAGCGTCAGGCTGGGAGCTTCCTGTTCGAGCGCGTCGCGCAACAGAAACAGACGCTCCGCCATTTGCATCACGACGAAGAGTATCCACCAGAACAGCACGCTTTTGCGGATCGAGGCGCGGGCTTCGGACCATCGCTGCATCATGATGCGATCACCTGCCGATAAACGCGCTCAAGTTCATCCACCATCCGGTCGATCGAATAAGACTGTTCGACCGTCCGGCGGCCCCGCCGCCCCATCGCGGCGCGAAGCTCGGGATCGACCAGCAGGCGGCCGATCCGGTCCGCCAATGCATCGGCATCCCGCGGCGGAACGACGAACCCCGACTCTCCGTCGGCCAGCACATCGGGAATCGAGCCGGTGGTCGTCGAAACAACGGGGAGTCCGATCGCCAGGGCCTGCATCAGCACCTGAGGAATGGTATCGCCTTCGACCGTGGGGATCACGAAGAGGTTCAACGACCGGAACACATCCAGGAGGTCGTCTCGGAATCCCAACATACGGACATCGGCGGTCAAGCCGAGGCGTT
>JBEIQG010000246.1:0-4983 GCA_040376625.1 Nitrospira sp. | reverse complement strand
GCTGGTGGCAGCCGCAATACGGCGGGCGAACCCAAGGATAGGCATGCGATACATAGTAGGAGTCATGGGGCCGGCCAAGGCCAGGAAAAAGGATGTCGACAATGCTCGCGTGCTGGGAGAATTGATTGCCCGGCGCGAATGGGTGGTTTTGACAGGCGGTCGTGACGTCGGCGTGATGGATGCAGCCTGTCAGGGTGCCAAGAAGGTTCCCGGCAGCCTGACGATCGGGGTGCTGCCGTCGGCTCGTGAACGCGTGTCCAAGTATGTCGATCTGGCCATCATCACCGAAATGGGCAATGCCCGCAACAACGTCAACGTCATGTCCAGCAATGTGGTGGTGGTCTGCGGGCTGATGGGAGCCGGCACCGTGTCGGAGGTGGCGCTTGCGCTCAAGGCGGGAAAGCCGGTGATTCTGGTCGGGGCCACGCCGGCCGAGGAGAAATTTTTTAAGAAACTCGGCGGACGGCTCATCGCTTCCGTGGAGAGTCCGGAGGAAGCCATCGGGCTCATGCTGAAGCAGTTCGAACAGCAGCAACCGGATCTTGTGCAGGGGGCGCGCTCCTGGGGCGGAGTCTAGCAGGGGGCTAAACCAGCTTCCCAGCTTCGTTCTCGCATCGTTCCGAGACTCAACGTACCGCAAGGGTACGCCTCACCTCCTCGCATTGCAGTTGCCTCGCTGGACAGGCTTTTTGAGCCGCCTGCACCATCCATTGCTTTGAGACCTACTGTTGAGGGGCGGGAGATCCGGATAGCGCGCCTTTTTCCAGCACCACGCCGGAGCTGTCGAAGGGGAGGCGGCCTTCCTTGGTGTGAAGCACGCCCGAGACGTGGTACGTAAGCGGCTGATCGCCGGTGAAGGATAGGAACTGCCGGACGACCTGCAAGGTCGAGGTACTTGTTTCGATCGATGTGAGGGAATCGCTCAGCCTGGGGACGACCAGTTCCTTGTTACCGAGTCCACGGGCCAATCGGTTGCCATTGAGATCGAGCCGGAAGTCGATGCCGGTCACGGCGAGATCAAAGTCATTGGGATTCCGAATACGAAGATCCACCTGAAGGCGCTGTTCGAAGGCGCTCGCCTCCAGCGGCGTGACGTTGGTCACCAGGACTTCCGGTGCCTCCCCTTTCATGAACCAAGAGACGCATCCGGGAAACGTCAGTGCCGCCACCAGTCCCGCAAGCGAAGCCAGTCGTTTCATCTTCCGCATCATAGAGAAACATCCAATCGATTGCGACGCTCGTAGATAATGGTGGGATGCAGAAAAAGGCCGCCCGCTGCGTACTCGCAAGACCAACCATAGAGTGGTTCTGCCGCCTACACCGTGAAAATAACCAGCCCTGCAATCGCAGCGGGCTGAACGCTTTGGTAAGATGAACAGCGAGGAGCAGGGTCAATTGCAGGGAGGGCTCAGTCCATGAGTATAGGGATACGCAGAGGCATCTATACCTGGTTGGTTCTGACGCTGGTGCTGGCAGGTTGGCTGGTTTCGGTCGGAGAGGCAGCTGGCCCTGCCGGTCCGGCGAAGGCGTATTTTGCCGGAGGGTGTTTCTGGTGCATGGAAGAGGTGTTTGAGAAAGTGCCGGGCGTCACATCGGTGGTCAGCGGATATATGGGTGGGCGTGTCGAACACCCCAGCTATGAACAGGTCTCTGCCGGGGGAACTGGTCATGCCGAGTCAGTGGAGGTGGTCTACGATCCAGCCAAGGTCAGTTACACCACCTTGCTCGACGCCTTTTGGCGCAATGTGGACCCGGTCACGGCGAATGCCCAGTTCTGCGACCATGGCAGCCAGTACCGGGCCGTAATCTTCTACCAGGGAGAGGAAGAGAAGCGCCTGGCGGAGGAGTCGAAAGGCGCGATCGAGCAATCCGGTCGACTTCCCGGGCGGATTGTGACGGAACTCACCATGGCTGCGACGTTTTATCCGGCCGAGGACTATCACCAGGATTTTTATAAGAAGAATCCGATCCGGTACAAATTCTACAAGTATAACTGCGGGCGTGCGCAGCGACTGGAAGATCTCTGGGGGACTCCATGACGGCTGAGAACTCGCAGGAGCGGCTCGCGCGGCTGATTCACGAATGCCGGACGATTGCCGTGGTGGGATTGTCGTCGAATCCCGCCCGACCCTCATACCGTGTGGCCGCCTACATGCAGCGGCAGGGCAAAGTGGTGGTGCCGGTGAATCCACGGGAAACTGTGGTGTTGGGTGAGCCCGCCTACCCGGCACTCTCTACGGTGCCCGGTCCGGTCGATATGGTGAATATTTTCCGACGATCTGAAGAAGTAGGCGCGGTCGTCGATGAAGCCATCCGGATCAAGGCCAAGGCCGTCTGGCTCCAGGAGGGGGTAATTGATGAGGCAGCGGCTGAACGTGCGCGACGGGCCGGGCTGCAAGTGGTGATGGATCGTTGTTGGCTGAAAGAGCATGTTCGCTGCGTCAGCGAAAAGGGCCCGGATGTCAGGCCGGCCAACGCATGACCGTGGATCGATCACTCGTTCGTCTCGTCCTGGTCATTGCCTGGCTGAATGGGGTGCATACGCTTGACCATATCATTCGGGGAGACTTCCACTGGCCGCTCGATGGGCGATCGGTTGGTTTTGTGCTCATCGTCGCCGCCATCTACCTCGTGATCGGGATGGGATTACGATGGTCCCGCCGAGGGGCTGTCGGGCCCCTATTCTGGGCCGTCATCGGATGCGGAGGATTGGTCTTTGGATGGTTGTCCCACTTCAGTCCCTTCACCGACCAGCCGTTGCACGTGATCTACGGAAGCTATCACAATGCTACGGGTGGCTCTCTCGCGGCGTTGTCTCTCATGCTGTTGATGGCCGTTGTGCTGACGGCGACGCTCTATTCGTTCTACCTGTGGCATCGCCAACGACACATCACCCTGTCGCGCCCCGTTTCCCGGTCACCTCGTTCCCGCACCTTCCATCGATTTCCCTCCGGGCCGATTTCTGTCATTTTCTTGAGCATTCCGCCCCTCCATGGAATAGTGACCTGACGGTGCGCAGGCCTTTCTTGCACCGGCTTCCCAACCAACCATGCCTGGAGGTCACAGCCATGATGCCCTTGCTCACGGTATGCGCTCGTTTGTTGTTCGTCCTTCCCATGGGATTCTTTGTGATGGGCTGTACACAGTCAGCCCTGCAGGCACCTTCTCCCCAGGAACATCTGGGCATGGGGATTGTGACGGGAACGCTCGGAGCGCAGATTCCGGTTGCGGCCACGACCGGTGACCAGCCCGGCGGGTCGTTGGTCGGTCAGGTGCAGGCCGTGGAAGGCGTAGCGTATCTGGTCCGCGACGTGCGTGGGCAGGAACATCGTATTCCCCATGATCAAAATACAAGGATCGATCGGCCGGCCCATGTGGGCGATCGTATCCAATCCTGGTTCGACCGGCAGGGGCGAGCCGTCGTCATCAGAAGCCTCGATGAGGAGGCCCGGTAAGACGAGTCCGGCCTGCGCGACTCGATTTCCCGCACAATCATGCAAGACCCGCAATGGAATTCCCGTTGGGAGCGTGTCGCCCGCGTGCTTTGCCCGTTCGTAGTGGCAGGGTGCCTGGTGGTAATGATGCCTCCGGTAAGCCGGGTCGCGATCGATCCCGGCATACGCGACGTTCCGTTTCCTGGCTCGTCCGAATCGATCACCTCACTCATTGCCCACTCTGCCGCGCAATACGGGCTCGACCCGGCCCTCTTGTGGGCCGTGATCAAGGTCGAATCGAATTTCAATTCTGAAGCCGTATCCTCCAAGGGAGCCATCGGCCTGATGCAGCTCATGCCGTTGACCGCGGCGGCACTTCATGTGCTCGACCCGTTCGATCCGAAGGACAATATCCGGGCCGGCGCGGCGCTGCTTCGACGGCTTCTGAACCGGTTCGACGGAGACCTTTCGTTGGCGCTGGCTGCGTACCATGTCGGTGAGGCACGAGTCAGGCAGGCCATCGGTACTCCGGCGCTCCCGGCGACGCAACTCTATGTCGAACGCGTGCTGGGTCATTACCATCGATTCCGTGCGGAGACCCATCAGGCGGCTCCACATCTCAGGACGCGTGAATCAGGCGGCGAGGTGTTCCTGGTTTCCCCACGGGTGCGTGAATGAAGCCGTTTTGTGTATAGACATGTCGTCCCAGTTGCATTTTCCGAGAGGAACGGGTACGGGATTCTGACGCGCCCAATCGAGGCAAGCCGATCTCCGGCCGGTGAGCCGGTAAGAACCAGATCACGATTTTGAGGGTAGTGATGAAGAAAAGCGATCGGACCGCTCGTTTGGCACAATCGGATATCCGTGCGATGACCCTTGCCTGCGCCAGGGTGAACGGCATCAATATGTCCCAGGGCGTTTGCGATACCCCCGTTCCTCCGGTCGTGGTGCAGGGCGCGCAACAGGCGATGGCCCAAGGGCACAATATCTATTCACGCTTTGACGGCATCCCGGAATTGCGGCAGGCCCTTGCCGGTAAGCTGGCGGCGTACAATCGAATTACGGCGGACCCCGACGTCAATATTACTGTGAGCGCCGGCGCCACCGGATCGTTTCAGGCCACCTGCATGGCGTTGCTGAATCCCGGCGACGAAGTGATTCTCTTTGAGCCCTTCTACGCCTACCACATTCAGGCGATCGTCGCGGTCGAGGCCGTGCCCCGCTGTGTGCCGATGCGGCCGCCGGACTGGACGGTGGATTTCAAAGGCCTGGAGCAGGTGATCACGTCCAGGACCAAGGCGATCGTGGTGAACACTCCGGGAAACCCCTCTGGAAAAGTTTTCACACGGCGGGAGTTGGAACAGATTGCGGAGATAGCCTCTCGCCATGATGTGATGGTGATCACGGACGAAATC
The DNA here is from genome assembly GCA_040376625.1 of Nitrospira sp. Classification (GTDB taxonomy): domain Bacteria; phylum Nitrospirota; class Nitrospiria; order Nitrospirales; family Nitrospiraceae; genus Nitrospira_A. Next base: position 134 of record JBEIQG010000246.1, on the reverse strand, counting down.
TACGAATACTTCGTGTTCGACGGACGCGAGCACGTGAGCATGGCGTCCCTCCCCGGTATGGCCGACCGGACCATTACCATCGGAGGTTACTCGAAAACGTTCAGTATCACCGGCTGGCGAATCGGCTACAGTGT